>CAKQTE010000019.1 GCA_934276485.1 uncultured Spirochaetales bacterium | reverse complement strand
AAATGCCTCAATAACACCAAGAAGGAGCACTTTGAGATTGCTGAGAAACTCAGCATGTCATTTGATACTTCAAAGAGATGTCTGGGGTAAATCTTGATTTGTCACATAAAATTTTGAATCGCTGTGTTTTAATCTAACTAAACTCGATTGCTTACTATCGCATAGATAGTTGTTTGGGCACTGTGTTATTGTTAAATCAATGTATTGATTGATTGTGCACATAGAATATGCTTCTTTGTGCACAAATTTGTCAAAGTAATCCCATTGCACTTAGCACTACTCCGGCTCCTGCGACCGCTGCTGTCTCTGTTCTTAAAATGCGAGAGCCTAATAAACATGGAGCAAATCCTGATTCTATAAAAAGTTCGCGTTCCTTAGTTGTCCAGCCACGTTCAGGGCCTATTGCTAGAATTACATTTTTATTTCTTAAATCTAGAGATGATAATGGTTTTGCGCCAATGACGTTATCCAGAAGAAGTCGTTCGCCAGAGCCTGCAAGCTCTATCGCGTGCTCTACACTGCGAGCAAGAAGACACTCACTAACGCCTGTAAATCCCGCTTGCATAGCACCATCAATCAGGATTTTCGAATATTCATCTGTTGTATATAAAGATGATTTTAAATAGCTCTTCTCTCCTAACTCTGAAACAGGAAGAATAAGTCTTCCCACACCCAACGACACAGCTTCTCGCAGAATTCGTTTCATGCAAATAGGACGAACTTGCGCAATGATCATCGTCAAAGGATATAGCTCTGAATAATCATCAGTGAAATCAAAAGAGAAATTCATTCTATTGTTTTCAATAGATTCAATTGTAGCAATTCCTTGTTTACCGTTGATAATACCAGCTTTAAACGAGTCGCCTACAGAAAGATGGAGCACTTTCTTCAAGTGCTCTGCTCTTTCATCTTTTATATCAATAGATGTCTCATCATTCTTGAAAAGAAGAATATTCATAAAAACTCCTGCATGAGGATAATCCCACCTTTTAAGGTGGCGGTAGGAGCACGCCTCTCTACCAGTATTGTTCCCGGTTCCTCAAGGAACCTTAATCTCTTATAAAACACCGAGTCTGTTATGCTGGTGCCGTTTAAGGTCTTCAATGCAAAGTACCCGCTGGAACGCCTTCCTGTTATGAAGCATGCGTGACTCTGGTACTCCACTTTATCAAAGAGCCGGAAGCCTTTTACAAGACGCGGAGCCTGATTGAACTTCAGCTTCCCGCCCTTAAGCTTATTAGCCTTATGTATCTGCCTGTTATGGCCTCTGCTCTTCTTAGAGTAGAACCAGTAATCCATCCGTTTCGCTTCTGGGTATCCGGTTATGCATAAGGCATCTGCTCTATGGCTCTTCTCGATGTCATGCTCCTTCCTGATTTCTCTGGTGATGTAGCCATAGGTCAACGATACTTTCGGATAGAGCTCCTTTAGCCTGTTGTAGAACGTCCATCTCATGATGCCCATGAAGGTCTCATGCCTATAGCCTTTAGGTGCTTTAAGAGGATAAGAACCTGGATTGGCATGAAGCTTGGAGTGGCAGGTATGGCAGAGTGTGATGAGATTATCCGGTCTATTGGAGCCTCCGTCCTTCCTCTGGACGATATGATGGACTTCAAGCTTTTTATCCTTAGACTTGCCTTTGCAGAGCTGGCATTTATAGCCATCACGGTATCTGACATACTCTTTGGCATTTAAAAAGCCTGCGGTCACTCCGTTCTGATACATTGTGCCTTCAATCTCCGGGTTCTGGAGAAGCTGGGTGTCAAAGGTAGCAACCTCCACTATTATCTCTGATATAGGGAGGATGGAGCAGATAATCTCCACAGCTCTCAGGTGCGTTCCGATTTTGTTCTCAACCGAAGGAGCAAGCCAGCCCCTGTTCTTGGAGTGGACTCTGTTCTTGAACCTAGGAGCTCTGTATCTAAGGCGACTTCTTCTTGTTCTTCTTGCTTCCATTCTTGAAGTGAGGTTCTTTGATACATCATCCCTCTCCTCAAACTCTGCTGAGAAGTATTCCTTCCTTTCAGAAGCTGCAGAGAGCCCTATGTGCTTAGAGCCTGCATCGACGCCGAGCTTTATCTCTTCTTTGTATCCACTGACAGCGAAAATGAGACGTATCGTGAAGATTTCCTTTGAGATGGATTTCACGCGGATAGCCTTTCCCTGTTCCAATAAGTGGCGAGCCTTGGCTTCAGTACATGGCATTAAGGGTTTGCTATCAATATCAAGGACGTATACCATGTCTTCTCTCCAAGTGGATACTGTGTTCTTCCTCCATCCTGCCGTATCCGAGGCAGGGAGGAAGGCAGATGAACGCCTTCAAGGCCGCTTCTGCTGCGTAATGTGACCTTCGCCGATGTTGAAAAGGGTTTGACGCTTATCACACTGCTCCTTGCTCCCAGAGCTGTTTAATGATAAGCCGCAGAGCAGTGGGCTAGGTCGCACACCCACTGGTGCCTATGTATTCCTGACCAACGTAGTGCTCGAAGCACTCCGGCTAATCAACTGGTAGACAAGCTACCACCCTTTAGGGTGGAGGTAGTTGACTTACTTAGTTATCCCTACCATATAGTTCTGTATAGTATTTGATACCAGCAAAAGAATCAGAATCAATATCTTCCTTCCTCATCTTCCAAGACCAATTTGAAGTTCCACATGTTGATGGAACATTCATTCTAGCGCTAGCATCTAGTCCTAGAATATCTTGCATAGGGAAGATTACCCACTTGGATGTACTCATCATCAAACATCTGATCATGTGCCAAAGAACACCTTCGTCAGAGCATTCAAAATAACGTCTGACATAATCCTTTGTCCTGTCATCAAGATCATTATACCAACCTACTGTTGTATTGTTATCATGAGTACCAGTGTATGCAACAGATTCCTGAACTGTGTTATGAGGAAGGTATGCATTTTCTGTATCGATATTTCCCTCGTCATCAAAGCCAAATGCAAATTGCATAATCTTCATTCCAGGAAGATGGTTTGCATCTCTTAAAGCTTCTACTTCTGGAGTAATTACACCTAAGTCCTCTGCAATAATAGGTAAGTCATCGCCAAATGCTTTCTTAATAGCATCAAAGAACTTCTGACCAGGACCGGGAACCCATTTACCGTTCATGGCAGTCTCTTCGCCTGCAGGAACTTTCCAATAAGCTTCAAATCCTCTGAAGTGATCGATTCTTATAATATCGCACAGCTTGAAACAAGCTCTTATTCTCTTGATCCACCAATCAAAGCCTGTTTTCTCATGTTCAGACCATCTATATAGAGGATTGCCCCATAGCTGCCCTGTTGCGCTGAAAGCATCTGGTGGAACACCAGAGGATGCTTCTTGCTGACCATCTTGGTCTATCATCAAAAGCTCTGGATGAGACCACGCATCGGATGAATCTGCAGCAACGAAAATTGGAATGTCTCCTATGATCTCAACGCCATTTTCGTTAGCATACTCCCTGAATTTAGCCCATTGAGTGAAGAAGAAATATTGAAGCACAGTATAGACATCAACAAGATGCTGTTCTTCTGTAAGAACTTTCTTCATGGCTCTAGCCTTTCTGAGTCTGATCTCTTTTGGCCATGCTAGATACCATCGCGAATCGTTATAGCGTTCGCATAGAGCTTGGAACAAAGCATAGGACTCAAGCCACCATCCTTCGCGCTTTCTAAACTCAAGATAGTCTTCATAGTTTTCATCTTTCCCTTCAAGGAAAGTCTCAGCAGCCTTTACCAATAATGGCATCTTATATGCACGAGCCTTGCCATAATCGACACGCTCTGTGAATTCAGGCTTTCTCTTTACATCTTCAAGCTCTAAGTAGCCTAGAAGATATAATTCCTCTGGTGAGATAAAAAGCTCATTGCCAGCAAATGCTGAACGTGCAGCATATGGGCTATCACCAAAACCAGTAGGACCTGTTGGCAGGATCTGCCAAAGACCTATCTTGTTCTTTTTTAGTGTATCAACAAAGGCATAAGCCTCTTTTCCCAAATCACCAATACCGTAAGCTGAAGGCAAGCTAGTGATGTGCAATAGCACTCCAGTCTTTCTATCTTTACAACTCATATTTCAATTATAAATGAAATATGTGAGATAAAAAAGCATTCTGATTGGCAATGCTTATCACTTTTGTAGCTTATGATGCAAAAAATAGTTTTTATCTCTTGTTTGAATTTTTCATTTTTGTCTGTTAAACTAAGTATATGGATAGCATGGATTTAACTAATAACTTTACTGTTGGTGATATGGTAGTCTATCCTGCCCAAGGTATAGGCTACATTGAAAAAATTGAAAAAAGAAATGAAAAAGATTATCTGAAAATCCATATTGATTCTTCAGCAATGGATGTTCTTTTGCCACTTGAAAAAGTAAAGAACTTTGGGCTAAGACACCTTGCTTCCAAAATAGATACCGAAAAAGCCTTGGAAGGCCTAAGTAAGAGGCTTAAGCTTGTAGACAAAGACTGGAAAGTAAGACTACAGGAAAACCAAGAGCTATTAAAGCATGGAGACTTATTGTCTGTTGCAACTGTAGTAAACAGTCTATATAGAAGATCAAAATCCAGAGACCTTCCTACTCTTGAGCGTAGATTATATGAATCTGCACTCACAATGCTTGTAGATGAAACTTCTTCTGTGCTAGGAATAAGTAATGAAGAGATGCGTAAAACAATCTTCAAAAAACTAGAAGCATAGGAAATAAACATGAACATACCTCGTTTTGCTGTAGTTATCACTGCAGCAGGAAGCTCTGAGCGCTTTAACAAAGGAAGAGACGAAAGAGTAAAGAAAGAATACCTTAAGATAGATGGTCACACTGTACTATATAAGGCAACAGAACCATTCTTTGAAATCCCAGGACTAGCAGCTATGGTTGTTACCTGCCCAAAAGGATCAGAGGATGAGACTCTAGTTGCGCTAGAAGATCTATCAGATATCGCATCACTACCATTGTTGATCCTTGAAGGTGGAGAGACGAGAACAGAATCTATAAGAAAAGCATTAAGTGCACTATCTTCCCTTCCATTTGAATTTGACTACATTGCAATTCACGATGGCGCTAGACCATTTGTCACACCAGAGATAATCATTACAACACTTGCAACAGCATCTGTTGTAGGTGGCGCATGTCCTGCAATGAGAGTCACTGATGCTCTAAAGAGCCTAGGCGACGATGGTTTGATTCAAGCCAATGTTGATAACAAGAGCATAATCAGAGTACAGACACCTCAGATTTTCAACGCTAAAAATCTATTCAAGGCATATCAGGATCTAGAAGAAGGCTATAGTGCTAAGGATGATGTTGAAGTATATGTCAATGCAGGTTTTTCGTGTACTGTCATTCAAGGTAGTGAAGAGAACAAGAAGATTACATACTTTAAGGATATTCCAGATGCAGATAAGCAGATTGAAGAATATCTTAAAGCAAGAGAGGAAGGCAGACACTCTGCTCAAGCTGTACGCAGAATGAGAGAGCTAATGAATTCCAAGGAAGAGTAATATGCGTATTGGTTTTGGCAACGATATCCATAGACTTGTAGAAGGTAGACCTCTTGTATTGGGAGGATTGAAACTTCCTCACAGCAAAGGCGAAGATGCTCACTCAGATGGAGATGTCCTTATTCATGCTTTGATCGATGCAATCCTTGGCGCTCTTGCACTTGGGGACATCGGAGCATACTTTCCTCCAGAAGATGAGAAATACAGGAATGCAGACTCTCGCATTCTACTGGAATATGTTCTGGAAAAAGCAAAGCCAGAATTCATCAATATTGATGCAGTGATCACATTAGAGGGCTTTAAATTAAGGCCTTATATTCTTGAGATCAGAAATACTCTAGCATCTATTTGCAATGTTGATATTGATAAACTATCTGTCAAAGCCAAGACAAACGAAGGCCTTGATGCTCTAGGTGAAAAGAGAGCTATCAAGGCTGAAGTTGTAGTATTACTTAACAACAATTGATTGATAAGTGCCAAGTGGCACTTATTTAATCTCTGATGATGCAACTAGATCAGAACCAGTTCCTGCAATGTTTGGAACAATAACATCCCCGATGGAAACTGGAGGTGTTACAGTCACGCTATGAATGACATCCATTACATCAAAGATCTTATCCTTAGGAATCTCCGGAACTGTCTTAACACATAGTCTCTCTTTTCCTGCAGATACTGTTGAAGTAACAACACGCTTAGGAGCTACTACTTCATTCTCTGCATATCTTTTTCCTCTTGGACAGGTATTTCCAACTACCTTTATAACCTTACCATCCTCTAGAGTGGCAACCATTTGGCAACCTAGAGGGCAATTTATACAAGTAAGCTCTATCTCTTTCATAGTTCGACCTCGATTGTTATATTGCCATTAACAGCATCAAGAAGCTTCACGCTCTCCATCTCTCCAGGAGCAAGAACTGCTTTCTTAACTCTCTTTATCTCATTGCCATCGCATTTGACCACAAGAGTTGCGCCCTTATAATTATTCTCTACTCTGAACCTAAAGGTTACACCCACTTTGCCCTTCTGAACCTTTTGAGGAACAATGTATCTAACACCAAAAAGAGGTGTTACATCCACATATTCTTTTTTCTCTTTAGGTGACTGAATATAGCGAGCAGCGCTAAGACCTGCGGCAGTTGCCTCTTCAGATACATAATCAACAAGGTCATGGACATGAAGAACATTACCACAGGCAAAGATTCCATCTCCTGCAGCAAATTCATCGTCTACGATAGCACCTCCTGTAATTCTCGAGAGTTCTATATCTGCCTTCTTTGTAAGTTCATTCTCAGGTAAAAGTCCAACAGACAATAACAGAGTGTCGCACTCGTAGCGAATCTCTGTACCAGCAATAGGCTTTCTATGCTCATCAACTTCGGCAATTGTTACAGCTTCAACTCTTTCCTTTCCTTCGATATCGACAACAGTATGAGACAACAAGAGAGGAATATCGAAATCATTCAAACACTGTACGATATTACGCTTCAAGCCTCCTGAATATGGCATAATCTCAGCAACAGCCAATACCTTGGCACCTTCAAGAGTGAGTCTACGAGCCATAATCAGTCCAATGTCTCCAGAACCAAGAATTACAACTCTCTTACCTACTCTATATCCATCGATATTCATTAAGCGTTGAGCTGTTCCTGCGCTGAAGATTCCTGCAGGTCTATAGCCAGGAATGTTCAAAGCTCCTCTAGGCCTTTCCCTGCATCCCATTGCAAGAACAATAGCCTTAGCCTCCAGTGTCTTTACACCTTCAGTTGAGTTTACATAAGTAACTTCATGTGGCTTTATATCGATAACCATAGAAGAAGTAAGAGCCTCGATTTTTCGCTTCTCTACTTCCTTGATGAATCTATTTGCATATTCAGGTCCAGTTAACTCTTCCTTGAATGTATGGAGTCCAAAACCATTGTGAATACATTGGTTAAGGATTCCTCCCAAGGAAGAAGACCTTTCGATGATAAGAATATCCCTAATACCTGCATCGTATGCAGATACAGCACTTGCAAGTCCTGCAGCACCGCCTCCAATAATAACTAAATCCTTCACTGGATAACCTCAGAACCTACTTCGTTCTTTCTAACATCCTTCATATCAAGCGCTGTTTCACGTGCGATGATTTCCATTACCTTTGGAGAGCAGAATCCTCCCTGACAACGCCCCATGCCAGCTCTAACGCGTCGTTTGACACCATCAAGAGTTGTAGCCCCTCTTCTTACAGCTTCCTTGATTTCACCTTCTGATATCTCTTCGCATCTGCAGATGATATTGCCATAGCTAGGATCAGATTGAATAAGCTTGTTTCTATCTTCATTTGATAGCAAAGAAGCTTTTACTATACCTTTTCTCTCTTCAATGAAATTATCTTTCTTCTTTGCATTTAGCTTTGATGCAACTCTATCACTCAACTCTTCTCCGATTGCAACAGATGCAGTTAAGCCTGGAGAGTCAATAGCAAGTGCGTTAAAGAATCCATCCTCAGGTTCAGTTAGGATAAAGTCCCCGTCCTTGTGTTGAGCTCTAACACCTGCAAATGAAGTAATGATCGCTCTATAGTTGATGGATGGAACACTAAGCTTTGCATTTTCCATAACACCCTCAAGTCCAAAGCTTTCTGTTGCTGTGTTTTCTTTATCATCCACTGTAATACTGTCAGGTCCAACCAAGATATTGCCATGTGCAGTAGGAGTAACCAATACACCCTTTCCTGCCTTCGTAGGAAGCTGGAAGATTGTTGATTTAACAAGCTTTCCTTCACTTTTATCCAACAGCACATATTCTCCACGACGTGGAATGATTTCCTCTTTTTCTGAAGAAACCATATTGTTGATTCTATCTGCATAAACGCCTGTTGCGTTTATTACGCATCGAGCGTTGAATGTTTCCTTATTTGTTGTTATCTCAAAGTGTCCTTCTTTCTTCTTGATATCCAATACTTCATGGGACAAGAAGAGTTCAAGACCATTGGCAATAGCATTCTCGCAAAGAGCAATTGTCAATGAAAATGGACATACAACGCAGCTAGTGGATAGATGAAGAGCCCATGTCACCTCAGGATTGATATTAGGCTCGAGAGCCAATACTTCATCGTGTGCTAGTATTCTCATTCCTTCGACGCCATTCTTACATCCTCTTTGGTAAAGTTCTTCTATGCGTGAAGAGTCACTATCAAAGGAAATAACCAAAGCACCATTATTAACCAAGTCAAGATCAAGAGACTTTGCAAGCTCTCTAATCATCTTGTTTCCCTTTACATTCAAGCGAGCTTTCTCTGTTCCAGGAATGGGATCATGGCCAGCATGGACAATGCCGCTATTTGCCTTACTAGTGCCAGTGCAGACATCTGAATCCTTTTCCAAAAGAGCTAGTGAAATATCATACCTAGAGAGGTACCTAGCTATCGCAGAGCCAGTTACTCCACATCCAATTACAATTGCATCGTATATCATTTTTTGAACCTCAACTTTAAAGTTTACCACAGGAAAATCACATCTTCCTCATACAAATTTGCATTTGTGTATAAAATAGAACACGTGTTAGGTTCATTCATGATTTCTCAATTGCAAAATCAGAATTCAAATTGTAATTTGGAATTATGACTAAGCAAAACCTACATACTCATTCAACATATTGCGATGGCATAGACACACTTGAAGATATTGTCAAAGAAGCAATTCTTGAAGACTTTGATTCTATCGGATTTTCATCCCATGCATATACGGGCTTTGCATTTGATGATTGCGGAATAGAAAGCGAAGAGAAAGTCAGTGAATATATCAAGGAAATAGCTGACCTGAAGAAAAAGTATCAAGATAGAATCAAGATCTATACAGGACTGGAACTTGAAAGCAAGAACGACAATATCGCAGTCGACAAACGCCTCGATTACTCCATAGGATCTGTGCATTGCTTCTGGCTTAGGGACAAAGTATTCTCTGTCGATTACACTCCAGAGATGTTTGAGGAAGCACGAGACTACATTGGCGGAATAAGAGAACTAGTTGAAAACTACTACAATGAGATCATTCGTTTTGCTTCGATTTCCAACTATGACATTACAGGTCACATCGATCTGGTGACAAAGTTCAATGAAATCAAAGACTGGGACTTTGAGAAAGAATCCTGGTATAGAGATATAGCCATTGCGGCCCTGGATTGCGCTATTGACAACGACAAGCTTATAGAAGTTAACACAGGTGCAATATCAAGAGGATATAGAACAACACCATATCCTGCGCCTTTCTTGCTTGAAAGAGCAAAAGAGAAGAATGCACATATGATTCTCTCATCAGATTGCCATAACAAGAAATGGCTAAGCTATGCGTTCAACTCTTCGCTCGATAGATTAAAAGAATATGGCTTCAGCAATCTATATTTCCTTACAGAAGAAGGATTCAAGCCTGAAGCCATTTAAATACAATAGCCACCCTCTGAGGGTGGCATATCGTTAATCAATCCTATACGTGGGAAATTAGCATTGTCTTTGGATCCAAGTAAACCTTTGCTGGCTTTGGAACAGACTCGCTATGAGCTCTTACAACTGTAAGAACAACCTTATCAACCTTTTCATCATACTTGAGTGCTACAAGTACGTCGATTTCATCGAAGTGTGGCTGTAGTGTATTTGGAACACCATATTCGTCATACTCTACATCTGGCTTAACAGGTGATACGCTGAACCAGATTTCGATGTTCATCTTTTCTGCAAAATCCTTGATCTTCTTGATATCTTCTGCGCTTGCAGCTGTGAGCTTGAATCCGTCAAATAGGATTGCATCAGCTTCAAATGAACCTTGCTTGATCAAAGACTCAAGAGAAGAAAGAACCTTATCGATTGAAATCTGCTCTTGAGAGAAGTTCATTACAACACGATTTGAAAGAATTGAGTTGTAAACCATTGCAGCATCGTCTAGAGACTGGATTTCTGCAATCTGTCTAAATACTTCTTTATACCAATTGATAACGTGTTCTACGTTACCAGAGAACGATACGTGAATTACATGTTCACCTTTGAAGAGTTTATCAGTAGCTAAGTGTACAAGGCATGCTGTCTTACCTACTCCGTGCTTGGAAACAATAACTCCAAGCTTTCCTTTTCCCAATCCGCCATTGATAGAATCTTCAAAGGCACGTAGAGGGCTGATTGAATTAAGCTGTTGAATATCCATTATGAGTACCTCCTAATGAGTATGTATATGAATTATACCATGCCAATTATGGAAATAAAGGATTATTTGCATAATCTTTCAGCTTATCACGCATTTTGAATCTCGGATAGTAAATTCTTATTAGCTTATTTTTGGCAGTGCTTAGAGATACGAGAATCGTATTATTTTAGACAAAAATATAGAGCTGCTCGGCTTGAGTTTTCCTCAACTGAACAGCTCTAACTATTTTCTTCACTCGGTCACTTTTTATTTTTTATAAGGAGTCTTCACCTTCACTCCTTTCTTCGCTCGGTCACTTTTTATTTTTCATGAGGAGTCTTCACCTTCACTCCTCTCTTAATAAGAAGAAAATAGATTATTTATCTACAATTAAATATTACCTTACATACTTTAAAAAGGCAACTCCATAAGTTACAACAAAATATCGTTGAAATACCTCAGTGTCGAATACTTAAATCGAATTCTAGTATTAGCGTTACCAGCTTCTCCATTCTTTACGTATTCTATATATGAATCCAAATAATCCAATGCCTCAAATACAATTCGTTCAATGTTCCGCTGTGCTTCATTATACTCATCGTTGTCAACAGCAACATTTTGGTTAGTCAAATACTTATCTGCATTTTTAATAATTACCATCTTGGAATAATCTAGACCGGAACGAGTCTGCCTTGAACGTCGAGAATCCTTAAACAGGAATGCCTGTTTATGATGAATATTAGACCTAAATGGAATACAGATATAATAGTCATAATGTGTTTCTAAAAGCAAACAGTTATATGGGCGCCCTAGCTTATTCATTAGTTCTGGGTATATATCTGAAGGATAGTCTTCGAAGAATGCTGTAGTTAATTTCTGAATATCATAATCATATTTCATTTTGTAGCCTCTGTATCATAATAGAATGAATTACAAAGTATATAAGGGGCAAAAAAGGCCATACATCGCTGCATGACCTTTCTATATTAGTAGTGGTTAATTTGATTATTTACCAGCTTCCTTCTTTCTCTTCTCTTCGTAAGCCTTCTTGAGTTCTTCAGCAACTGACTGTGGAACCTTGCCATACTTAGCAACTTCCATTGTGAACTCTGCCTTACCCTGAGTGAGAGATCTTAGAACTGTTGAATATCCGAACATCTCTGAGAGTGGAACTTCAGCAATAACTGTACACTGGTTGTTATCTTCTGTAGAAGAAACGATCATACCTCTTCTCTGGTTGATAGAACCGAAGATGTTACCCTGGAACTCTGATGGACCCTCTACCTCAACCTTCATGATAGGTTCTAGGATAGCTGGCTTAGCCTTCTCATAAGCATCTCTGAATGCACCAAGAGCTGCTGTCTGGAATGCCTGGTCTGAAGAGTCGACTGGGTGCCATGCACCATCGTTTACAACACACTTAACACCAATTACAGGGAATCCAATCTGAGTACCCTTCTTGATAGCGAGCTGGAAGCCCTTATCACAAGATGGGATGTACTCTGTAGGAATTGCACCACCCTTAACTTCATCAACAAACTCATAGTCCTTAGCTGGCTCATCATCGCTAGCGGCAACAGTTGGTTCGATGTAACCTGCAACACGAGCATACTGACCAGAACCACCAGTCTGCTTCTTATGTGTGAAGTTGAAGTCTGCTCTCTGTGTGATAGCTTCTCTATAAGCTACCTCTGGCTTACCTACTTCTACCTCAGCCTTGTACTCTCTCTTCATTCTCTCGATGTAAACATCTAGGTGAAGCTCTCCCATTCCCTTGATGATAGTCTGATTTGATTCAGGATCAACATATGTCTGGAATGTTGGGTCTTCCTTTGTGAATCTGTTAAGAGCCTTAGCCATGTTATCAGCAGCCTTTTTGTCTACTGGCTTGATAGCAAGTGAGATTACAGGAGCTGGAACGAACATACTTGTTAGAGAGTAGTTCAAGCTTGGATCACAGAATGTATCACCGGATGCACAATCGATACCAAAGAGAGCTGCAATTTCACCACAACCACACTCTGAAACATCTTCCATTGTTGAAGCGTGCATCTTAACAAGTCTACCAACGTTGAACTTCTTTCTTGTTCTTGTGTTGTATAGAGTGTCGCCCTTCTTGATTGTTCCCTGGTAAACTCTGATGTATGTGAGCTGACCGAACTGACCATCTTCAAGCTTGAATGCAAGAACAACAGGCTTAGCGTTCTCATCTGACTTAAGAACAACTTCCTTCTCGTTGTCATCAAGATCCAATGCAATGTTTGTAACATCTGTTGGGTTTGGAAGATAATCAACAACAGCATCCAATAGTGGCTGGATACCCTTGTTCTTGTATGCAGAACCCATGAATACAGGGCAGAGCTCAAGAGCGATTGTTCCTCTTCTTACACATTCCTTAATGAGATCGATTGAAACGTTCTCTGGATCTTCGAGAAGTGCTTCCATCAATGCTTCGTTGCCTGTGCACATAGATACAGTCTCAAGCATCTCTTCTCTCTTAGCTTCTGCATCAGCAAGCATGTCAGCTGGAATCTCTTCGACTCTTACATCCTCACCTGATGCGCCGCCATCGAAGTAATAAGCCTTCATAGCAACTAGATCGATTACGCCCTGAAGCTTATCTTCGAGTCCGATTGGAAGCTCCATGAGTACAGCGTTCAAGCCAAGCTTCTCAATAAGCTGATCCTTAACTCTGAGTGGGTTAGCACCAGTTCTATCACACTTGTTAACGAAAGCAAGACGTGGTACATGATATCTCTTCATCTGGCGGTCAACAGTGATTGACTGTGACTGAACACCTGCAACAGAGCAAAGAACAAGAATAGCTCCATCAAGAACACGCAAAGATCTCTCTACCTCAACTGTGAAGTCAACGTGTCCGGGAGTATCGATAATGTTGATCTCATGTCCCTTCCAAGTAACGTTGGTTGCTGCTGAAGCAATTGTAATTCCTCTTTCTCTCTCAAGCTCCATGGAGTCCATGGTTGCACCAACGCCGTCCTTGCCACGGACATCGTGAATAGCGTGGATCTTTCCACTGTAATAAAGAATACGCTCTGAAAGGGTTGTCTTACCGGAGTCAATATGAGCACTGATTCCGATATTTCTCATACCTAAAAGATCATGTGGCATAGTTTTTCTTTCCTCTTATAAGTTTATTAGCTCACCAGCATTGCTGGATTATTTATTATATATTTTGTGACAAAGCGTCACCGTCTAGCATATTAGTTGATTTTCCGCTTTTTATTCAAGTATCCAATTAGCTAATCTATAGTTATAAGGAAAAAAGAGTTACAAAAACAATCATTTTTCATTTCAATGTTAATTTCCAGACAAAATAGAGTAAAAAGCCAACTATCGCTTTAAAAAATCTTTTACGCTGTGTAAAATCAGACTATGGCTACTATATTTGAAATGATACGTGATGGACAGATTCCATCTGTCAAATTGCATGAAGACGAAAAATGCTTCGTCATTCTCGACATCAATCCAGTCTCAAAGGGACACGCTTTGGTAATATCCAGGGAGTGCTATCCTACATTTACAGATATAGATGAAGAGACATTGAATCACATGATGCACGTTGCACGTCTGCTAGACCAGAAGATGCGCACCGAGCTTAAGGCTGATGGCACAAACATCATGATCAACAACTCTCCTGCATCCGGTCAGGAAGTTCCTCACCTACATATCCATGTAATTCCAAGATTCAATGGAGATGGAAAGACACCTTGCTTCAAGAAAGACAAATATGAAGATGGTGAGATTGCAATATATGGAGAGAAACTAAAGATATGAGAAAAGCAATAATCCCATTGCTGCTACTGTTGGCAGTTTCCTGCAGCACATACACAATTGCAGAAGGACGCGCAAATATATCGATTCCAAAGCAAGTTAATGCGCCATCGACAAAGCTTATTCCTTCTTCAAGCGCGCAAGGGGCTAAGGCAAGTGCGATATTCTTGGAACTTGGATTCGATCCTATCAACACAGAAGAGATTTCAGACGCAGTTGAAATGCTAAAGGAATTGAATCCAGATCTACTTATATTGATAGGAAGCGAGGAAAACCAAAGTGCTTTCAAGCAATACTTTGCCAATATCTTTGAACTAAATGGTACAACTATCATCCTTTCAGATAGGCCATTCAATACAGATACTATCAGTCTATATGTAGGAGATATACCAGCTATACTTGCCGAAACTGAGTTTCCATTATTAGATTCTAATCAATAAAGGAGATTACTCATATGATAACTCACGTTAACAAAGATAGTTTTGAGGCAGAAGTTCTCAAATCAGACAAGACAATTCTTTTGGACTTCTACGCAGATTGGTGTGGACCTTGTAAGATGCAAGGAAAGATTTTGGAAGCGGTAGCGCCTAAGTTCGACAATGTAAAGATCGTAAAGTGCAATGTCGATGAAAACCCAGAGCTTGCTCAGATGTATGGCGTTCAATCAATCCCAACTCTTTTTGCTATCAAGAATGGAGAGGTTGTAAACAAGAACATTGGAGCTATGGATGAAGGTGGACTTAGAAGATTTCTAGGCATCTAAATCAAAGCCGCAATAAGATGGGGAGTGTTTTATCGCACTCCCCTTTTTAATCTCTAGTTATTATCGACTTCTGTAAATTCAGCTTCTGCTGATTTTCCTTCCTTACGATTGATTCCGAACTTCTTGAATTGGCGATCAATGTAGAATGAGTAAATTCCAAATAGAGCAACCATTACTCCAACACAGATTACGACCACTGCAAGAATGGTTACTGCTATATCAGATATAATCTGAGGGAAGATCAAGAAGAGAATTCCAAACAAGAGAGATGTAAAGATCTCGAATCCAAGTGTTCCTGATGGAATTGCAAGCTTTCTTAGCATTGCGTAATCGAACATATCGACAATGGAATTTGCAAAGAAATCAATTGCAATCAAATAAACAAGGATTGTAGAAATAGCTGCAGGGTTCTTTGCAGCCAATACAATTGCAATAACACCAATTACGATATTCAATAATGCCTTGAAAGTGATTGTGATCTTAAGCTTTGTATTCAAAAGCTTGAGCTTGAATAGCATAACGATGGATTTGATAGCGCCAATGATCAAGAAAATTGAGAATATTATAACAAGAATACCAAGGAAAGCCTTTGGCATTGCTATCATGAAAACTCCAACTCCGATGAATATAAGGGAAGCCAAAATACTGAATATGAACTTTTTCATCTCTGTACCTCTTATATTGAATATCGACATAGATTTGCCATTTGTCCAATCGAAATGCAGAATTGCCCAACATTTTATCTCTTTTGGATAACTTTTCATCTTATTGCCACTTGGTGTTGTTTCATCAGATAATGAACATATGAAGAAATATCTATTATTTGATGCTGATGGCACACTCTATGACTTTGCTGCCTCTGCCCGTATATCACTTGAGAAAGTATTTACCAAGAATGGTATCGCATATACAAAGGAAAACTTCGAACTATATGAAAGCGGAAACAAATGGTGCTGGGAGTGTTATGAGAAAGGAACCCTGACACAGGAAGAGCTAAAGACAAAGAGATTCCAACTTCTATTTGACAAGCTAAAGCTACATCAAAGTGCTTTGATCTCTGGAGAGGATTATGTAGAAAACCTATCAAGAGCTGGAATCATGATTCCCGGTGCTGTGGACTTTCTTGAACATATCAAAGACAGGGATATGTCAATCATCACAAACGGGATTGCCAAAACCCAGCATGGAAGAATTGATAGAACCAACACAGGAAAGTACTTCCAACATCTATTCATCTCACAGGAAATGGGACTTCAAAAACCAGATAAGGCATTTTTCGATGAAGTATTGTCCGTCATTGGAAGAAAACCAGAAGAATGCCTTGTTATCGGAGACAGCGACAAGAGTGATATCCAAGGTGCAATCAATGCTGGAATAGACTCCGTCTGGATCAACTTCGATGGAAAGAAATCCGAAAGAGCTACATATAGCGTATCAAGCTACAAAGAGCTAGAGGAACTTCTAGAGCGCTTATAATCATCCCCTTGCATAGTGCCATGTTCAATCATATTTCGCTCCAAGTGCGAAAGAAACAGTGATTTATCTGGAAAATGCCTTGGTGCAATCAGTCTATGCATCGGAGTTTCGCATATAAGACGCTGTACAACAATCTCAGGATTCAAGCGTCTTAATGCAAGCTCTGTATTTTCCAAGTGCCTCTCTTCACTAGAGATCGTGAATGTGCCTTCCAGATAATCATCTGCGATACGCGTTCCTCCCGGAACATGCAGATTATGGATCTTCACACCCTCGCTTCCTACTTCGTTCACAAAATCGATTGTATTTAGGTAATCGTTACGAGTCTCTCCAGGCAGGCCAAGAATGACATGTGTTGATACTTTCAAACCATAGCTGTGAGCTCTTTTGACAGCACTTACATAAGAATATGAATCATGACCTCTGTTTATCTTTTTCAGCGTCTCATCATTAGATGTCTGCAGCCCAAGCTCTACCCACACTTCCATATCATCACATGAATAGGAAGCAAGAAGAGCACAAACCTCATCTGGAAGTACATCAGGGCGTGTGGATATTATGAACTCCCTAAATGGTCCATAGGAAAGAGCCTTATCATAGATACTCTTTAGGTTGTCAACGCTATCGTATGTGTTTGTCCAAGATTGAAAATAAAGAGAACATTCTTGAGCTTTGTATCTAGTCTGAACAAAGCGCTTTCCTTTCTCAATCTGTTTTTCAATGGAGGCAAACCTATCGAGGATGTTCTTTGCAACATTCTCTTGATAGCTGGCATTCCTGAAAAAACCACTTTCGGTGTTTCTTTGATATACAGCAACAGATCCAGTGCCATCGCAGAATGTGCAACCGCCGTAGTGGCTCTTGTCCCTATTAGGACAATTAAAGCCACCATCCACGCCTATTCTATATACAGGATGACCATATTTTCTCTTCAAGTATTCAGGATAACTATTCCAACGTGTGTACATTACCTTAATCCTAACAAAACAGAACACTTAAAGGTATCAGAACCACCCATGAACATATCAAAATATATAGTACCTACCTCTGTTGACATACCAAGTGTGAGCTTAGCGCCCAAAGACCAAGTGTTTAATGTAGAGAAAGGAACAAGATTCCTGTCCTGTGTCCAGTATATATCATTACTTGCAACATAGCGTTGGAAGAACTCAACATAAGGAGATGCATCTATAAAGAATTGTGTGCCAGGAATCGAGCACCTTACACCTAATGATGAATAGATGTAATCCATAGTAGGAATGCCTCCTCCATATGTGGCCTTATATGCCTTACTTAGATATGGGTTTCTCCTGATTGTATCAATTTCGAAATCAAGAACACCTTTAAAGTAATCATTATGCTTACCAAAGACGAATGAACCATTTGATTCGAAGTCATATGCAAAAGAAACATCATTGCTGTTTTCAAAGTCTATGTCTGCACCCACTGATAGTGAGATATCGAACTTAGCACCACTCTTCATTGCTTTCTTTCTATCCAATGAATTGTAATTCAAGCTTGTTACAAAATATGCATATCCCAAGTTTGAATATGGAATAAGTTCCCTACCTTCATCTGTTGGATCATATAGTCCAACCAGGTGGGCATAATCAAATCCACCTGCAACATTTGCTACAAACTTAAGAGCTGGATCCCAAAAGAAACCTGTGACTATGCTTGCACCCATATCGTTTCTAACCAAGTGCCCTTTCTTTGTAGGGATCGTGATCATAGACATATTAAGGTAATCAAGGTCAAAACCAGCATAGTAATATGAGTTCTTGTACATTGGTACACTGAATCTTGATTGCAAAGTCAAGGTATCATGATAGGCAAGAGCTGCAGATATAATGGCTTTCTGCGCTGCATGATATTGAACTGCAACAGATAACTTTGGAAGAACAACAAAGAATGGATCGTCGCTTCCATTGTATTCAACCCCCATAGCCCCGCTTGCGCCAAGAGAGAATGCACCATCCATTGTGTTGTATTCAGTGCAAAGAAGAGAGATCACACCATCATTGAATTCATACGATATGTCCTTGAATCTATTGTGGTATTTGATATCCAACAGGAGTTCTTCGAACTTAACTGTTGTTTCCTTGTCGAACTTTTCGCCAATGAAAGCTCTAAGCTCTTTATCAAAACCGACAACCTTGCCCTTATCTATTTGATATATCACTACATCGTCTCTATCTCTATATTTGACAAATTCGTTCTTGCTTCTCTTTGTCAGCTGTTCAATCTTGTCAAAAACCTCGATATTGTCGTAGACACACTCCCTGCCTGCAGTAAGAATATCTTCTGTCTTGTTGAAAGCAATTGTGTCAAAGTCATTTACATTTGGAACCAACACCCAATCAGCAAGCTCATATTGAGGAACACTATTTGACATATTCAATGAACGTGTGAAAGCACTGATCGAACCAGAGAGAGTTTCCAACTCTTGGGAAGAGACTTTCTTATTGGTATTCAAAGCATCATTTACATCGACTGCCAATATAATATCGGCACCCCAATTCTTTGCGATATTCACAGGAAGGTTATTAACCAATCCTCCATCCATGACATAGACATTGTTCTCAAGCTTGACAGGAGGGAAAACTATTGGAAGTGACATCGAGGCCCTTAGCGCTGTATACATAGAGCCTGAGTCGAAGACAATCTCACCGCCGTTTGTGATATCGGTCCCTATTGCCCTAAATGGTATCGATAGATCATCAAAATCCTTGATATCCAAAACCTTCACAAGGTTCTCTCTCAAGAATCCATTGACAGTCTGATCGTCCAATACGCCATTTGAAGACCCAATTCCTTGAGAGCCAAATTCCATAAGAACGATATTGTCTTCAGATAGCGAATCAGGGCTCAAGAAAGAACCTTTGCCAGATCTGTTGTTCAGGATCATCATCTTGCCCAAGATATCGTTATTCAAGACAAGATTCTCTAGCTCATCACCAGTCCAACCGGAGGCATATAAACCACCAACAAGAGCTCCCATACTTGTCCCAACTACCAAATCCGGAACAATACCTCTCTTCTCTAGCTCCTGTATAACTGGAATATGGGCTATCCCTCTTGCGCCACCTCCTGAAAGAACAAGAGCAAACTTTGTCTTAGCACATAGAGATGACAAAGAGCAAACAAACAAAACAAATAAGACAATGGCTTTCCTGGCTTTAGTCATCTAGCCCTCCAAAACGCTACCTATGATAGCTCTGTTGCCATTAACATAGCTTGAAGCATCCATCTCTTTCTTCATTGGAGGTAGAACTCCCTTAACATATAGGTATCCATCACCAGTGGCTATCTTCAACCCTTTCTTCTTGTCTAGAGAAACTACTGTTCCGGGCTTTTCTCCTTGAGTTTCTTCCACATCATCAAAAACAGATCCATAGACCTTTGTAATGATCAGCTTATCTGAAGAGAGAGTGCAATATGCCTTAGGCCATGGGTAGCAAGCCCTAACTTGGGCGTGCAATGTGCGAGCACTCTTATTAAAATCCAAGCATCCATCCTCTTTTGAGATGAACATCTGGTATGTAGCTTCTCCTACTTGTTTCTGCTTCTTGTTGTTTTCAATATCTTTCAAAACAGGAATCACAAACCCTGGAACCATCTGACTTACTCTCTCGGAAAGCGTTTCCTGAGTTTCGGTGCCATCTAAAGAGAAAGGAAGAGTTGCATACACATCCCCCTCGTCAACGCCAAGGGCAATTTCCTGCAGTGAAATCGCACTTTCTCTATCTTGATTCAGAATCGTTGCATACAAAGGTGCACAACCTCTGTACTTAGGGAGTGCTGATGGGTGTACGTTGAAGGTTCGATCAAAGAGAGACAAAAACCTTGGCCCAAAGATCTTGCCATAGCAAAAAGAAAGAAGAGTATCAACGTCCAGTGTTTTAACTAGATTACGAGCCTCTGTTCTTAAGCTCTCGGGAGTATAAACATCCAGTCCAAGCTCCAAAGCTCTTTGCTTTATTGGAGTAGGAATCAATGTCTTACCTCTCTTTCCCGGCTTATCAGGAGCAGTGAAAACTGCTCTTACGAGTCCCTCTTTATGTAATGCTTCCAGTAGCGGAAGCGCAATATTATCTGTAGCAGCATAGAGTATTTTCATCTTCCCTCCTAAGGTTTAAAAAAGGATGAGTCGCACCCATCCTTTTATAGTTCAGACTCTCTTGAATCTTCTTTTCTTGCTTGAATTCTTCTTCTCGTATAGGTGAATCATCTTCTCCTTTTCCTTTGGATCAAGATGATCGATATATAGCTTTCCATTCAAGTGGTCGTTCTCATGCTGGATGACGCGAGCTAGCAAACCTGTAGCATTTACTGTAAATGGTTTTCCATTAACATCCTGAGCCTGTACAGAAACTTCTAGTGGTCTGATCACTTCATGATATAAGCCAGGAATGGATAGGCATCCTTCTTCATATGGACCTGTTTCTACACTTGTCTGAATGATCTCAGGGTTAATGAATGCAACTGGAGCCTGATCAGGAAGCTTTACGACAAAGAGCCTGTTGCTAACTCCTACCTGAGGACCTGCAAGTCCTACGCCCTGTGCCTCACCAAGAGTATCGATCATGGCATCGACAAGCATTTTCAAAGCTGAATCGAATTTTGTGATAGGCTTGCATTTCTCTCTCAAAACATCATCACCCAACATACAGATATCTAACATAAGAATATATCTCCCTAAAATTATTATTCTATTTATCCAGTAGCTCGCCAACTTTCTTGACTGCGGCTGCAACCAGTTCTTTCATTGTTAGGTTGTCAACACCAACAACATTATTGTCACAATGGCTAACAGGAACAAGGATTCTATGAGCATTGCTTCTTGCAACGCTTAAAGCCATCTTCTCTGTAACTTCTCCCAACATGGAATCTGCAATTACGATTCCAATTGGTCCAATTATAATATCTGCAGAACGAGAGCAAACGACAACAGGATTCTCGCCAGTTGCGCTTTTGTCTGCGCCTGATTTAAGCATAGCACTTGTTGCATTGCTATTTGTTCCAACAGCAATGATATTCACATCCTTATATTGATTCTTAAGCTCGGATATGATCTGCTTGCCCATTCCTCCGCCTTGTCCATCTATTACCAAAATATCCATATGTTGAGATAATAGCACAAAGAAGAAATTAAAACCGATATCCTAAATCGATATAAAACAACATTTTCTCTTATAGGATTACCATCGGATCAACATCTATCTCAAGGTAGAGTGCAGAATCAAGCTTGAAGCTTGCATAAAGCTCATGCGTAAATGCCAAAAGCTGGGAGGGTTTTGTGCACCTTAGAAGAATATGATAGCGATAGTTCAATGCTTGGCGCTCAATTGCACAAGGGCTTGATGAGAAGATTTCGACTTCGGGATATTTTTCCTCTAGTGAGAATGCCATCTTCTCAAGCTCTGTTATATTCTTTTGCACCTTCTTTTCGTTTCTACCCCTGATCGTCAAATTGATCAGACGGGAATATGGAGGAAACAAAGTGATTTTTCTCTCAGCTAGTTCCAAGCGATAGAATCGCTCAAGATCATTATCTGCAGCGCACTCAATTGCAGGATTGTTCGCCTGTGTTGTTTGAATGATCACGAGTCCATCATCTCTGTAGCGTCCTACTCTTCCAGATACCTGTTGTAGTAGCGAGAATGTCCTCTCAGCAGATCTAAAGTCTGGAAGAGAGAGCGAGGAATCTGCGTTTATGATTCCAACTAAAGACACGAGTGGGAAATTCAAGCCTTTTGCAATCATCTGCGTACCAAGAAGAATATCTATCTCCCCAGATTTGAAATCATCGATTATCTTCTGGCTCTTTTTCTTGTCCCCACTAACAACATCCGTATCCAAGCGAGCAACGCGCGCAGAAGGAAAGAGGTTCATCACTTCCTGCTCAACGTTCTCCGTTCCAAATCCACGGGGATGTAAATCAACAGCCCCGCACTCAGGACAAATCTTGACCAAAGGCTCTGAGTGTCCACAGGTATGACACACCAAGCGTTTGTCTTTCTTGTGATATGTCATCGACACAGAGCAATTTGGGCATGTAATTACATGTCCACAGCTAGAACAGACGTAGTTGTAGCTATAGCCACGACGATTGAGAAACAACAATACACCTTTCTTTTGTTGAAGGGTATCCCTTATTGCACTCTCAAGCTCCTGGCTTATATTTCTCTTTTCTCTTAGGCAATTAACAACCTTTATCCGTGGAAAATGCCCTTCTCCAATACGATTAGGCATCTCGATAGATCGAATCTTTTGCTCAAGGACCAAGCGCCAAGCCTCTAGAGATGGAGTTGCAGAACCCATAATAAGCTGTGCTTTTGCTTTCGCAGCTCTATATTGTGCAACTTGCCTTGCATGATATCGCGGTGATGAGCCAGATTTATAGCTTGAGTCATGCTCTTCATCTATTACAATCAGTCCAAGATTCTTGAATGGCGCAAAAACACTGCTTCTGGCTCCGATAATCAGATCAACACTTCCATCTTTGATTTGATGCCAATATTTCAAACGCTGTGATGGAGTAAGAGCTGAATGCAATATCGCAACACGTCCCTTGAAGCGCTCTGAAACATCTTCAGATAGTTGATGCGTAAGGGTGATCTCTGGCACTAGGTACAAAGCTTGTTTTCCTTCCTTGATCACATCCTCTATGCGTCTTAGATACACCTCGCTCTTTCCAGATCCAGTTACGCCATAGATGTAGAAAGTATCTTCCGGTCGATCCCTTAAGCGTGTTAAGGCTTTCTCTTGATCATCTGTCAATTTCTCTATTGGCTTGAAGCTTACAGCTGAGAAGAAACTCGACACTTCGCTTTCTCGCTTGCCAGAAGGAATCATCATCGCTAGGTTTTCGCCAATTGATGAAAAATACATAGCGCCAAGCCATTTTGCAAGATCGACTTGATCTTCGTTGAATACAGCTTCTTTATCGATAACACGCTTAATTGGTTTGATCTTGTAATTCCCCTCGGTGCTATCTGATACATCCAGTACAAAACCAGTAAGATCTCTAGAGCCAACTGGAACGATAACGCGAACTCCAAAGAATACCTTATCCTCTAATTCAGGAGGAATTTTGTATGTATAAATAGCATTGAAAGGAAGTGGAACAGCAATGGATGCATACATCAAAGATTTTCCTTCAAGAACAACAAATCTTGCCAAACAGGAGCTCTTAGCTCGTTGTAATGCTCAACAAATTCATCTGGAGAGTAAGACACAAATGTAGGAATATTGTTGATCTTGTATTTTCTGCCTCTCATCTCATTCATCGAGTCATTGCGTCTAAGCATATAGTGAGCAACATCCTCTCCTAATAGAAGAAGTCTCTCAGGCTTCATTCTTGTCATCTCCTCTTTCAAGAATCCCTTACAAGCATTTGCCTCTAGTGCGCTAAAGCTTTTAAGTGGACACTTAACAAGAGTAGTCAGTGCGACGTTTGAGATATCGAGCCCAATACCCTGGAACCACTTAAGAAAGAACATCTCGCCCTTAGGAGTTAGAAGCCTGTTGATCTTAGGTGAAGATATTATACACATGACTTTGCACTCTGAGCTTTCCTTTGCAGGAACAAATTGCACTCTATTTACCCACGCATGACAGGCTCTGCATTCGTTTACAGAGAAGCTTTCATCAACCTTTATATCTTCTACTGGCTTTTCTTCTTTTTCCTTGAGAGTATATGAAAGCATTGTATGCTTTTCGCAAAGTGGGTCTGAGGAAAGAATTCTCTCACCTTCATCCAACAAAGAAAGAAAATATTCAAGTGCTGTATTATCTACCATATTGTTCCTCAAACCACATATATTCATTCTCGTCATAGCTGATGCGCGCAAGGTACAACCCATCAGCAGGAGCTGTTCTTAAAGCCTTGGATCTATCCTTGGAGTCCAAAATAGCCTTGAACTCTTGATCTGTATATCCTAATAGCCCACATTCGACCATTGTTCCAACCATACTTCTGACTTGATGATATAAAAAAGCATTTCCACATACTTTATATCGCAAGGCCTTGCATCCATATTGGTCTGTAACCTCTTCCCACTCTGATACGTATACATCCCTCCACTTTGATGGACATAGGTCTCTAGAGGATGCAAATGTTGTAAAGTCGTGAGTTCCAAATAAAATGGATGCATATCCATTCAATGTCTCCAGACTTGGAAGACGCTTATAGAATGCATAACGCTTATCGTCAAAGGCAAGCATCTCGTCCATTCTCTTGATGTAGTACCAATATTCGCGAGCCATCGTTGTATAGCGAGCATGAAAACCAGCAGGAGCATCCTCAGAAGAGATGATCCTTATTGATTTATCTAATTGAGAGTTAAGGATTGTTGCAAATTTCTCTGCATCAATTTGACTTTTGGTATCAAAATGAGCAACCTGCCCTAATGCATGCACCCCTGCGTCAGTGCGTCCTGAGCCTAGTAGGACAGTATCTTCTTTGGTAACTCGTTTAAGTAGATCTGCAATGGTTTGTTGCACAGAATGCGCATTGTTCTGCTCTTGCCAGCCATGAAAGAGGCTTCCATCATAACTGATCGTAAGCTTTATTCTTCTATAGCCTTCTGCTACAGGTTCCACTTCGGGTCTGTTCCAATCAGTTCTTGCCATCCTCTATAACCACCATTGCAATTGACATTTCCTTCTCATGGGAAAGAGAAAGATGTATTTTATATTCTTTATCAAGAGCCTTCAGCAATCTAATGGAAGGCTTTCCTTTTTCATCTTCGATTATTTCTATTTCTCTTGGCGATATTCCAACAAGCCCTGTTCCAAGTGCTTTGCTAAAAGCTTCCTTGGATGCAAAGCGAGATGCAAAGAACTCGCCTTTTTTAGCTCTCATTTCGCCTTCAGATATTTCAAGAGGAGTAAATATTCTCTTCAGGAATCCCTCGTCCAGGGATTCAAAGCGAGCATTATCTGCAATATCGACTCCGATACCTACAATCAATTGCTGCTCTCCATCTTCTCAAAAAGTATTCTTACGGATGAAGGACGAGCTTGGACTGTGAGACTGTTTTCTGTGTAGATGTCCTGATCGTAGACCAATGTAACAGGAGCTCTGACAATACCCTCGCTTGTTACATTTGAAAAATCTGCATAAGCCTTGATTCTAGCAGGATCTATTAGATATACAACAGCGTCATCGCCTGTGATCACGACATCAATGGTATCTGGCACAAGAGATACCGGAGTGTATTGTGATTCTTCTGCAAACCTGACATCAAGCGGAATATGCACAACTCTATCTGTTACATTCAGAAACCTTACAGCCATTACAATGAAGACTGCTAGCAAGAATGAAAGTATCTTTGCAACCCAGTTACCAAGGATTCTACTGTTGCTGATTCTGTTCTGTGCTTTCATGGCTTCCTCCATTGTCAACTTCAGTTGTTGTTACATCCTTGTAAGATAGGAGCTTCATCAAGATATCCTTGATCTGCTCTGGCTCTAGGTTGTAGTTGATATTCGCATTATATGCTAGCGACATAGCTCCATTTTCCTCAGATACGATTATTACAACTGCATCAGAAGACTCTGTAAGCCCTAATGCAGCTCTATGTCTTGTTCCAAATGTTGCCTTGACATTGTGGTTTACGGAAAGAGGCAAATAGCAAGATGCATATGTAATCTTCCCCCCTTGGACAACACACGCACCATCATGAAGAGGTGTGTCGTGGTCAAAGATTGTCAATATCAAAGCAGAAGACAAGTCTGCATTCAGTCTTGTTCCCGAATCGAGAATAGGCTTTATATCTGTATGTCTAGGGAACACAATCAGTGCCCCCCTCTTCTTTTCAACAAGAATGTTGCATGCGTTAAGAATAGAATCTATCTGCTCACCACTGTTTTGGTTGCCCATTCTGAAGAATCTCTTTTTTGTTATAGCCGCAGAGGAGAATGCACGTCTAAGCTCTGGATGGTAGAAAACAACCAACATCATGGTAAACGGAACCAATAGAGCTTTCATCAATTTAATGATTACCTCCAACTGGAGTGCCTCACTCAAAAAGAATATAAAGCCAATTACCATGATAATTCCAAGAACTTGCGTTGCTTTTGTGTCAGAAATCGCCATATACAGCCTATATATTGCAAAGGTCAATATAGCTATCTCTGCTAAAATCCTTAAGTAATCAACTGCACTTAGTTGCGCAAAAACCTCAAACACCTATCTACTCTTCCTCTTTTGGGATCCACCCTAATGTACGACTTACTGCCTTATGCCAAAATCCTACCTTTTTTTCACGTTCTTTGTCATCCATTGTAGGTGTCCATCGAAGTTGCTCCTTCCAATATCTTTTCAACGAATCAACATCTTTCCACACACCTACTGTAAGACCTGCAGCATAACAAGCACCAAGAGCTGTTGTCTCAGCTATCATTGGTCTGATGACAGGAAGTGAGAGAATGTCACTCTGGAATGCCATCAATGGACCTGAGTTTGTCATTCCTCCATCGACCTTAAGCTTATTGATCTTGATATTTCCATCAGCTTCCATGACTGCAAATATATCATAAGCCTGCAATGCGGTTGCTTCCAATACAGCTCTACATATATGAGCACGATTTGCAAAGCCTGTGAGGCCTGCAATTACACCCCTAGCATCAGAGCGCCAGAATGGAGCAAATAGTCCTGCAAATGCTGGCACTATATATACGCCTCCGCAATCTGGAACAGAGGATGCAAGCTCATCAAGCTCCTTTGCACTAGTAACCATCTTTAGGTTGTCACGAATCCATTGAACCAAGGATCCTGCAACTGCAACAGAACCTTCAAGAGCGTAGATTGGCTTTTGCCCTTCTATGCGGTAGCCAACAGTTGTCAGAAGCCCATGCTCAGAGTAGCAGATGTTCTCGCCTGTGTTTGCAAGCATGAAGCATCCTGTTCCATATGTACACTTCGACTCTCCGACATCAAAGCAAGCCTGTCCAAATAGAGCCGCTTGCTGGTCTCCAAGGATTCCACATACAGGAACTTCTGCACCAAAAGGACCATCTGGGTCTGTATATCCATAGATGACGCCAGAAGAGGATACTATCTTAGGGAGGGATTCTCTCTTGATTCCAAATAGCTCCAGTAGCTCGGTGTCCCACTCAAGCTTATTGATATCCATAAGCATATATCGGGATGCGTTGGTAACATCTACAACAAGGGCTTTCTTGCCAGTCAGCCTATATGTCAGGAACGTATCGATTGTGCCAAATACACACTCTCCGCTCTCAACTTTCGCCTTGATCTGGGGGACATGGTCCAATAGCCAACGGATTTTGGAGCCAGAGAAATATGGAGAATACAGCAGTCCTGTCTTTTTTCGAATCCACTCCTCTTCTACGCTTTGCTTTAGTGTCTTTATAAACTCTTCGCCTCTTAAGTCCTGCCAAACAACTGCGTTGTGATAAACCTTGCCAGTTGTTGGATTGAATGGGATTATTGTCTCTCTTTGGTTTGTGATGCCGACAGCAGAGATCTTATCGCCAGTGAGCCCTGCTTTTTCAAGAGCGTCCTTTATAACGATACATGTATTTGCCCAAATCTCCTCAGGATCATGCTCTACCCAACCTGGACGAGGAAATATCTGTCTATGTTCAAGCTGTGATGAAGAAACAATATTGTTTCTCTCATCGAATATTATAAATCGTGTACTAGTAGTTCCTTGGTCTAAAGCTCCTACGTATTTCATTTAAGCCTCCGAGAAAAATTATATCATCAAATCATCAGGAGAAAGGGAGTATTCTTGCCTCAAATTTGAGTTTTGTGGTAGCAAGGTTCTTTTGATCTGTAAATACAGTAATTGCTTTATCCTCTCTATCCATTCTCTCCAATAACTCTTTTCTATATTTCTCCAAGTCCTCAAGAGTCAGATCCAGTTGCAGCTCTTTGCGCTTTCGTCTGATATAATCTGTGTATTTGTAGATGCAACGTCTGAAATCAATAAGGGCTTTCGCAGCAGGCCCTAGTGGGCGCACATCGCGAGATAGAACTGCCACACGTCCATCTTCGAGCATCTCAGGAGTGAAATCCTCAATCTCTATTGCTTTTCTGAAATCCTCAATAGAACCATCGATTCTTGGGTCCCTATATGTATAGAAGAAGATATATTCCTCGACAGTGTCCAGATTTACTCCTCCGCCATAAGCACCACCCTTTTCCCTTATAAGTGCCCAAAGGGTGTTTTGTGCAACTAGAGAGAGAACAAACTTCTCACCAGCTCCCTCTTTACTGTCTTGATTGGCAGACTTGAACGCAAGAGAGTCATAGCTGACAGGTGTTGAGAATGTATAAGCACGATTTTTGCCTTGTGCAACAAAATGCTTAGGATTTTCGCAAACAGCTGACGCACTCTGAAGCTTTGAAATAAACTCATTTGTCTCTTTGTTCACACTTTCCAGTTTTTCTTCGTCCGTTGACACATGGAATGTCAAACGAGAGACTGAGAATACCTTCTCATATACTGCAATTAGCTTCTCTGGAAGAGATTCTATATCTTGCTGCATTTCCTTTATCTTGGACCAGAAGGTAACTCCTGAAATAAGCTCGTTTGTGTATGATGCACTGGAAATAGAGGAGGCAGCATTCAAGAAAGCATATTGGTGCCCTGATCGCGACACTGAGGATTTAAACTCGCTATCGAAATCTGCAAGAGTTGCCTTGATGCGACTTATGTCATGTAAGTCTGCCTTATAAAATAGCTTTATGATGATATTTAGAGCTTCCTTGTAGTGCTCTCGAAGGGATTTAAATCTGAATATAAGAAAATCCTTTTCCTCTCTTTCCTGATTTTTTCCTGCCTCTAAAAAGAAAGATACATTCCCTGTTACAAATCTGATTTGAGACAGGAATGTCGAATAATCCATATCATCGACATTTGTCATTAACAATAGTCTCGATAGCACAGAGAGGTATTGCAATTCCTCATATGTGAAATCTGAAACATCAAATGCCAAATCTGCATATACAATACCTGCTGTAAGCATTCCTGCAGAGACAAGGTGGTCATCTACTTTGTGATCAATTGTAATATCGATATTTGGAATATCCTCAGATGTAAGACGAGGAAGCTTTTCGATATTCTCTTTCGAATCAGAAGATAGTTCAAATGCATCAAAATCCTCTTCCTCTTTCTCGGAGTATGAGTCTTTGTATCGATTAACCATCGCTTCGATCTCTGCATCCATCTTTCTTTGAGTAGATGGATCCATGACAATCAATGAAAGAAGCCTATGGTTGGAAGCAAGAATATTTGTCTCTATCCATGCCTCAAGATAGCGTGGATTTTCTTCAAGCTTTGCCCTTATTTTCGTCAATCCATCCTTGATCTTGAGCATATCTGAAGGGTTCTTGCCATAAGCCCAGCCTTTATCTATTCGAGAGAAGAACAATCTATAGCCTTGTGACAGTCCACTAGGAATTTCCTGCAGACTAAACTCCTGGCGGCGCAGACATGTCTCAACATCAATTGGATCAAAACCTTCTTTTACAATTTGTTCCAAACTTGAGATTATATAGCTCTCGACTTTCGAAGCGTTCTTCTCCTCTACTCCATCGATTCCAACAGAGAATATCAGGTTCCTATAAGAATCAGACATTCCACTTTCATTTGATATGTCACTACCAAGACCTGAGTCTATGATCGCTTTATATAAAGGAGAGCCGGGAGTTGCTAATAATAGGTCCACGATCAAGCTAAGCTCTGTGTTTACATCAGGATCCTCACTTCCAGATAGCAGCCACGATACCATTGCAGTCGAAGAGAGTGCTCCATCGTCTGCATTGCTAGTTGTCCTGAAAAAGCGAGGACGATCCCATTTCTGACTCTCTTCGATTCTCTTGATCTTCTCTCCTTGATCTCTTTGAAGATACTCTGTATCAAGAAACGCAAGCTTCTCTTCTAGATCCAAGTCTCCATATAAAAATAGAGTTGTATTTGCAGGAACATAGTGTTTTTTATATGTTGAGACAAATTCATCATAGCTAAGAGTGCATATATCAGGAGGATTACCTCCAAACTCATAACTATAGGGAGAGTCATTTTCAAACAAAGGACGGGTTACGGCACTTGCAACAACTGATGCATGCTGCGAAACATCGCCCTGCATCTCTGAAAAGACAACGCCCTCGAAATGCATATCGCCCTTATTTGACAGTCTGATGCCTTCTTGCATGAAGGACTCCTTTCTCAAAAGAGGAGCAAAGACTGCATCTGTATAGACATTGAATATGTTGTCGAAATCCTTTTTTACAGGACTTGCTGCTGGATAGTATGTCCTATCAGGACCTGTCATTGCATTTAGAAATGTGTTGCAGGAATTGCGCATCATTGTCATAAAGGGGTCCCGCACAGGATAACGCTGGGAACCAGTAAGGACAGTATGCTCTAAAATATGGAATACACCTGTATTGTTTGTAGGAGGTGTATAGATTGTGTAGCAAAAGAAGCACTCTCTATCATCATTTAAGAGAGCATATACTTCAAACCCAGATTTATGACGAAGAAGAATACCATTTGATTTGTAGTCATCAACTGCTTGAACAGAAATGACTTCGAAATTATTTATATGATCACCAACATTATATTGCATAGGCAAAAGCATAACACACGAAAGGTATTTTGACACAAGAAAATATAGGAGTTACAAAGAACGGGAAAAAGGATAGAATTTTTCTATGTTATATATCGGACCACATGTATCAATTGCATCTAGCATTGCACTTTCCCCAGAGAGAGCAAAAGCTTTAGGCGCCACAGGATTTGCACTTTTCACAAAGAATCAAAGACAATGGAAAAGCCCGGAGCTAAGAGAAGATGAAGTAATTCAATTCAAGAATAGCCTTGTAGCTATGGACTTTGATAGAAATTCCATTCTTCCTCATGCTGGATACCTTATAAATCCTGCCACACCTGATGCAGAATTGAAAACAAAATCATTGAATCTATTTCTAGAAGAGGCATCTCGTGTAACTCGTCTTGGCATTGATTTGATCAATATCCATCCAGGTGCATATAAAGAGGGAGATAGAAAAGATGGAATCAAGAGATGTGCTGACATGCTTGATGAAGTCCTTACTAGATACCCAGGGCTAAGAATTGCTGTCGAAAACACAGCAGGTGCAGGTACAATCCTTGGCTCATCATTTGAAGAGCTGGATGAGATAATCTCTTCTGTTTCAAATAGCGATAGGCTTGGATTCACTCTCGACACAGCTCACCTTTTTGGCGCTGGATATGATGTCAAGAATGATGCAGACAAGGTTTTGGATGAGTTTTTTTCTAGATTCAGTAAAGAAAAGCTATTTGGGATGCATCTCAATGATTCAAAAGTACCACTTGCATCCAACAAGGACAGACATGACAATATAGGAATGGGGCTCATAGGAAAAGATGCTTTCTTTACAATCGTAAAAAGAAAGGAAGTCGATGGTATTCCTTTGATTCTAGAAACTCCGAACGAAGAGCTATGGGCAGACGAGATAAAGGAACTTCAGGATGCAAATAAGAGATAGAAAACCGGGAGAGCACGTCATTGTTCTTGGGCATAGAGGTTATCCTGTGAAGGAAATCGAGAACACCATATCTTCATACCAAAGAGCCTTATCTGTAGGAGCTGATGGTGTTGAGCTTGATGTTCATATAACAAAAGATGGAAAGATTGTTGTAATGCACGACTTTAATACCAAGCGTGTATTCGGTGTTGATAAGACAATCGAAGAAAGCACACTTTCTGAGATCAAGGAAATATCAAACGAGATTCCAACTTTAGATGAAGTATTTTCATCCATAGGACCATGCTACTACGATATCGAGATCAAGGCAGATTTCTCATTTGACAAGAAGCTCTGTCCTACACTTTTGGAAGTATTGGATAGATATCCTGAGTTTCATGAAAAGATGATGCTCTCGTCATTCAATCCACTTGCAATGAGACAGTTTTCCATAATCTCAAAGCATAGATTTACACAGGCAATAATATATGACGGACCTCCAACATCAGTTCCAAAGCTATTGCAACATGGACAAGGGCGATTCTTCTTCCCTTGCGATGTCCTGAAGCCCAAGTGGGATATTGCAGAGAGAGAAAAGAAAACAAAAGAGCGATATCCAATTGTGCCTTGGACAGTGGATACCAAGGAAACACTGGATTTGATGGTAAGTCTACACGCTCCAATTGTTATAACAAACGAGCTAGAGAAAATCGTCAAAGCTCTTCAAGAAGACGGCCTGCGATAATCCTTGCGACATTTTCAAGGGCACTGACATTAGCACTCTCTTCATCTTTACCGTAGCCTAGCATAAATGAGTCCTGAATCGCGAATTGTTCTTCATTTGTTCTATCATAGAAAGCAACTCGCCCTTCAGCTCTGGATGCCGTTTCTTCTCCATTTTGCTTAGAGCCAACAACGCCGGCTCTGATTATTATGAAATATCTAAATGAAGGATAGTTCTTGCATAATAGCTCATAGATATCCTCAAACTCATCGCCATTTGTTCTCTCTATCTGATATCCAGTAGCTTTTACAGTCTCTAGGTATTCATCAATTGCATATGCAAAGCTTGGGCAGGATTGTTCGTTTCCTTCCTCATCATATAGAACATATGCAATAAGGGTGCTGTCATTTGGAAGCTTTGCACTTTCCTGATAGCTATATGTAATGCTCTTTGATGAATATGCATCCTTTATAGGTTGAACAAAATCATCCCCTGCTACTTTAACTATTTTCTTAAGTCGTTCTGAATCCAATGACAAAGAAAAGACTATCTCACCTTTTCTGATCATGTATGGATTCGTATTTGTATATAGATAACGTCCATTTTTATCTGTCTTGCAATCAAAGAAACTATCAATTATGTTGCCTGAGGTATCTATCATCTGATAGCCAGCAGATAGAGTTGCATTCTTTACAGGAGGATAGAACATACCCTTAGTTCTTTTGAGTTTTACAGTTATTCCACTTTTTTGTTTTTTGGAGTGTTCAAAGGAAATACGAAGGTTATCAATATATTCAATGGCTTTGTCTCTCAAAGCCTCTGGAGTGTAATCGGGGTTGTTAACATCTCCTTCAAGAGATATGGTTATTGCATCCAATACCTTGTTGATCGCTTGAATGTCTTCGCTTTCCTTGTAATATTCCAATGACTCTTCAAGAGAAGAAGAAATACGCTCTTCTCTATCAAGAAGCAGTATGTATTCAGGGCTTCGGGAATCTTTTAGAGTACTGGAACTGGTTGTAGCCATTGCATAGTATATCCAATCACCATTTGTCTGCTGATATGAATATTTATCGGAAATCCTTGTAGATAGCGACTGGATCCTGTCACTACTTACCAATTCCCTGAAATATTGAGTAGAAATTTCATAGCCAAGATTCTCGCCTAGTTTTGAAAGCACTGCAAGATACGCTTTATCTCTCGCATCCTCCTCGCTTTTTCCCACTCCTTGGCCCACATAGACAACAGAGCCTACGATCTTAGGTGTCTTTGTCACCCAATCAGGCTGCAACAAGGAATTGACTGTGCTGCAGGAGATCAATGAAAGGATAAACAATAGGAAAACAAAATGCTTTTTCAAAAACTACCACCTATGCTCAAAACCAGCGAGTTAGCTATCTTTGGATAGTATGAGTATCCAACACGATAGAACATCTTTGCTAGCACTCTATGCTCATAATATATTGAATAAGCACCATTATAGGCAAATGAACCATCGGAGAGGCCTAAAAGCAATGTTGCATTTGCGCCTATTCTACCTTCTTCGATCATTGTAAATGACCATGAAAGAACATCATTCAAATCCAGATATCCAGAGATGCCTAGCCCTAGATAGAATGAAAATGAATTCTGACTCTGAAGACAGAAAACAGATGCTGTAGGCATAAATGGATAGATCCAGATTGTCACGCCTACTTCAAATGAAAACGCCATCGAATTTCTGCGAAAGTTTGTCGCTCCAGATAGCGCATATCTGAAGTCAGAGCTTTTTCTTAACTCCAGCCCTGGAACTACATCATCCTTTATGTATATAGGTTGCAATACAGTAACAGAATCAAAACTCTTCTTGACTTCAAATACACCTTCTCTCTTCCCATTAGCATCCCTTGCCTCAAGAGTCGTGCCTTTTCGATAGCTTTTGCTAGGAACAAATGAAAAGGATCCAGACCAGATATAGTCCAGCCTGTCATCGCTATCTAGATATAGTGACTCCTCATAAAAAAGAGCATTCTTTATCTCTTCAGAAAGATTACTCTCTCGAGATGAGATAAGAATGCTTTTATCATTAAAGAAAAGTTCGAATGAAACAAAATCATCCTCTTTTTTGAAAGAAGCTACTTCAAAATCAACATCATTCCCTCTATTGAGTCTATCAAGAGATGCTTGAATGAGTTCAATATCTTCTTCTGCTACAGACAAGTCGAATGTTACGCCAGCATATAGCGCAGATGAAATAGCTACAAAAACAAGAAAGAGGGCTAGTTTCTTCACGCTTCTTTACTCCAGAAATCAACAATGCCAAGAAGTAGATTCATACTTGTGTTCATGCCATCTACAGCAACCCACTCCTTCAAAGAATGTAGATTGTGGCCTCCTGTGAAGATATTAGGACATGCAACTCCAGTTTCAGCAAGTCTTGCACCATCGGTTCCACCTCTGATTATCTCTTCTCTTAGGGGGATTCCTAGCTTCTCACCAGAGGCGAAAATAGCTTCAGTAGCTTTTGGATTGGATTTATTTGCACATGCCATATTGTGATAACTTACAGAGACCTTGGTCTCGACTTTTCCTTTGTAGATCAAGCCAATTGCTTCTACAAGCTTTACTGTTGAATCAATTCTGTTCTGGAATGATTCATCATCAAAATCCCTGATGAAGATCTGCAAATGAGCCTCTGTTCCAGTTCCTGTTAGCTCTAATGGGCAATAGTAGCCATAACGACCATCTGTTGCTTCTGGGCTTTCTGCTTGAGGAAGAGATGATACGATCTGGCTTGCAATTGTGATTGCGTTAACAAAAATACCACGAGCAGAACCCAAGTGAATGGAAACACCCTTTATGTCGACAGAGATTGATGCAGCATTGAAGCACTCGCATTCAACTTCTCCCTCGTTTCCACCATCGACAGTATAGCAACAAGTGGATTGCAGTCTTGAATATGGGAACATGGACATTCCGGAACCTGTCTCTTCGTCCGGTGTGAAATAGATTTCCAAGTCAGGGCGCTTGATCTCAGGATGCTCTGTTAGATATTTCACAGCTTCCATTATGATCGCAACTCCTGCTTTGTCATCAGAGCCAAGAAGAGTTGTTCCATCGCTTGTGATGATCTCGCTACCAACATACTTCAAGAGCGCAGGATTCTCATCCACTGAAAGCGTCAATCCATTAAGCTCTATATCCTTGCCATCGTAGTTCTTCCAGCTTTGAGCCTTGACACCGTTGCCTTCAACATCGTCTGCAGTATCGACATGAGCCATGAATCCAATGGTCTTGCCATTTGTGTTGCCCTTGAGCTTACCCATGACAACTTTCTCTTCACCGTAGTAAGTCTCAAGTCCCATCTCCTTCAATTCTTTCTCAAGCTCCTTGAGGAGAACCTCTTGGCAAGAAGTTGTTGGTCGGGATACCCCACTCTTTGAGGGATCTGACATAGTATCGAATGTTGTATAGTAGATAAATCTATCGCTTAATTGTTTCTTAGAATCAATCATGATTGCCTCCATGATCTAAAGTGTAAAACAAAGAAAAGTTCTTGAACATGGAAAAAGATGAAAAGAAGCACCTTTCGGTGCCTCAATTCATACCTTGAAATTGTATTTCTGCAACAATGGCTTGATATCATCAGTGATTCCATATAAGCCAAAGACAACAAGAATCAAGGATGTGGTTACTGGTGAGTAACCCATTGATTTACCTGTGTTTATCACACCAGCTGCAACTGCCCACGCTGTTGTAGGTTCTGTTGACATCTCTTTCAGCCAATCCTGGAATGTTTGATTTATAGCTGTGGAATCAGATTTCTTGCATTCAACAAGCCTCATGATTGCTGAAGCTGCAACACCGGCTGCGATACTTACAGCTGTTGCTGCAGATATCTTTCCCCAGATGATTGTATTTGGGATTATTGCATAGACAAGTGCTGCAGTTAATAAAACTACGGACTTAACAACAATCTTTCTGACATCACGATAGAACTCAAGCTGCTGTTTTTCATTCAAGGCTCTACTGTCATCCTCGATCATGCGCATCAGAGCTCTTTCGATTTTGTCTGCTTCTGTAACAATCTCATCAAGCTGTTCCTGTGGAACGAGATCGGAAGCTGCGGCAATTACATCATCGACTGTTTCAAAGTTTGGAGTTTGATACAAAAAGTTCAAATACTCCTCACCTTTTTCTTCCTTGATCAAACTTCTGGCAATCTCTTCACCTGTTATTGTCTCAATGTTCTCAACTCCCTCAAGCTCTCCATGCGCTTGCATCTCTCTAACAACGCTCTCTAGATGCTTATCAATCATGCGAGCACTTTCAGAGATCAGGATTGCTTTATCAACCCTACCCGGTCCAGATGCTTCCATTGAACATGACGCAATCATAACAAGAATCAAGAAAGCGCAGAGAGTGCGCTTCAGACAAGAGTTCCAACTCATAAGAAAACCTCCTATATCCATACCCCTACAAGAAGCGATAACCTAAATGGTGAATATTGAGATATGCTCTCTCTTAAACTAGAGAGAGTGCTATCTTCAGAAGAAAGGGAATCAGAAAAAGAAAATCGTGGCTCTACGTAAAAACACGAAAAACGAAGAGACCATCCGAGGTTAGCTTCAGTCATCAGCAAGTATGGATTATCGGGGGTTCCTAATCCAAATAGATATCCAAGCTTGAAAAGTGTGCAGCCAACATAAAAGCCATGGTTTTGAAAAGGATAGAATGAGAGGGTAATACCTCCATCAATCATGTTGACTTCATCTTTCTTGGATGCGCTATATGCACACGAAAAAGCAATGCGTACATCTTCTAACTTATATCCAGCTTCGATATCAAATCGCATGCTATCAGACCATAGACAATCGACGCCTCTTAGATCCAGACCAAAATTCCAATCCGCATATACGGAGGATAAAAAGAGAGTTATGAATAAGCTTAGAGCCACGATTTTCTTCATGGCTCTAGAGTAGTATCAAAATAGATATAAAAAAGGGGCAAAAACGGTCAACTTTCCCAGCCAAGCATAGATCTAAAGGCATCTTCGGATGAATAAATGCCATTGGATGCAATCAGGATTGGATGCAAGTCTCCCTTAACAGAAAGCTTTATTCCTTTGTGCTTTCCGTCCACTGTACACAGCTCATAGCTTTCAAGCTCTGGAGTGAATGTAGACCATATGATCTCCAGGTTTCCCTTCCAGTCCTTCCTCTTATAAAAAACCATTGCGCCTGATGATACTACAAGTGCACCATGGATTACATTTGAATTTGTCTCTTCGATAAGCTGGGCTCTGAAAAAGAGAAACTCCTCGCCTTTTCTTATCTTTAGAACCTTCTTTTTTGAAACATGGAATGTGACAAAATACCAAAGTACAACCAATAAGATAATTGGAATGAGCAATGGATAGACAATCATTTGTTTGAAAGTCATCAGAAATACAAATATGCCAAACAACAATAGCATCAAATATAAAAGTAGCTTACTCATCTCAAATCCCTATCAAATTCAACGTTATTACTATATTTTTTTTCTTCTTTTTTGTCTTTACTAGCAAAAAATCGATTTTTGGACTTTATAGAGTAACACGCTTTTAAAAGGAGAACTCTTTATGAAGAGAAAAATCGCGTTTTGTTTAATCGTCGGTTTGTTGCTGCTTCTGATCACAAGCTGCAATGAAAGTCCCAAGACAGGCAACTTACGAGTTGAGCTAAATAAGGGTTATAAGACAATAACTCCCAATAACAGCAGGATGGATATCATAGGATATAGGATCGTTCCAACTGGCCCTGATGGAAAGGCAGGCTCCACTCGCTATACGTACTATTCCTATTGCAACCTTGAAAACCTTGCTCTTGGCAAATGGAAGCTGGAAGCATATGGATTCAATAGCGATAGAGTCGATGTTGCATATGGAAGCACAGAGGTTAATATCACGGCATCTGACAACACAGCTCTGATTAATGTCCATCAACTTGTGGGAAAAGGAATATTGAAACTTGAATTCACATGGGAAGCCGGGAATGTACAGGACCCTGTACTGAAGCTATATCTCAAAGCATTGAATGATAACGAGAACGAAAAAGAGCTATTTGCTGCGATCACACGAAGCGAAGGAAAGGCATCGGTAACAGAGACAAATCTGAATGCAGGATCATATTCTTTAAGAGGAGAGCTATTCGATGGAGACAAGAAGGTTGCAGGTTTCATGGAAGCTATACGGATATCGAATGAGGAAACAACATCAGGAGTTATCCCATTGGAAGTAGAAAAGCTTGACGATGAGAATAACACCAAGCCACCTCAGTCAAATGTAGACATATCAAATACAACATCCACTCCTATTGAATTTATTATAGAGGGTGTAGAAAAGGTTGTTGCTAAAGACAAGTCATTCACAGCAAAAATCACAGTAAGCACAAAGAATATCAATATAAATGATATCAAGGCGCTTTGGTACCTAGATGGCGTTCAGATAGGCTCTGGACTAAGTTGCACCATAAAGCCAACTACATTTGGAGAACATAGGATTGATGTAATTGCATCCACAAACAAACAAGGCTCTGCGGGCAGTCAATTTGCAACATTCTCAACTGTTACAACAACAAAGCCGGGAATGCCATATAGCCTAAGACAGATCAATACCTCAAAAGTATCTCTTGGCAATGACAATGTCGTCAGATTTCTTCCAAATGGACGCTTGATAATCGCAAATAACGAGATGTACACATTTCAACTATTTGCGATCGAAGATGAAGGCTTGAGAAAGCTTCGAGCATATAGCTACTCTGACTTGAATATCGATGGATCGATTTCTGATGTAGGCGCTTCAGGAACTGCATCAGACGAGAATCTGACAATATACGCTGTCTCATCCGACCCTGCAGTAATCTATGCATTAAGCTACACTCGCTCTGGCGATACTGTTGCATATAAGGGAGAAATGAGAAACATCAAGAGTGGCAAGGGAGATCCAATTGTCAATCTTGGTCCTGTTCTCGGAGTCTCAAATGGAGGATACTTAAGAACAACCATAGTTGCTGCTAGTACAATGAACCATACAAATAAGGGATTTTTGCTATTGAATCCAAATCCTTCTTCTTCCGATACTGACTACATCATCCTTAATAACTTCTATGTCCAGAATTACTATGGAGATGGACCTGTATACTCAATCGATTATTCAGAAGCATCAGATGCAGTGACCATGGTCACAGGAACTGTTGGAATAGTAGATGCATTCAGAGAATCAAGTTCTGGAGGCATATCAATCAATCCTACTCCTGTTATTGATGATTACTCAAAGATTGACAAAAGAGACTTCGAATCCCTGAACAGAGGAAGAATGGGAAGAATCTTCAATAAAAGGGATTTAAAAGGCTATGTACTTGCAGATGACGCACTCTTTGTATATGCAAAAAGCAATACGGAATCAAGAACTGTTCCGCTTGTCCAGAATGACAAGTCATTCAAGTTCACTTCTCACCGCGGAAAGATTCCATCACTAAAAGGAAGCTTTGACAACAAGTATTTCTATATGCTGGATAATCTTTGCAAGAAACTGTATGTCCTGACATTTGAAAATGGAGCATTCGCTTGTGATGAAACAAACGATTTTATAAACATTCCAACATCTCAATACAATGACATGGAAATAAGCAGAGATGGTGGTACTATCATACTTTACAATCGCTCATGCCCATCACATGACATTGCAATTCTGAGAGTATCAAGGTAAAAAGATGGCCCTGGGAATAATTCCCGGGGCCTATCTAAATCAGTCCTTATAAAGAGGAACTTCTTTATATGTTGTATGCAACAAGTGATGTGATTTCTCAGATAGAGGCTGTCCTAGATATTCATCATATAGCTTCTTGATAGAAGGATTCTGATGAGAACATCTCTTAACAGACTTTTCATCATCTGTATAAAGGCCAGCTGTTCTTTCCTTTCTTACATCATCATCTGTTCCGATTGGCTGTCCACCACCAGCAACACAACCACCACGGCAAGCCATGATCTCAATAAAGTCATATTCAGGCTTCTTTCCTTCAAGCTTGTCTTTCTTAACCTGGTCAAGAAGAGTCTTTGCGTTTGCCATACCATGAACAACAGCAACTCTAATGTCCTTGCCACCTGCTGCAACAGTACCAGTCTTAACTTCCTCAAGACCTCTTACCACATCCAAGTCAACATTCTCAAGCTCCTTGCCCTCTAGAACTGCGTAAGCTGTTCTTACTGCAGCTTCCATAACTCCACCAGTTACACCGAAGATAGTTGCAGCTCCTGAGTACTCGCCAACTGGGCTATCTGCCTCTGTCTCTTCAATGGAGTCGAACTTGATTCCATATCTCTGGATCAAGCGTGCGATCTCTCTTGTTGTAAGAACAAGGTCAACATCCTTATATCCAGATGAGGATGCATGATCTCCATCTCTATTGATCTCGCCCTTCTTTGCAGTACATGGCATGATTGCAAGTGAGAATATCTTCTTAGGCTCAACACCAAGCTTTTCAGCAGTATATGTCTTCTCGATAGCACCCTGCATCATCATAGGGGACTTAGCAGAAGAGAGATTCTCCAAAAGCTCTGGATAGTACTCTTCACAGTAGTTAACCCAACCTGGACAGCAAGATGTGATCTGAGGAAGAACGCCACCCTTTTGAATTCTGTTAAGTAGCTCATAGCCCTCTTCCATGATAGTCAAGTCTGCACCGAAGTTAGTATCGAATACGTAGTCAACACCAAGTCTTCTTAGAGCTGAATAGAGCTTACCTGTAGTAACCTCACCTGGCTTGAATCCGAACTCCTCGCCGATAGCAACTCTAACAGCTGGAGCCATCTGTGCCATTACAACTGTATCTGGATCCTCGATAGCATCCAATAGCTTGTCACACTCATCATACTCGTAGATTGCACCAACTGGACAGTGAACTACACACTGGCCACACTGGATACATGGAGACTCGTTCAAAGGAAGGTGGAATGCTGGAGACATTGTTGTAGCATCTCCTCTTGATGTGAACTCAAGAGCATATACTCCCTGGAGATGCTGACAAACCTGAACACAGCGTCCGCACTTGATACACTTAGCTGGATCAAGAACGATTGCCTTTGTGCTTGTATCCTTATCTGCAACAGGTGTTCTCTGTGGGAATGGCTGATCTGTTAGTCCATACTCAATAGCCAGCTTCTGAAGCTCACACTTGTTGTTTCTGATACAAGTCAAGCAGTTCATTGGATGAGTGGAGAGTGTCAACTGCAAGATACTCTTTCTTACTTCATAAAGCTCTCTGTCATGAGTGATGATTCTCATTCCCTCTGCAGCAGGAGTTGCACAAGCTCTGATGATTTTAGCACTTCCTTCCTGCTTACATACACAGAGGCCACATGAGCCAAATGGAGTAAGATCTGGATGATAGCAAAGAGTTGGGATATCTATTCCTGCAACTCTTGCAGCCTCGAGAACACTAGTTCCCTCGGGTACTGTTACGTCTATATTCTGAATTGTAAGATGAATCATTGTTCTCAACCTCCCTACTTGATTACAATTGCGGAGAACTTACAAGTCTGCTTACAAACACCGCACTTGATACAAGCAGTACTATCAATCTTATGAGCCTTCTTGACTTCTCCTGAAATTGCACCAACTGGACACTTACGAGAACAAGCTGTACATCCAATACACTTACTTGGATCGATCTCATATCTAATAAGCTTCTTACACTTTCCTGCTGGACATCTCTTATCTTCGATATGTGCCTTGTATTCCTCTGGGAAATACTTCAAGGAAGAAAGAATTGGGTTTGGAGCTGTCTGACCGAGTGCACACAAAGAGCCTTTCTGCATAGCATGTGCAATCTGCTTTAGCTGTTCGATATCTTCCTGAGTACCGTTACCAACAGTGATCTTCTCAAGGATGTTCATCAAACTCTTTCCGCCAATTCTACATGGAGCACACTTTCCGCATGATTCGTCAACTGTGAAGTTAAGGTAGAACTTAGCAACGTCTACGATACAGTCGTCTTCATCCATTACGATCATACCGCCAGAACCCATCATTGAACCGATCTTCTGCAATCCACCGAAGTCGATTGGAGTATCGAGGTTAGCTTCTGTGATTACACCACCGGAAGGACCACCTGTCTGAACTGCCTTGAACTTCTTGCCCTTTGCAATACCGCCACCGATATCAAAAACGATCTCTCTTAGTGTTGTTCCCATTGGAACTTCAACAAGTCCTGAGTTACAGATCTTACCAGTGAGTGCAAATACCTTTGTTCCATGGCTATCATCTGTACCGATTGATGCAAACCAAGAGCCACCCTTTGTGATGATTACTGGAATGTTTGCCCAAGTTTCAACGTTGTTGATTACAGTTGGCTTTCCCCATAGTCCCTTTACAGCTGGGAATGGTGGACGAGGAAGAGGCATACCTCTATGTCCTTCAATTGACTGCAATAGAGCTGTTTCCTCACCACAGACGAAAGCTCCAGCACCAAGACGAATCTCGATATCGAAATCAAATCCGGAACCAAGGATATCCTTTCCCAAGAGTCCATATTCTCTAGCTTGAGCCATTGCAACTTCCAAGCGATGGATTGCAAGAGGATACTCTGCTCTGATGTAGATAAAGCCCTGATGAGCGCCAATTGTATGACCACAGATTGTCATTGCTTCCAATACTGAGTGTGGGTCACCCTCAAGAGTTGAACGGTCCATGTAAGCACCTGGGTCTCCCTCATCTGCGTTACATACAACGTACTTAACATCTCCTTGAGCTTGCTTTGTGAAGTTCCACTTCATCCATGTTGGGAATCCTGCACCACCACGCCCTCTTAGACCTGCTGTCTTAAGCTCATTGATGACATCGTCTTCGCTCATTTCAAACAAGACTTTCTCAAGAGCCTTATATCCATCTGCTGCGATATATTCATCGATGTTCTCTGGATCGATAGAACCACAGTTTCTAAGAACAATTCTCAACTGCTTGTTATAGAACTGGATATCTTCAACTTCCTCATATGGCTTTCTCTGCTGCTTGATATATAGAAGGCGAGTTACCTCTCTACCCTTGATAACATGCTCAGAAATGATTTCCTTAGCATCTTCAGGCTTAACCTGAACATAGAAAGAATCCTCAGGAAGAACCTTTACAATTGGACCCTGCTCACAGAAACCAAAACAACCTGTCTTGATAACCTGAACTTGGTCTGCAACTCCCTGAGCCTTTGCTTCTTCAATCAAATTGCGATAGATCAAATCTGATTTTGAAGATTCGCAGCCTGTACCTCCACAGACTAAAATATAGTTCTTAAAGCCCATGCTACGCCTCCTCAGCTACGCGCTTTTCAGCGACGACTTTGCCCTGAGCAATATGCTCAGTGACAATTCTTACTGCATCCTGAACAGAAACCTCTTGGTATACAGTCAACCCTTCTTCTGGATTGAAAACCTCTACAACAGGTTCCTTTACAGGAGCAAGGCTACCTGTCTGGGTTAGAATTACATTATCAAGCCCAGCTTTCTCTAGCTCGTCTGCGATTGTATTTAGTACTAGCTTAGCCCCGCTATCTATTCCGCTTGTTCCCATTCCTACTACAACATGAACTGTGCGTCCATGAATATTACGTGCCTTGAGCTTACCTTCTTCTTTATCTCTAAGTGCTCTTAGCTCGTCACGTGAGAGTTTAGACATCATTCACTCCTTTTCTTGACCTAACAATATCCTTGAATAGTTTTATCTCTTTCGTGCTTTCAAGGCGCTCTCCATTTCTTTCAATGGAAATAACACACTCTCCATCCTTTATATATGTGAATCTTGTGTTATCCACTCTTTGAAATATCGGGAAAAGCACATCCTCCAGCCTTTCTAGAGATCCATCATTCCTTGCCTTGAATACCAGTACGCTCTCGTCTCCATCCCTGTAGAGTCTTGCGTCTCTGTCTAGGGATTTTATCAAGCTCAAGCCCCTGCCTCTTCCATCCCCCTTTGAAGAGAATCCTTCAGCAAAGAAATCGTCATTGCATATAAGAGATCCATTGTCACGAATAGATACTTCAATGATTCCATTTTTTTCTTTCAATGAAAGTTCTACGCGATTGCAGCCTGCTTCATCACTGTTGATTACAGCTTCAAGCAAAAGATCTCCTAGATTGTGCATTATGCAAACTTATCCAAAATTCCAGCTACTTGATCCTTGGTAACCTTACCAAATACTTCACCACCAACTGTCATAACTGGGGCAAGACCACAGCAACCAACACATCTAACAGCCTCAAGTGAGAAGCGTCCATCTTCTGTAACGCTACCAACTGTTAGTCCTGCTACCTTTTCAAGCTCTTCGATGATTACATCGCCACCCTTTAGATAGCATGCAGTACCAAGACATACCTGGATGTTGTACTTACCAGGCTTGTTGAGCTTAAAGAAATGATAGAAAGTAACAACTCCCCAAATAGTAGCAAGTGGAACATCGATCTCCTTTGCAACAGCAGCTGCTGCTTCTTCGGAAATATACCCGAACTCCTCTTGTACTTTATGGAGAATCATAATTAGATTTCCCGGCTTATTACGCCATTTTGAGATGAAGCTATTTAGCTCATCTGAAAAGATATTTTGGGACATATTGCCTCCTATTTGAATTCACCTACCCTATTAGAATACAACAATGAAAATAAAAAATCATTTATTATCTTGAAAGAATATTTTCTTTATTGACACTAATATTAATATGACTAAAATCATAATTAATATACTTTCAATCATATTAAAAGGATAAATTACAATGACAAGCGAACTACTCATCCGTGTTACACGCTACTACAGATCACTAAATCGCCTAAGAGGAATAGGATTAGAAAAGGTATTCGCACATAATCTAGCAGATGCTGCTGGAGTTTCTGCTGCAATTGTTAGAAAAGACTTCTCTGTTTTGGATATCAAAGGACAGAAAAGAGGCGGCTATGAGATTGTAGAGTTAATTGACAAGATCGGATCTATCCTTGGAAAGGGAGATGTTCAGAATGTCATTGTAGTAGGTTGCGGAAGAATAGGAAAAGCATTGATGCACTACTCAGGCTTCGAGCCAGATGGCATCAAGGTCGTTGCTGGATTCGACACGGATCCTATTGTCTATACAGATGCATCCCATCCGATCAGCGTATATCCACTATCACGCTTGGACGAAGTTGTGCAAGCCTTGAATGTTAAGGTTGCGATCATGACAGTTCCTGAGATAGCTACTGCAGATTGCTTCCAGCGTCTGATAGATGCAGGCATAAATGGAATATTGAATTTCACACCTATCACACTCAAGAGCACTGTTACGGAAGATGGAAGAAACATAATCGTTCATAACATCAACATCGCTCTCGAGCTTGAACAGATTCTATACGAATTGCAATTTCCACAGAAAAAGAGAAATTAGCTCTCCTTTGCCCTAATCCAGGAAAACAGATATTGTTGTGATAGCGCTTGGTGAGGGGCGAAATAATCAACACTCTTATCGGGGTAATAATTAGCCATTACCTTCTTCATCCAAACATCCAATGGAAAGCCCTCTCTCCTGCCGTAGCCAAAGATAAGAATGCACGATGCAACCTTAGGTCCAATACCCTTGATCGTTTGCAATCTTTCCATTGCTGAATCAAAATCAAGGCTCTTCACCTCTTCAAGTATTGATGCGTTTCTAACAGCATCAAGAATAAATGGAGCCCTGAATCCAACTCCAAGCTCTCTCAAGCTTTCTTCTGTTGCTTTTTTTAGCTCTTCCGAAGTTGGGAAAGTAAACCATCCTGGTTCTATCTCGTGGCCATAGCTCATCGACAGTTTGTTATATAGCGATGAGATTCTCTTTATATTGTTGTTTTGAGAGAGAATGAAAGAAATGGTTGCTGTCCATTCATCTTGCTTTAGAATCCTTATCGGGCCTGTGAGCGCAACAGCTTCCTTTAGAATGTCGTCCTTTTGCGCTATCTCCCGTCTTGCTTTATCGTAGTCGTAATCGAGGTCAAAATAACGTCTTAGAAAATCATCCTTGTAAGCATCCTCAAGCTTTGTTACAGTATAGACGTGCTCATTTAGAGCAGATTTGAAAACACCTGGCTCAACTTCCTTCCAAGAAAAGGTTTGCCCACCTAGTAGGATCTCTCTAATATTCTCAACCATGACTCTAATAATACTTCAGCACGCATTTTAGAGGAAGATGATCGGAAAAGCCGCGCGCTGTTGATTTATCAAAAGAAATAGGAAATCCACTTATATCAACCAATCCCGGAGGCGTAAGGATCTCAGCGTAGTTCCAATCCCAACCACGCCTATCGAAAGATGCACTTTGCATAAGTGCATTGTCTAGCCACATCCACTCTCCTTTATAGAAATATGTTCCCTTTCCAGGAGAACCCATATAGTCCAAGCTTGGAGAGAAGAACACTCCTTTTCTGCACTCTCCCGGATCCCCTGTGCAAATAATCGGAGTTGTTATGTCTTTGCATTTTTTGATATTTGCAATTCCTGCCTCAACAAGACTCACATCTGCATTAAAGTCTCCTATCAAAATGGAGCACTCATCAGAAAGAGACGACATGATGCTTTCTGCTAGGGCAAACTCCTCGTAACGAATAGCTTCGTTGGTGCTTTTCAGTCTACTTTGCGCATGAAGGGCTAGGATGTTTATATGCTCTCCATTGATAGTGAACGTCAGCTCAAGCTGTTTTCTTGCACCATCAACACCATGAAATGCGATACTCTCTGGCCGATATCGTGAGATATAGCCAACAGATAGTGGCTGATCTTCATTTTGCGCACATCCATAGTAGCGATAACCTTTCTTCTTCAAGCCTGCATTCAATAGGTCTTCAAGGACTCCCTTGTTCTCGATTTCCTGAAGAATGATCACATCTGCAGATGAAAAGTATTTCGCCATCATTATCGCAGTTCTTTTGATCCTCTCTTGGTATATAGCATCTGTATATCCATCGCTTATGCGAAACCCTTCATATTCCCAACCATCATTCCTGCTATCGAAAAAGAGATATGCATTCCAGGAGATCACGGTAAAGCTATCTTTGCTCCTATTTGGGGAGCAGGATATAAGAAACAATATGATAAAACTCAAAAAAATAACCTTCTTCACAATAGAAGAAGGCCAAAAGTCCATTTTTTGCTAGTTTATTGGAGATCTTTCTTGTTTGTAATGATTTTTCCAACAAGAGAGTAAGCTTTTGCTTCCTCTGCTGTCATCCAACAATCTCTTTCCGTATCTTGTGAAACTTTCTCGAGTGTGTTGCCTGTTGCGTCTGCAATAAGCTGGTCGAGTTTGACTCTCAGCTGAGCAATCTTGTCTGCATAGATAGATACATCGATAGCAACACCCTTCATCTGCGATAGTGGCTGATGGATCAAATATGTTGAATTAGGAAGAGCAAATCTTCTCTCTACTGGAACAGATAGATAGATTAGAGCTGCAGCTGATGCTACAAGGCCCATGCCTACGATCTTTACAGGGCTGGATACGAATCGAATCATATCATAGATTGCAAAACCGGCATCCACATCCCCGCCTGGGCTGTTGATATAAACAACTATCTCATCATTGCTAAGACTGTCTAGAACAAGGATTTCCTTTGCAAATTGATCTGCACTGTCTTTATTGATTTCGCCAGAGATCATCAATGATCTGGTTTTCATTAACTTATCATTCAAGCCCATATCTAGAGCTTTTTCTTTGTTTTCGTTTTCCATACCTAGAAATATAACTTAAATCCAAGCTTTTGGGAAACACCCTGATAGTTCCAACATTGTTCGAGCGTCTAATCTTCTGTATACTTTGGGCTATGAAAGTTGCAACAGTATCAGTAATTGGAAGACCATCTTCCGGAAAATCAACACTAGTAAATACAATCTGTGAGATGAAAGTATCGATCACAAGCCCGGTTCCTCAGACAACAAGAAACAAGATCAGGGGTATATATACAGACCAGCGTGGTCAGCTTGTCTTTACAGATACTCCTGGCTACCACCTATCAGATAAGGAAATAAACAAGAGAATGCAGGAGATCACAATCTCTGCACTAGAAGATAGTGACATCATTCTATATGTTCTAGATGGAACAAGAATTGCAAAGAAGGAAGAAGAAGTCATTGCAGACATGATCAAGGCATCAAAGGTTCCTGTTGTATGTGCGATCAACAAGATGGATATCCTAACAGAGAACAACATCGAAGACACTAAATTCTTTCTATCAGAGCGTCTTCCTTCTTCTCCTATTTGCATATGCTCTGCAAAGGATGATGAGGGCGTGGACGAGGTTTTGATAGAACTCTTCAAAGAAGCAAAGGAAGGAGCACTGCTGTATGACGAGAGCCAATACACAGACCAAGATCTAGAGTTCAGAATCTCGGAGATCATCAGGGAAAAGGCTATGGATAAGCTTTCAGATGAACTTCCTCATGTAATCTTCGTATCTACAGAGGATCTTGAGTACGATGAAGAAAGTAGCACTGTCTGGATTCGCGCATTCATAAACGTTGAGCGTGATGGCCAGAAGGGATTCCTGGTTGGAAAGAAAGGCGAAAACATCAAGAGAATAGGAACAGAGGCCAGAAAGGAAATCAGGAAGATATTCCCCGGCAGCACTGTAAGATTGGACTTGCAAGTAAAGACTGCCGAGAAATGGCGTAAGAACAATATCTATCTAGATAAAATATTCAAATAGCAAATTGACTGTTATAGAGCTCCGAGTAAAAGCCACCCTTTTCAAGGAGCTCTTTATGATTACCCTGCTCTACAACATCTCCATCCCTTAGTACAAGAATGAGATCTGCTTTCTTGATAGTAGATAGTCTATGCGCAACGATAAAGCTTGTGCGTCCTTCCATCATCAAGCCGAATGCTTGCTGTACAACAAGCTCTGTTCGAGTATCGATAGAGCTTGTAGCTTCATCGAGAATCAACATCGTTGGTTCAGAAAGCATTGCACGTGCAATACACAATAGCTGCTTCTGTCCTTCAGAGATAGCTCCAGCTTCATCACTGATAGGTTCATCATAGCCAAGAGGCAATGTGCTTATAAAAGACTCCAGATGACATAGTTTTATTACTTCATCTATCTTTTCGTCCGCTATATTAGGATTCGAGAGCGTTAGATTATCTCTGATCGTCCCACTCTTAAGCCATGTTTCCTGCAAAACCATTCCATATTTAGATCTCAACGAGTGTCTTGTGACATCTTGAATATCCAAGCCATCTACCTTAACAGAGCCGGAGTCAACATCATAGAATCTCATCAACAGATTAATAAGTGTTGTCTTACCACTTCCGGTAGGGCCCACGATAGCAACTTTCATTCCTCTCTTTAGGTGAAGATTGAAATTTTTGATCAATGTCTTATTCTTTGAGTAGCCAAAGTAAACATGATCTATATCGATATTGCCCTCTACAGATGTAAGCTGCTTGGCATTCGGATTTTCCTTCTCCTCTTCAACTTCCAGTAGCTCAAATACACGGGATGCAGAAGAGAGAGCGTTCTGCAGTTCAGTCAATACTCCAGATATTTCATTAAATGGCTTTGTGTATTGGCTAGCATACATAAGCGTTGAGGAAAGAGAACCGACAGTCAATCTTCCTATAAGTGCAGATAATCCGCCTGAGAGTGCTACTCCTGTATATACAATTGAGTTAACAAAACGAGTAACAGGATTGGTAAGAGATGAGTAGAATGTTGCAAACAAAGCAGCTTTTGACCATTTTTCATTCAATTGGTCAAATGTCTTCTCAGCCTCTTCTTCCCTGTTGAATGCACTTACTACCTTACTTCCAGCAATCATCTCATCTGTAAATCCAGTTAGCTCTCCTCTTGCTTCATTTTGTTCATTGAAGAGTCTATATGTACGTCTTGATATAAATGAAGCTGTGAAAAGTGAGATTGGAGTTACAAGAACAACTACAAGTGCAACAATCCAATTGATGTAAAAGAGACAGATCAATGTTCCAATGATCGTTACTACTCCCGTAAAGAATTGAGTAAAGCCCATCAACAATCCATCTGCAATCTGATCGATATCGGTAATGATCCTAGATACGACCTCTCCCTGGGATCTTGAATCAAGATATGAAAGAGGAAGGAACTGTATATGTCCAAATACATCATTTCGAATATCCTGAACAATTGAGTAAGTCAACTTGTTGTTTGATTGATTCAATGCATATTGTGTTAGTGCTCCAATTGCAGCAAGAACCAATAGAACCAATAGATATGTCAAAAAGAGGCTCTTTTCTCCTAAGATTGCATCAACAGCATGACCTGTGAACATAGGGAAAACCAATGTACAGATAGTTGTTACGAATGCAGATATTATGGATAGAACCAGATAGTGTTTATATGGCTTTATATACAACAACAGCTTCTTGATAACTGTATTTCGTCTTTCTTTTGATAGTTTCTTTGCCTTTGCCATAGCTATTCTCCATATTGAGAGTTGTATATCTCTTGATATAGCTCGTTGGATTCCAGAAGCTCTTCGTGGCTTGCAACTGCATCAACACATCCGTCAGAAAGAACAACTATCCTATCCATATTCACCAGTGACGATGTCCTTTGTGATACCACAAATATCGTCATATCCAAATCCTTGATCATGGCTCTCAAGCGAGACTCTGTTGCATAATCAAGGCTTGCTGCGCTGTCATCAAGGATCAAGATATGTGGCTTTTTGACAAGAGCCCTTGCGATTGTCAATCTCTGTCTCTGCCCTCCTGATAGGTTCCTACCATTCTGGGCAACAGGGCTATCCAGGCCTCCATCCTTTTTCATTACAAAGTCCAGAGCCTGTGCTTTTTCAAGAGCATCCATCAGATCCTCATCGCTTGCATTCTCATTACCCCACTGAAGGTTTTCCCTTATAGTACCCTTGAAGAGTCTAGGCTTTTGAGGAACAAGAGCTATCGCATCTCTTAGATCATGCAAGTCCCATGATTTTACATTTGAGCCAAATACAGAAACAGAACCTTCTGTTGTGTCATATAGTCGTGGAATAAGATTGATAAGTGTTGTCTTACCACTTCCTGTTGCTCCGATAACACCTATCTTCTCTCCATTTTTAACCTTCAATGAAACAGAAGACAAAGCTGGCTTTCCACCCTCTCTATATGTTAGTGATGCATTATCGAATTCAACTGCATATTCAGCATCAAAGCTTCCATTCTCAACTCTCTCAGCTCTTGAGATCGATGGCTGGATATCGAAGATGCTTTGTATTCTGTTTCCGGAAGCAATTGCACGTGTGAGTGTGATGATCAAATTTGCAAACTTTACAAGCTCTACAAGGATTTGGTTCATGTAGTTTACAAGTGCAATAATTGAGCCAAGTGCAATGAGATTCATCTCATACCTAAGAGATCCAAAATAGATTAGTACAATTACAGCTAGGTTAATAAGAACAGATGTCAAAGGATGCAACAGAGAAGAATATGTCCCAGCTCCCAATTGCGCTGCTTTTAAATCCTCTGTTTTTTCTCTGAATTCCTCTTTCTCATCCTCTTCCTTGCAATATGCTCTTAGAACTCTCACTCCCGAGAGGTTTTCCCTGCTCTTCTTTGTTAGGGCATCTAGCTTTGATTGCACTGTTTTGTACATAGGGACAGTGTGTCTCATGATCAGGTAGACAATAAGACCAAGAATCGGAATTACGATAGCAAATATCACAGCAAGCGTACTATCGACAACAAATGCCATTATTGCAGCACCAATAACAACGAATGGACTACGCAAAAAGAGGCGCAAGAACATATTGATTCCACTCTGAACTTGGTTTGAATCACTTGTAAGTCTTGTCAGAAGTGTAGAATCTCCAAGCTTGTCCTTATCTATAGCAGAAAGTGATTGTATGTGTGCAAATAATGCACTCTTCATCTTCTTGGTAAATCCGATTGCAGTGGATGCGGAGAACCATTGGGCTGTGAATGAAAATAGCAATCCCACAGTACCAAGTGCTATCATCAAAAGAGTCATCTTGATGATATAGGCCTTGTCTCCTCCTCCGATACCTTTATCTATTAAAGCGGCAACACAAAGAGGAACAAAAAGCTCCAATATAGCTTCGAAAAGCTTGAATAATGGAGCTAGTATAGACTCTTTTCTATAACCTTTTATAAATCTAAGAAGTCTGAACATTTTATCTAATGAAGTTGGTTTTTACCTTTTTCTCGCTCTCTGGCAACTCAAGATTTGCCTTTTTAAGGCTCTTTAGCACATAAGCGAGATTGTTTCCGAGAATGCGCATTGTCTGCATGCCCTCTTCATCTCTAAGAACCTCTTCTGGAGTATTTCCATGAACTTGGTTCCAATAGTTTGAAGAGACGACTATCATCTCGGAAATTGTGAAATATTTATTGATCTGATCAAAGGTTGCGCTCGCTCCCCCTCTTCTGCATGATACAATTGCAGCAGCAGGTTTCAGGCGCATTGCACCATTGACTCTATTAAAGAGCTCGTCAAGAAAGTATGTGCATAACCCTGATGCGGATGCATAATAAACAGGAGAGCCAACAACAAGGCCATCGGAGGATGCTACCTTCTTTGCTATCGCATCGATCTCGCGACTATCCATAGAAGCTTGGATGATTTCATACTCAACACCAGCTTTCTCCAGGCTTTTTGCGACTTCCTTGAGGGCTGTATATGTACAACCCTCTTTTCTAGGAGAACCATTGATCAAAATCATTGACATATAAATTAATACCTCTCAAGGATTGGAAGGATGGTCTCAGCGCCACAAGCCTTAACAAAGTTAGCAAGCTTTGGTCCCTTTTCCTTTCCGATCAAAACCAAATATATAACCCTGAAGAAATCACTGTTTTCCAGGCCATTGTCTCCAGCAGCTTTATAAATGTAGTTTGAGAATTCCTTTTCAGAAGAAGTATCGAGATAATCTCTTACATAGGATGCAAAATCCTTTACAGCCTTAAGTTCATTCTCCTCAAGCTCTACAAGAGCAGAGTCTGTGCTCTTTAGACTGAACTTGAACTCTTCTGGAGCATACATCTCAAGCCAATTCTTTGCACAATTGAGTCTAACTCTGAGTCTTTCCTTCTGGCTTTCTGTGATATTAGGAAGCTTTGAGATAACCTTTTCAACATCTCCAGAGAAGATCTGTAGATAGTTACAGAGGTGTCTGAAAGGAATCTGGTAACCAGCTTCTGTTGGAATGTTGTTTCCATCAACCTGGCTTAGCTCGTAGATCCTCTTCTCCTTCTCTCTTCTTTCTTCCTTAACAGGGAGAATGCCGAAGTAGATTCTTTCACAATTGTCGTAGTCTTCGTAGATCTTCAATACATCAAGGTCGAATGAGATAGCGAACTCGGATTGAGGACGTGTGCCTACAAACAAGTATCGAACGATCTCAGGAGGATATACTGCAAGTACATCATATAGGTCTGCAACCTCTCCACCGGATGAGGAGATCTTTCCTCCCATACCCTTTAGCTTGATAAAGTCATAGCGCATTGTTACAGGAGCTTCTCCACCGAATACCTTTACAACGCTCTTTGATGTATCGTAAGAACCGCCCTCAGTAAGGTGATCCTTTCCACCTGGCTCAAAGTCAACTCCTTCAACTGTCCATCTCATTGGCCAGTCGATTCTCCATGGAAGCTTTGTATTTGGAGTTGTTCTAATGTCGATAGTCTCTTCCTTTCCAAGCTCATCATCTCTATATGTGAGCATGTAGCCACCATCCCAACCTGTGACAGTTGTTGTGTCCTTGTTTGTGAATGAAGAGAATACAGAAACCGGCCACCAATCTTCAGCTAGAGGCTCAGTTCTATATTGGTTGAGGATCTCTCTGATCTCGTCTCTTTTTTCAAGAGCTGTCTTTATCCCCTCTGCATAGTAGTTATGTCTATATCTATCTGCTTGGTACAAGTACTCTGGGAATACACCAACAGTTGGTAGAATCTTCTCGACTGCAACTTCGTTGGCTCTAGCATAGTTTTCAGCTCTCTCTGTAGTATCTGGAACCAATGTGATTGGAAATCTTAGATATTGCTGCAAAAGCTCTGGCTTTGGCATGTTCTTTGGGACCTTTCTGAATACATCATAGTCATCCCAGCTATAGATGAATCTTACATTCTTACCCTTTTCTCTCAGAGCTCTTACAACTAGCTCTACAGTAATGATCTCTCTGAAGTTGCCAATGTGTACTGTTCCTGATGGTGTGATACCGGAAGCACAAGTATAGAGATCCTTTTCGCCCTTTTCCCTGATAATCTTTTCGGCCATTATATCTGCCCAGTGGGCATTCTTGTTGTTCTTAACGTCACTCATAACTTGAATTATGGCAAACTGATATTTATTTTGCAACATATGCTAATACCAACTGACAAAGGATGGGGTAAATAACACTCTTGTTTGTTTTCTTTCTGCCAACTATACTCTAACTATAGCTTTTATTCGGAACAAAAATGACAAGATGGTTTACTACAATTTTTACAAGTGCGAGCTGGCCTCTGGTATTGATTATCATACTAACGCAATTTATAGCTTCTTATCTTGTAAACCTATTATCATATCGTAACCTGATGCTGATCTATCCATTATTCAAGACAAGAAAATGGGAAAAGAAAGGAAACATATATCAGACTATTTTCCATGTAAAAGCTTGGAAGGAATATATTCCATCTGTTGGTTCTTTCGATAAGAAGAACATGGAAAGAACAAAGATCACTCCGAACTTCATAGCGCAATTTCTATTAGAAAGCCTTAGAGCAGAGCTATGTCACTTATATGCATTCATTTTTGCTCTTGTACTATTGTTGTTCACTGCAACCCGTGCATGGTTCTTTGTGCTTACATACACGATCATCTTCAATCTTCCTTGCATTATCATACAACGCTATAACAGGCCTCGATTCGAACGACTAATCAGAACAAAAGACGAGAAAGGAAACATCGTTTTCCCTGAGTTCTGGAAAGATGCAAATGGAGACTCGATGTCTGGACGCGAAGAGAGAGATGAAAAAAGGCGCCAAGCTAGAGCAAGAAAGAAAGCTGAGCGCCTTGAAAAGAAGAACAAGAAGAAATCAGAAATCTAGGAAGAATGTTACGCTTCCTGCAATCCTGCTACTTCCATTTGTGTAATTGTCACCCTTGATTAGGTATGCAAGCTGATATCCCAAATCGATGAAATCAAAGATAGATACAGTTCCTTGTACACCTGTGGATGCTAGAAGATTACTCTCTTTATCTTCTGTATTGTTTACATTTCCACATCCATATCCAATATCAAAGAACAGGTTCACTCTAGGAGCTAGTCCCTCCAAGCCCATATCAGGGCCACAAAGACGAAGGTCTAGGTTGTTAACTACAGTGAAGCTTGTATTGTAAGTATATGTATTGAATCCACGAACCTTTCTTCCAAGAGACTCTGGTCCTTGGATAAATGCAGGGATAGCATTTCCTGTTACATATCCACAATTTAATCTATCTGCAATTACAACAGAAAAATAGCTTTTGTCATTCTTCTTATAATCATAGAGAGTATATGCTCCGATTGCGTCCATGCGGAGAGCAAAGTAGTCTGCAAATCCAGAAAGAGAACCATTCAAAGCCAGAGGTCCCCATAGCATCGAAACCTTACCTAAAAATCCATTGTTCTCATGTAGTGTATCTTCCATAAGATCGAATTTGATGTAAGACGCAAGCTGCGTGCCTAGAAAGTCCCCACTTCCATTGATCTCTGGATATATTCTATTTGTAACCCTATCGCTAGAAGAGAAGAAATCTTCCATAGAAAGTACTGCTCTCTTTTCGCCATTTGTTCTTTCTTTTCCAACAGCCATCGAATCCTTGGCTTTCTCGTATTGGCCATTGTATGCAAGTGTGATAGAGATCATATCCTTCTCTGTATTCATCGGATTGGTCAAAAATCCCTGTACGAACCTTACTGACCAATCGAAGTCCCAAACATCATATATAAGAGGATCCTTTCTGATTATCTTTCCTGTTGTAGGATCTTGCCAAAGCTTACGTTGGCTTATTCCTCCGCCAACCAAGAGTTGCATATCTGTGGTATTGCCATCGATAAGAGAGAGCCCTTTGTATCCTGCTCCTGCATCAAAGTACGATGGGATAAAGCCCCAAAGGACCTCGGGATGCTGAGATACATCTCCAAATACAAAATGCCAATCGGATGCAAATACTGCGCTGATAGAAATAACACAGACAAGCAAAACTGCTAGAACTTTTTTAGTCATAAAGACTCCCCTCTTTTCCATTCAACAATATAGTTGATTATGACTTAATTTTTTGTTTATAATGACTAAGTTATATTTAACGGCCTTTAGCTCAGCGGTCAGAGCAGGGGACTCATAATCCCTTGGTCCAGAGTTCAAATCTCTGAGGGCCGACATATTCAAGACTCGAGTTTCCTCGAGTCTTTTCTTTTTACAAAAAGAGGGACAACGCCCTCTTATCTCATGATTTTCTTAAAATGACATTAAACCACTCGTCTCCTGCTCTATCGAGCCTGGAATCGAGAGTTACCCATGTCTTTACGCATTCAAGGTTGACATTCTCCAAAAGCTTTTTCAGCTTTTCTTCATTGATGTCAGTAAAGTATCGCTCGCCTCTGTTGCCTTCCATCTCCCCATACCTGAAAGAAGCATATATGACACCATTTGGCTTTAAGGCCTTGGCCATCTTCTTCAAGACAGCAGACAGTGTGTCATATGGAAGATGCAATATGGATGCGCAAGCCCAGATTCCGTCGTACTTATCTTCATCTGTCAATTCAGTAAAGAACATTTGCTGAACAGGACGTGACAAAAGCTTCTCTGCTTCCAAGCACATCTCTTTCGAACCATCTGTGGAAACAACATCGTAGCCTTTTTCCCAAAAGACCTTACTGTCACGACCTGAGCCGCAACCAAAGTCCAGGATGGTTCCTTCCTTTTTGCCCAAAACGTGCAAAAACTCCTCTATAGCTCCATCCATTGTGCAATTAACAGTAGATAGAGCATAGACTCCAGCATTTTTGTTGTAATAATCTAATGTATTTGCCATAGGCATATGTTAACGCAATTTTTGCTTTCGCGGAAAATTATTTTCTACTAACTAGCAATGCGTACAGTATTTCGATAAGGCTATTGATTGCGAAATTAGACAATATATATCTATCTTCGCTGATTAGCTTATCTGAAGAAGCTGCTATCATATTATTTGAATTAACAGCAAGCCATGACTTTGGATTGGATGTAAATGTTGCGATTTTGCATCCCTTATCCCTAGCTTTTCGCACATACGAACCAATACCATCAAGTTCGCATGTAGGACTAAGAACAAAGATCAAACCTTCAGCAATATCGTTTGCTATCGCATCCTGTGCTGAATGAATATCACACTTATATCCAAGGCTTTTTATACGATTAGCTAGAATCATGGAAGAAACATCACAATCAGTGCATAGGACAGTAACATACTTTAATGTAGCTATATCATCGGCAATCGAAAGCAGAGTTTCCAGGTTCTCTTCATTCAAGCTCTTTTCAAGAGTTCTGATGATTCCACCCTTCATTATCTCCATTACCTCTTTTGGCTCTGTACCCTTTGAAAGTTTTGAAACCTTAGTAGCGTATTGGCTCTTTCCTGCTTCATAATAAATCTTGAAGTCCTTTAGACCATTAAAACCAAGTGCCTTGCAAAAGCGAACAACAGTAGCCTTGCTAACACCAGATGCTTTGGCAATCTCTGAGATATCCATGCCCATCAACTTATCTTCGTGCTTCAAAAGATATGTTGATACCTTTCTTTCAAGTATGCTCAGTTCCCCCAACTGCGCAGGCAACATCTCCGAGAGCCTTGATTCAACATTAGTACCCATAATAGTATCCTCAACGACATTCGGACCTTTAAGCTCCCCCGCATTTCGCTTATCCAGTCTATGACTTTATTAATAGATTGTATCCTCTATACAATCAATATATTATATTAACCATTTTGAAAAGAACATCAAGCAACATACCCAATGTTACTATGTAAAAAAACATTAAATCGTAAAAAAATACAATTTACTACAACAAAATTAAGGTAAACTACATATTTTGTTATACATTTTGATGTTTATCTAATTTGGATATTTTCAGAAATATTTTCACATAGACTAATTGAAAGACTCGCCATAATGGGATCAACACATACAGGATACCCTTTTGTCACTGCATTTAGGAATTTTTTATATTGACGCTCAAGAAGCAACAAGGCGCTCTCGCATACATCTAATTCCGGTTTTTCCTTTCCTGGTATATCCCACTCTTCTATCGAGTTTCCACATATCTTGATACGCCCTTTCTCTCCAACAATGGAAAGTGTATCTGGGTTATCGCCCTTTATTGATATTGTTCCTTGAACTCCACTTGGTGTTTTTAATTCAAATGGTTCCTTGTCATCTACCAATGTCAAATCTTCACCAAGAATAAACAGGAGTTTATCAATAGCTTGGATATTCGAAGGCAAAAAGGCCATGCCCCCAGAAAGATGAGGATCCATTCTCCAAGGGGAGGCTTGAAGATACACATCTGTGTTTGTATCCTTGATTTTGTAATCAAATGAGATAATCTTTCCTAGCTCTCCATTTGATATAACATCCCTTATTAGCTCTGTACTATATGAGAATCTATCTGGATAGATGCACTCAAGGTATACACCCTCCTCTTCCGATAAATCATGAATGAGAAGTGCCTTTTCCTCAGAGAGTTCCAAAGGACACTCTACTATTACATGTCGACCGCTTTTGATCGCAAGAGACGCAGGATGAAAATGCAAACCACTTGGAGTTGTGATCACGACAATATCAACATTCTCATCCTCCAAGAGATATTCAACCTCATCATAGACTTTGCAAAAACCATGACGGGAAGAGAACTCTTTTGCCTTATCAAGAGTACGAGAACAAACTGCAACAAGAGCCGCGTCCGGGCATCTTTCGATTACTTGAGCATGAAGCTCTGCACGCACACCAAGCCCGATTATGGCAAATCCTGCTTTTGCCACTTAGAGTTCCTCTGCCTCTGTTAGGATATCCAAGCTATCGAGAGCATATTCCATCAAATCATCAGCAATAGCATCTATCTCAGATAGAAGAATTGAATATGAGCCCAAGTCTTCCTTTTTATCGTCTCCATATAATACAAGCTTGGCATTGGTCAAGAATCCTTTTACGCCCTCTTCTTCCTGTAGCTGTCTAAGAGGAATCGATGTCAAGCTCGATAGCTCTCTAAGGTCTGTCTGTTCTAGTGCTGCTGCGAAAATATACTCATCATCGGAGTTGAAAGCAACTAGCGCATAAGGAATAACAACGGTAGGGGAAAGCCCTAGAGAAGAAGGATTCTTCAAAAAGACCAACTTGATGTCATCTGCTTTATATGTCTTGAGTGCACATCCATTTGGGTTTGGTGCATCTGGAAAATCTGCGCTTACAAGCTCCGAACTAATATATTTACTTACGATCATATTCTCTCCAATAGCTGTTCTAGTGTTATATCCTCAAGACCTTTTTCGCCTGTTAGATAAAACTCCATTGCAACAGCTTCTCCTATAGTATCAACATTACCACCCTTTATTTCATCAGCACCATAGAGAACCTCTATTACATGTATCAATGAAATCTGGGACATAGGACGCGCTGGAACAAAGCTGGAAGCTTGTGTGTTTGCAGCAAGAACCATTCCACTTCCCTCCATATCGCGTAGATAGCTAGAGAGCCTTCCTGTAGGAACAGCCATCTTTCTTGATAGCTCCCTTATGGATGTTGCTCCTTCGCCCTTGTTGTATTTGTCACAAATGATCATCAACATATCCAAAGCTTCCGAGATTATCTTCTCTGGAGTTTGAGGCCGCCCTAGAAGGGTGTTCTTATCCGGCCTGAATTGATGGACATATGTGATTTCTGAAATTGCAATTACGATATACCAAAAGATATATAGAAAAAGCAGCATGAAGAATATGGATGCAAAAGTTCCATAGATTACTGAGTATGACACTACAGAGCTTGTTATCCTATTGAATATTGTTGTTGCAATCGATATAGCGACAAGACCTGTTGTTGCACCTACGCATGCTGATTTGAATCTAATACGAGCATTCGGAACAAGTTCCAGCAAAAAGAAGAACGCAAGCCAAGAGAACAATAAAGAACCCATCTTCTTTGGAATCATGGATGTCTGCTCTATCACACCTATTGATGCTGCAAGCTTTTGGTTGATCGTGTTAGATAGAGCAACAGACATTGCAACTAGGAATGTGAATACAATCAAGAAGACAAAGAAGAGAGCAAAACGTTTCAGCGTTCCATCCTGGGGTTTTGTCTTGAAGATTTGATTGATTACTGTATAGATCTTGTTAACAAGGAACATACCAGTTACCAAGAATGATACAAGTCCAAAGACTCCCAATGACATTGCATTGTTTGAATATTGGGAGATAGTATTCAACAGATTCGATGCGATCTCAGAACCAAAAAGCATCTTCAGCCATTCAAGAAGAAGGTTCATGAATGATTGCAATACACCAAATGTTGACAAGAATACAAACAAGAATGTAATGCATGGTATGATAGCTATCAAAGATGAATATACAAGCCCCGAGGAAAGGATTGCGACATTGTCATTTCCAAGTCCTCTAAGGCATGATTTTATAACACTCCAATAGTCCTTCCACCAAAGCATGTTACGCCTCAGAAGGCTATCTTTTGCGTCTTTTTCATCAATTGGTTTATCTTTCTTTTCTTTCACCTAGTATTTCCTTATAGAAGGAAGCAACATCAGCAATGACATCCTTTCGCATGACATCATTCAGGATCTCATGTCTACCTTCTGGATATAAGCAAAGGCGAACATCCTTGATTCCAGCTTCCTTATAGAGATTAACAGCTTTCACCACTCCTTTTGAATAGCCTCCAACAGGATCTAGAGCGCCAGAGACGAAAAGAATTGGCAAATCCTTTCTGATTTTAGCTATCTCTTCTGGGTTATTGGCTGTAAAAGAGCCTTCGATCAAGTCTGCATAGAATTGGTTTGAACATATGAATCCACAAAGAGGATCTGCAATGTATTTCTCAACTTCCTTTCTATCGGAGCTGAGCCAAGACATAGCGCCTTCTCTCTTGAATTTCTTTGTAAAAGATCCAAATGCTAGCTTATCCATAATTGGAGCCTTGGCTTTTGAACCATGTTTTTTAGCTCTGCTTAGAGCCAATCGTCGCCCTACCTTACCAGCTAATCCTTGGTCGCCGCCAGTTCCACATATGACAGCAGCATCATAGGACTCTGAATGACGAGATAGATTGGTTCTTGTCAAGAAAGACCCCATGGAGTGACCAAAGATCAAATGAGGGATACCCTTATATTCCTTTGCAATAAGCTGATCTAGTTCAAAGCTATCGTCTGCAATGATGCTCCAACCATTTTCATCAGCAAACCAGCCCTCTTCATCGTTTTCGATTGTGAATCCATGACCTCTATGGTCCTGGGCATATACAACATAGCCCTCTTTGTTCATAGCACGAGCAAATTCATCATATCTTAGGCTATGCTCTGCCATTCCATGGTTTATATGAAGAGTTGCAACAGGATTATCTACCTTCCAAACTCTATAAAACAACTTCTTTCCATCTCTAAGGGTCAAGTATTTCTCTTCCATGTAAAAGGTCTCCAATAAGATTTATTTTACCATAAAAATAACGCTTTTCGTGAAGAAGAAAACTATTTTTGGTATGCCAAAGCCACCCTTTTGTCCTATCATCATTCTAGAGGTGTCTTTATGGATAAAGAGTGTTATCTAGTTGTTTCGGATATTCATGGCAGTGACAGCGGTATTGAACTAGTTGAAAAAGCTATTGCCTACTTCAAGCCAATTTCTGTGCTATCTGCAGGAGACCAATGTCCTAATTACAATCATCCTTTGTTTTCAAACATGATATCTGTCAGAGGCAATTGCGATAGCTACTATTGCTATGACGCACTACCATTTCCACCGCAATATAGGACATTGAATCTATTTGGAAGAAATACAGTTATGACACATGGAGACAGATATTTCTACCAGGATTTCGATCTATGCAAAGGCTCTATCTTCATATTTGGACACTCTCATGTTCCACACCTGGAAAACAGGAATGGAATCTATTTGATCAATCCCGGATCTCCATCAAGACCTAGATCTTCATCTGGAGCTACTGCGGCTTTGATCTTCCCTTTTGGTGCACGGATAATATCCCTCTTGGATTTCAGATATATTGATGCCTTGGATTTCTCATAGTCGAACAATGACTGCAGAGTAAGCAAAGGAACAGTTGATGTGTTTTTATTGCTTTCGACATCCATCTTGAAATGCTCTGGAATATCACAAAAGGATAGATCCAGCTCGTCTAGAATCTCCATGCCTTTTCTTAATAGATCCTTCCCTTTGAGACCATAAACAGAAAAACAATGTGAAGAGAAACGCAACAACAAAGGAGATGAGAATACAAAGCTTGGAAGCTTATCCCAAAAGATACATGCTGTAACAATCGGGCCATATCCATATGAAAGCAAGGCTAGTGTATAGCATAGTTCATAGAATGTGAGTGTTGCAGCACACTTTGCATTAAGCTCTTTTTTTGGAAGAATCAATCCTGCAGGAAGAACTATATCCAAGCCTAAGGATGTGAGTATCGCTGATGAATAGCTACCTCTCAAATCGGCAAGGATTGCACCTCCATAGCTGTTTTGGATTGCGTCAGGAAAGCCTTTCAAGCCCTCTCTGAAGATAGCACCGACCCCTCTACTTTCCCCAATGGAATGGATAAGTCGAATATACTCTTCCTTGGTCTTTCCAGATAAAGACAACACTTCTAGGTTCGAGTCATTCAATGATGAAACATATGCAAGTATTGCACCTAGATGCACCGGGTCCAATCCCTCTTCGTAGGATGCATCCACAAAACTAGATACTGTTCTTGGATCAAAGAATCCTAGATTTGTTCCAAGTGCCATACACTCCTGCCACGAAGGAAGGATCGAATTGTCTTTCTTTCTTCTTCCACATGCAAGGAAACATTCCTGACATGAGTCAGGGAAGTTGCCAAAAGCCTCTGTAAAGCTGATTCCATCCAAAGAATATGCTCTTGGATCGAAGCGCTTTGAATAGTTCATTACAGGAAGCCAACCCAAGCGATTTGCATCATCTATAAAACAATTGGCTCCATTCTTTCTTATCCTCCTAGAGAATTTGGATGATTCTATCTTATGGACAAAGCGCATGGCAGCCTTGTCGTTTGCAAGATCATCCTTTCTAAAGAATCCTTGAAATGCAATCCCCTTGATATTCATTGACGCAAACACATATCCAAGTCCTGCGCCAGGAATGGCTTTGCCACCACACACGACGGATGCAAACTTTACACCATTGTCAGAAGCTCGCCCTGTGGATAGGAAAGTGTCGTTGATGTTCTTTCCTGCAATCTGTTCAAAACTAGAAGAGGATGCTCCTCTCATCTGCTCACATTGGTATATTGCATTAGCGCCTGGATATATCGAGATATATGAAAGCCTTGTTGCCTTTCCTATGATGACAACTGCCTCATATCCCATCTTGAACAAGGAATATCCAGGAGGTTGATTTGAGTACTGAAATTCAAGTCGATCAGACAATGGGCTTTTGAATGCAATGATAAAGTTTGTCGCACCAGGATATCTGACACTCTCCTTTTTAGGAGATGCGAGCACCATTGCTTTCCCTTCATATCTCTTGTATAGCTTTATTGCAAGCGCCAAGCCACTTTCTGGCGTCTTAGGGAGAAGAGAAAAAGCTCCTTCTGTTAAATCGACATACAAAATACTCATAGCTTGAGATTATACTGCAAATTGCACTTTTGTTACATAAATCGCCAATAAAAGGATATTAGGACAAAGTTTTCTTTTATTTTTTGATTTCTTGTTGGTAATATCTATCTATGGAAAAGGATATTTTTAAAACAGACATTCAACTGAAAGCAAAACAAGAACCAAGCCTATTGGAAATGTTTGCAAGCGATACTTTGGACTATGACAAAAACCCTGTTGTTGCAGCGCTTGTGAATGGAGAGCTAAGAAGCTTGAATTCAACTGCATATAAAAATGCAACGATAGTTCCTGTTCGTCTATTTTCAAATCTAGGGAAAAGAACATATAGAAAGTCACTATGTTTCTTACTCGGATATGCCTCTTCTCGCCTATTCCCAGAAAGGACCCTTGTAATTGGACATAGTTTGGGCGATGGATTCTATTTCAGCTATCGAGGAAAGGAAAAGCCTGATGTAGATGCTCTCAAGAGAGAGATGAAACGCGCCATAGTCGACAATCTTCCAATCACTATCGAAACCATTCCTGCATCAGAAGCCCTTGATTATGTAAGAAAACACAATCTTATTGAGACAGAGAACCTACTACATACTTGCAATGCAGGACAATATAAGGTGTGTTCAATGGATGGTGTAATGGAACTATACTATGAGCCAATGCTTCCTTCAGTTGGACTATTGAAGGAATGGGATTTAATGGAATACCAAGATGGAATGCTATTAAGGTATCCAAGATCCACTGAAAGAAAGATTGTTCCTTTTGTTGACAATCCTCTTTTGTTCTCTGTTTTCCAGGAAAACAAGAAGATTGCAAACATCCTTGAAGTTGAAAGCTTGGGAGCCTTGAACCTAAAACAAAGGGAGAATCAGATTGACCAGACCATTCTTCTATCTGAAAGCCTTCAAAGAAAGCGCATCGCAGACATCGGAACGAAGATAAAGGAAAAAGGTGGCGTGAAAGTTGTATTCATCGCAGGGCCTTCCTCCTCAGGAAAGACAACATTTTCATTGAAGTTATGCAATGAACTCATTTTAAATGGCTTTAAGCCGATAAAGATATCTCTTGATGATTACTATCTACCAGATGAGTTTGTTCCACTTGATGAGAATGGAGAGAAAGACTTTGAACTGTTGGAAGCTTTGGATGTAGAGCTATTTAGAAAACAGATCAATGATCTAATTGAAGGAAAGAGTGTTAATCTTGCAACATATGATTTCAAGAAGCGCGACCATTCATTTAGGGATGAAGCTACAACATTAAACGATAATTCCATTTTGGTAATTGAAGGAATTCATGGTCTTAATCCAAAGCTAATGCCAGATCTGGATAAGACTCTCTCGTTCAAGGTTTATATCTCGGCACTGTGCCAATTGAATCTCGACTCACGAGGGCGAATATCCACAACAGATAATAGAATCTTAAGGCGAATGGTAAGAGACAATAGAACAAGAGGCATGGATGCTGTTGAGACACTATCTAGGTGGCCAAGCGTGGAGCGAGGAGAGAAGAACCACATCTTCCCATATCAGAACAATGCAGATGTGATGATCAATAGTGCCTTGGAGTATGAACTAGGAGTGTTGACGCCATATGCAATTCCCCTTCTTAGAAGCGTATCGGAAGAAGATGGAGAGTGCTACGCAACTGCGCGAAGGCTGCTGACATTCTTGAGCTTTGTATATCCAATAGCCTCAGACAGTGTTCCTTCGGATTCAATCCTGAGAGAATTTATTGGAGGATCGGTCTTTAACGCTACATAAGGCTGGTTTTATCGATCACAGCCCCGCCGTCAAGTAGGATGTCGGGGTTTTTTGCTGCCATTCTCATTAGGCGCAATGCAGGACCAGATGGCACATTTGCCCCACTCTCCCAAGCCTCTACTGTCTTAGAGCTAACACCTAGAAGAGACGCAAACATCGATGTTGATAGTTGCAAATACAAGCGTAAAGCCTTTACATCCTTTGCGCTCATATCACGCACTGGAGTGATTTCAATGTATTTACATCTTTTTGTAAGAACGCCCTTCTTTTTAGGCCAAAGGGCGTCCTTAACTGCATCTTTATAGTATGAATGCTGCATTATTTACCATAGATGTGAAGAAGTTCTTGGATCAAGTCCTCAAGCTTATCCTTACATCTTCCGCACTTTGTGGAAGCTCCAGTAAGCTCTTTAAGGTCATCTAGTGTTCTGACCTTGTCTTCCTTTACAAGCTCTTCAACCTTTTGATCTGTTACACCCATGCACTCACAGATTATTGTTGCAACCTTGGCTTTGTATGGGTTTGGAAGATTATGAGTCTCAAGATAGTTATCAATCGCTGCTCTAAGAGCCTTGTCTCCTAGTACAGAGCAATGGAACTTATGCTCAGGAAGACCGCCAAGCTCATTCATGATAGCTTCTGGCTTTAGGTTGTATGCATCCTTTAGATCCATTCCAATTGCCATTTCACTCATCATCGATGTAGATGCTATAGCGGATGCACATCCATATGTAAGCCATCTGAGGTCTACGATTTTTCCATCCTTGACCTTGATTCCGACTCTCATCTGATCGCCACAAGCAAGAGAACCAACTTCTCCTACTCCATCTGGAGTGAAATCCTCATCTTCTTTCCAGAGGTTTCTAGGATTCATGAAGTGATCCTTTACTTTATCTGTATATACCCACTGGGCCATGAAACTGTTTGCCATTATTATGCCTTCCTTGTACTCATATCCCTGATCTTCTTGATAATAGGAGGAAGATGCTCGAGTACATAAGCTACATCCTCTCTTGTGTTATAACGACCGAATGAGAATCTAATGGATCCATGAGCAAGCTCAACTGGCAAGCCAGAAGCCAAAAGCACATAGCTTGGTTCAAGAGAACCGGATGCACAAGCAGATCCAGTAGAAACTTCAATGCCTTCCATATCAAGATAAAGCAAAATCGACTCACCTTCAGCGGAAGCAAATGAGACATTCAATGTTCCTGGAAGAACCTTCGCGCCATCCTTTGGTCCATTTACAGTGACATTTGGAATAGATGCTTCAATGCCCTTTCTTAGCTCTTCCCTTAGAGCCCAAAGCTTATCGTGTTCCTCTTCCAGATTCTCATAAGCAAGCTTTGCAGCCATTCCGATTCCAATGATAGCTTGGTTGTTGTATGTTCCTGCCCTGTAGCCTTTCTCCTGGTGTCCACCATGGACAAATGGAGTAAGAGGCACACCATGCTTTGCATACAATACACCAATTCCCTTTGGACCATAGAACTTATGTCCTGATAGTGATAGGTAGTCAGCACCAATAGCTACGACATCTACAGGAATCTTTCCAATAGCCTGTGTTGCATCTGTGTGGAAGTAAGCACCTGCTTCATGCGTCAGCTTACAAACTTCCTCAATTGGCTGGATAGCACCAGATTCGTTGTTGCCAACCATCAATGAAACAAGAGCAACATCATCGCCCAAAAGAGATTTGAAGGAATCGATATTCAACACGCCTTCTCTGTCAACTGGAGCAAAGTCTACCTTGTAGCCCTTCTTCAAAAGATATTTCGCTGTCTCGATAGATGCTGGATGTTCAACAGCTGACAAGACTATTCGATTCCTCTTAGCTCCATCATCAATAAGGTCTCTAAATGTATTAAAGACTGTGTTGTTGGACTCAGAGGCACCAGAAGTAAAGTAAATATCTCCTGGATCCGCATTTATTAGCTTAGCAACTTGCTCACGTGCCCATGTAATTCCTGCTTCGGAGTTACGGCCTAGTGTGTGCATTGAAGAAGCATTACCATAGAGATTGTCATTTTCATGCATAATCTCCATGACTTCTTTAGCCATGCAAGTTGTAGCATTGTTATCAAGATAGACAACTCTTCTATCCATATAATTTCCTCGCCATCTAAAGTTATTATTATCTCTAAGCTAAGTCAAGGCGATGAAAAGAAAAGCACTTGTCAATCGAGAGATGCAATGACTGTTTCACGCTTACGGGCAAAGCGTATGTGATATTTCTCTGCCATACGAACATAGGCGCAAACATTAGGAAGAGATGGAGAGAACATAGCCCTAAAGAGATTGACACGCATGCATCTCGAGCACTCCTTGAACCTGTTTGGATATACAGTGCAACGATGATTCTCTTCTGAGTAGAACTCACAGCTCTTTTCATCATCTATGATCAACATGTCAGGAAGAACTACCTTCTCATGGCAGCATAGTCCACAATTCGAGCAGATATCTTCCCAGTTCTTCATTAACAGCCTCCTCTATATGTAGGAGAGATCTCCACTAGTGATATTGCAGCAATACCCTTTGATGTAAGTTCAAAGTCATTTGGATGGTTTTGATCAACACTATGGTATTTGATATTGCATCCGGTATTTTTGATCACATACTCTCCATCGCCTACTTCATCTAGAGAAAATTGATCATCATACTCAATCATACCAATTGAAGAATATTCATACTTTCCATTGAAGTCATAAGGAATGTTTATGTTCAAGAAGGAATGTTCTTCGATCATGGATACAAACTCCAATAGGTGCTCAGATAAGAATGTTGCAGCTGCAATGAAATTGAATTTGCCATCCTTGGATTTATCTGCAGAGATAGCGATGGCTTTATATCCATACATAACAGCTTGTCGCGCGGCTCCGCATGTTCCTGAATAAACAATATCGGTAGATTGATTGTATCCATGGTTTATTCCAGATACGATCAAATCTGGCTTTTTATCCAACAGAGTGGATTTCAAGCTATAGATCATACAATCTACAGGGGTACCATCAACATTGTAGTGCTTATCTGCAAAACGATGGATATGTCCAGGCTCGTTTAGAGTCATTGAATGAGACTTTCCACTTTGCTCAACGCTTGGAGCTACCATATAGATTTCATGTCCATATTCGGAAAGAACCTTATCGAGGGCATTTATGCCATCTGCTTTATAACCATCATCATTAACAAGAAGAATCCTCATCTTCAACTAACCTCACGCCTCCAGAAGGTATATATGGCCTTATTGTGGCATGGAAACCAAAGATGCGCTCATATTCTTCTAGACGACTAGTATAAGAGAAGTCCAAGGAACTATCAATCAAGGAAATAAGGGTACCTGCTAGTCCTACAAACACCTGACATAGTCCAAAGACCCCATTGATCTCACTGGCTTTTCTGACAATCCAGTCAATTTCAGGAGATGTAAGTTCTGCTTTTGTAAAGAGATTCTTCTGTTCTGTGTTCATTAGCTTGCCAAAGCTTTCATAGTCCTTGTTGATTATTGCATCATAAGCACTCTTTGCAAGCATTGACTCTTCTACAACATACATTAGCTGTCTGCGTTCAAGCTCGGGCTTCAATCTAAGCTCCTGCCTAATTTGATGCTCGGTAAGTTCTCTGATCTTAAAGCCTTTTGGAAGACGGTTCTTTACCTCCTGAAGAACACTATTGACACTGACTCTGAACTCTTCCATCTCTGGAGTGAGAACCGAATAAGGGAGAGATGTAGAAATCAGGATCGATTTTAGCTCAGGAAGGGAGCTAAATGGATATTCGATGATCTTATAGTCATAGCTTTCAAGATCAAAGAAGATCAAATTACCCTTACGGGATGTAAAGATTGAGATCAAATCTCTTAATCGCGCCTGGAATAGCTCTGAGAAACGATTTGCATTGAATGCAAGCTTAAGCATCATGTCTGCATCAAGATTAAGATCAAATAGCTTATTTACACCAACCAAAAGACCTGCAAATATGCTTGCAGAAAAGCTTGCATTGTCTCCAATGGCACTAGGACCTTTGACTGTGATATTCATTCCAGTTAGTTCGTATCCAGAAAGAACCAGCTCAAATAAAATTGCCTTTGCAGCATTTGCCCATCTATCTTCTTTTCTGTATTTGATATTCGAGATGAGGAATTTCTTCTTATCTTGCTTGGTTATGTTTTGGATTTTTACAGTGTTATCATCTCGCTTGGAGATAGCAATTCTCATACCATAATCATTAGTACTCATCAAGCAATAGCCTTTCACGCAATCGGAAAAGCCTCCAAGAAGAGTCATTACTTGTGGCGCTTCGATTATTACAGAAGGAGCTGTGTCATATTCCTTCTGGTGATACTTCCCTATATCGTTCATCGTTATTCCTAATAGTAAGATTATCTAATGACAAATGGCAAATATCAATCTTTATTTAACAAGATTGGCATTTAGTGTTCAGAATCGAGTAGGAGGCAACTGATTAATTCAGTTACCGTCCTCTCACACCACCGTACGTACCGTCTTCAGTATACGGCGGTTCCTAAATCACATGCCTACGAACATCTTGTTGTAGGTATCTAATAA
>CAKQTE010000018.1 GCA_934276485.1 uncultured Spirochaetales bacterium | reverse complement strand
CGTTTTCAGAACTAATTGAGAAGATAAGCGAAAAATATGGACAGATTGTAGTTCTATTCGATGAGTATGAGATGGTCATAACAGACAACATCTACAATGAGAACATCGAGGAGATGAGGGATGTCCTCAGTTCCTTCTATCAGGTGCTGAAGGACATGGATTCATGCATACACTTTGTCTTTATCACCGGTGTCACAAAGTACACAAAGCTTTCCCTCTTTTCCAAGCTTAACAATCTTAGGGACATCTCGATGGATAGTGAGTATGCAGAGATGTTTGGATACACCCAGGAAGAGCTTGAGCATTACTTTGCAGAGCATATCGAAGAGAAGATGGCAATCAATGGCATGGACAGGGAAACCCTTCTTGCAGGTGTAAAGAAACAATACAATGGCTATAGGTTTTCCCCTAATGCAAAGACTGTGTACAACCCGGTATCCGTTGGAAGCTTCATGAGTTCATCTAATGTCGGTTTCGACAACTACTGGATAGATACCGGTGGCAGGCTCACCATGCTGTATGACATTGCAGACGAGAGCTCTTTTGACATTGCCAGGGATATGCTTGAACCTGTATTCAAGGATGATTTCTCCACGTTCGACATAATAGACATCAGCAGAGGCAACGTAGACGAAGTCTTCTTCAAGTGCCTCATGTACCAATTGGGATACCTGACGATCCAAAAGGGAGAAATGATATCCGATGCATTGGTTCTCGATTTCCCAAATCAGGAGGTCAGGAGTGCATATAGCTATGGATACATGAAGAGGATATTTGCAAAGGCAAGCATGTACACAAGATGCAGATATAGGCTTATGGAAAGCATCTATTATGGAGATATTGCAAAGGCAATAGAAGCGATGAAGGGAGTCTTTGCAGGAATTCCAGCACTTGTATACAGCAATGCATTGAAATCCAATGAGTATTACTACCAGAGCCTTGTGTACATGATGATGACCACTGCAGGAGGTAGCGTGAACCTTGAGGAGATAACATCCGGAGGAAGAATCGATGCTGTTGCAGAAAACAAGGACACTGTATTCATCATTGAGTTCAAGTTGGATAAATCTGCACGCGATGCAATCTCTCAGATTAGGGCCAATCACTATGCTGATAAGTTTCTATCAAAAGGAAAGAAGATAAAGCTCATTGGAATCAACTTCTCATCAAAAGATAGGAACATTGATGACTATCTAGTGGAAGAACTTTAACCAGAATTCATAGATGTTTCAAAGAGTGATGTGGGGCTACATTGGGTAGCCTCATTCTTTCCTTCTGTCCTTTTTGAGTTGCTCATAAAACAGATTGGTAATAAAACTCAACAAATTTTAAGTAATTGCTAAAATCAACTAACAAAAATCGTTTGAAATGACTTCTTATATTAGGAGGTCGTCATGACGATTGATAAATCATTTCAAGAAGAAGCTAAGATTTGCTATACTGATGACATGGCAAAGGGTGTAACTACAGGAACTTTTGATTTTGAGGTAATTAGACAAGCAGATATTCTGTATGTCGATAAGACAGAGTATCTATATAAGCTTGTTTCCAAGCCCGAGAACAGGAGATGTTTCGTATCCAGACCACGAAGGTTTGGAAAGTCCTTATGTGTAAACACCCTTGAGAAAATCTTCCAGGGTAGAAAGGATCTATTTGAGGGGCTATACATAAGCCAGACAGATTATGACTGGAAGAAATATCCTGTAATAAAGTTTAGCTTTGGTTCCTGCTCGTCCAAGAACAGCAAGGATTTAAATGGATGGATTACCAGAAGGCTCAATTGGATAGCTTCTGATTATGGATTTGAACTCAATATAGAGAACTCCCTTAGTGAAGTTTTTTCTGAGCTGATCGAAAAGCTTTATGCAAAGCATGGCAAGGTCGTAATCCTTGTTGACGAATATGAGATGGTCATAACAGACAACATCTACAACGAGAACATCGAGGAGATGAGGGATGTTCTTAGTTCCTTCTATCAGATATTGAAGGATATGGATGAATTCATTCGCTTTGTCTTTATAACCGGTGTTACAAAGTACACGAAGCTTTCCCTCTTTTCAAAGATGAACAATCTCATGGATATCTCGATGGAATATGAATATGCAGAGATGTTTGGCTACACCCAAGAAGAGCTTGAGCATTACTTTGCAGAGCATGTCGAAGAGAAGATGGAGATATGCAGCCTGGATAGAGAAACACTTCTTGAGA
>CAKQTE010000017.1 GCA_934276485.1 uncultured Spirochaetales bacterium | reverse complement strand
CGTTTTCAGAACTAATTGAGAAGATAAGCGAAAAATATGGACAGATTGTAGTTCTATTCGATGAGTATGAGATGGTCATAACAGACAACATCTACAATGAGAACATCGAGGAGATGAGGGATGTCCTTAGTTCCTTCTATCAAGTGCTGAAGGATATGGATGAATTCATTCGCTTTGTCTTTATAACAGGAGTCACAAAGTACACAAAGCTTTCCCTCTTTTCCAAGCTTAACAATCTTAGGGACATCTCAATGGATAGTGAGTATGCAGAGATGTTTGGATACACGCAAGAAGAGCTTGAGCATTACTTTGCAGAGCATATCGAAGAGAAGATGGCAATCAATGGCATGGACAGGGAAACCCTTCTTGCAGGGGTAAAGAAACAATACAATGGCTATAGGTTTTCCCCTAATGCAAAGACTGTGTACAACCCGGTATCCGTTGGAAGCTTCATGAGCTCAGCGAACATTGGTTTTGGAAACTACTGGATAGATACCGGTGGCAGGCTCACCATGCTATATGACATTGCGGACAGATGTTATTTCGATATCGCCGACGATTTGGCTATACCTGTCAGGGAATCATTCTTCTCGACTTTCGATATCATCGACATCGCAAGGGGTAGGACTGACAAGAACTTCTTCAAGTTCCTGCTGTATCAGATGGGATACCTTACCATAAGGGCAAAGGATTCGGATATTGATGCATATTACTTCGATTTCCCCAACAACGAGGTGAGGATGTGCTATTCAGATGGACTTTTGGCTCATATGATAGAGCCATATGACATCAACCTTTATGGTATATTGAGCTTCAGGATTCTGAAGGCATTTGCAACAGACAACATGGATGCAATGATAGAGTACATGAAACAGATCTATGCAAGCATCCCATACAATGTAGGCTCTGGTGCATCAAGGTCAAACGAGTATCACTATCAGGGAATCATGTGTGCGATCCTGTACTCATTGGGCATAACCGTTAACATGGAAGAACTTGTTGCAACTGGACGCTTGGATGCCGTTGCAGAGAACAGGAATGCAATCTACATCATTGAATTCAAGAGAGATAAATCAGCACGAGATGCAATCTCCCAGATCAGGGCGAAACATTATGCAGACAAGTTCCTAACAAAAGGAAAGAAGATAAAGCTTATAGGAATCAACTTCTCATCCAAAGAGAGAAATATCGATGATTATTTGGTCGAAGACCTGTGATAAGAAAGGCTGCGTTTGCAGCCTCTCTCTATCTGTGATTTGCATTTTTATAAATTGCAATCATATCTTCTTTGTTAAGAACTTGTAGGTTTCCGATTGTTCTCTTTCCAAAGAAAGTACATTTTTCTGCAATTTCCTCAATCTCTTCATCCGTTGGATTGATACCTAGATCTGGAAGGTTTGTAGGCATTTCTATTTTCTTGAAATACTCTTCCATCTTGGAAATAGTCAACAAGGCCTCTCTTTCTAGGTCTGTATCTCTTTCAAGACCAAATAGAGCTTCTCCTAGAGTTATAAATCTTTCTGGATTTGATCTATAAACATATTTTGCCCAGCTAGACCAAATTGCAGTAAGACCAGCTCCATGAGCTACATCCCATTTTCCTGATAGCTCATGCTCAAGCTGATGGCAGGACCAGTCTCCACGAGCATCATTTCCAAATTGGAAGATATCGTTGTGGGACAAAGAACTTGCCCACATCAAGTTTGCTCTTGCCTCATAATCATCAGGATTATCCAATGCAACAAGACCACTTTCCATTACTTGCTTTAAAAGGGCAAGAGATAGCTTATCTGTAAGAGCAAGTGTTTTTCCTGAATGGAAGAACCTCTCTAAGGTATGCATCATGATATCTGCGGTTCCACAGCTTGTCTGATATCTAGAGACTGTGTATGTTAGCGTTGGATCTAATAAGGCAAACTTTGGTCTGCAGAAGTTTGTATTTAGGCCTCTCTTCATCCAACCTTCTTCATTTGTGATTACAGAACTTGATGACATTTCTGATCCTGTTGCAGAAAGTGTAAGGATTACGCCGAGAGGAGTAGAACCAGTGACCTTCCTTTTCCATGTATAGAAATCCCAAACGTCCCCTCTCTCCTTGTCATATAGGCCATAGCAAATAGCCTTGGCACTGTCGATTACAGATCCGCCACCGACAGCAAGAACATAATCAACGTTTTCCTTTCTTCCTATCTCTATTGCTTTATATATAAGAGAGAGTCTTGGATTAGGAACAACGCCTCCGATTTCGATGAAATCTATATCGTGTTCCTTTAGATCTTTCTCGACTCTATCCAATAGGCCATTACGTTTTACGGATCCACCACCAAAATGCACAAGAACTTTCTTTGCGCCTTGTTCTTTTAGAACTTCTCCTGCTTTTGATTCTGCATTCTCTCCAAAATAGATATGTGTTGGAGCATAGTATTCTGTTATAGGCATCGTTATCTCCATCTAAAGCCCATGAAAAATGGGCATGAATCTGCATCAATTATACAAAAAGATTTCCAGTTTGTGGCATTATAGATTCGAATTTCTTCTTTTAAGGAAAAACAGTGCAATTGAAGACGCAGAGAAGATAAGGACGCACCATCCTAGGATAGTGAATACAATGTCATTTGCGCCTGTGACAACAATCAAGAACAATAAAAGAATGATTGATAGAGACAAGAGCATTATTGATAGTTTATAATAGATATTCAGCTGACTTTTCATATAGAAGATTATATTCTTCTTATTCTGCTGTGTCATTAAAGTTTCTTTATTCACATGAACAAAACACAAAAACAAGATATTTGTATATAGCTCAATAAATTAAATAAAAATTTCTGTTTTAATCAATAAATATCTTTTTTTCTTATGAATACTTTATATCGTTTGACCGAATTACGAAACGGGATTAATCTGAAAAGACTAGAAGGAGCAGAATAATATGGCTTACGATCTAAACACTTTCATGGAAAACCTCGAAAAGAAAAATCCAGCAGAACCAGAATTCATTCAAGCTGCTAGAGAGGTTGTTTCCTCCGTCATCGACGTTGTTAACGAAAACCCCTTGTATCTAAAGAACAAGATTCTTGATCGTATCATCGAACCAGACAGAGTCTTTACATTCAAAGTTGAATGGGAAGATGACAATGGCGAGATTCAGGTAAATAGAGGATATAGAGTTCAGTTTAATAATGCTATTGGACCATATAAGGGAGGATTGAGATTCCATCCATCCGTAACTCTTGGTTCTTTGAAGTTCTTAGGCTTTGAGCAAACTTTCAAGAACGCTCTTACAACACTCCCAATGGGAGGTGGAAAGGGTGGTTCTGATTTCTCTCCAAAGGGAAAATCAGATGCTGAGATCTTGAGATTCTGTAGATCATTTATGACAGAATTGCAGAAATACATTGGCCCTAACACAGACGTCCCTGCAGGAGATATCGGAGTAGGTGCTAGAGAGATTGGTTTCCTATATGGTCAATATAAGAGACTAAGAGATGAGAATACAGGTGTTCTTACAGGTAAGGGACTTGGCTATGGAGGCTCTCTTGTTCGACCTGAAGCTACAGGATTCGGAACAATGTACTTTGCTAAGAACATGCTAGAGCAGGCAGGAGATACTCTAGAAGGAAAGAGGATTGCAGTATCTGGATTCGGTAATGTTGCTTGGGGAGCTGTAATGAAGGCTTCTCAATTGGGCGCTAAGGTTGTAACTATCTCAGGACCAGATGGATATATTCTAGATGAGGAAGGAATCAACACTCCTGAGAAGTGGGCATACATGGTTCAGCTAAGAGCTTCCAACAACGATATTGTTCAGCCTTATGCAGAGAAGTTCGGTGCTAAGTTCTTACCAGGCAAGAAGCCTTGGGAGGCTAAGGTGGATCTTGCATTCCCATGTGCTATCCAGAATGAGCTTAACAAGAATGATGCAGAGATGCTTATTGCAAATGGTGTCAAATATGTAGTTGAAACATCCAATATGGGTTGTACTCTAGAAGCTATCGAGACTCTTCAGAAGGCGCGCATAGGATTTGCTCCAGGAAAGGCCGCAAACGCAGGTGGAGTAGCGGTATCTGGATTGGAAATGACTCAGAACGCAGAGCACATATCATGGACAGCAGAGGAAGTTGACAATAAGCTCAAGCAGATTATGGCATCTATCCATAGCGCTTGTGTCAAGGAAGGAAAGGAAGCTGATGGCTATATCAACTACGTAAAGGGTGCAAATATTGCAGGCTTTAGAAAAGTAGCTGATACAATGTGTCAGCTTGGCTACTGATTATCATTGGTATTTTTGATGAGTGCCGCATTAATTTGCGGCATTCTCGATTTTTACAAAGAGATGAGTGATAAAATCGTTCTCGTTTTTCTCACTCAAAGCTTCAACAGAGTATTCTTCATGAATGTCTGATACGATTAGAAGGCCTTCTTTTTCTATTTTGTTTTTGAAGTCTCTATAGCCCTCCAACAGACTTTGAGTGTTTCCCTTTACATAGTAATTTGCATACATTCCCTTTGGGGCAGATCCTGAGTTCTTGAATATCGTATATCCAACGACATATGAAAGATCTTCGAACGTGCCGTTCAAGAACGCATCTTTTGAGAGGATCGATCCCATGGTAATGATCTTTGCAGAGTTTATACTCTCCCAGATTTTCTCATATGTTTTGTTCCAATCCTCGTTATAGCCTTTTCCTGTATGGATAATTGGCAAGGAAAAGAAGTGTCTTGTGTCTTCTTGTGTAATCTGTAATGTATTTAGAGGTTTTGTTTTTGCATCAATTATATGTTTCGCGGTAGCTTGAATGGTTTTCTTCTTTATTGTGTATTCGTTGATTATGGAATCTAGTTTCTTGACCTCAACATCCATTAAATCCAAAAAGGAGTCGGAACTGATGTCTTTTATATATTCCTTCAACTCATCTATCGATACTCCCATATCACGCATGGAAATTATCGTATCAAGGATCTTCAATTGCTTGGAGCTATAGTAGCGATAGCTGGTAGAACCCTTTCTAGTTACGGGAGAAAAAAGGCCAATCCTATCATAATAGAACAAGGTATCCTTCTTGATTGCAAACATCTTTGCAACTTCGCCCGTTGTATATAGTCTTTCTTCTTTCATGCCTTAGATTATATCGAAGCTTTGTTTGCAAAGTGTATTAATTGCCATCTTCTGTCTTGGATATTTTTCATCAAGTATGAACAAAACAAATTTGGTGTGATTTTTCCATTATGATTTTCTGTATTTCTATTGTGATTACCTCTTTTTGAAGAATTCGTCGGTTGAAAGACATTTGTTGTTGATATATCCTAAATAGTGGTGCATTGTTCCTTCTTTGCTCCGTTGGACTGGAAAGGTACAATTGACAAAATAACATACTTTTTTATTGGAGTGTAATAAAAATGGCAGACAAGAAAATGGTCACAATTGACGGAAATACAGCTGCTGCGCACATAGCTTATGCTTTCAGTGATGTAGCTGCAATTTACCCAATTACTCCATCCTCACCAATGGGTGAGTACTCAGAGCAATGGTCTTCTGCAGGTAAGGAAAACCTTTGGGGCAAGAAGGTTGATATCATGGAGATGCAGTCTGAAGCAGGTGCAGCTGGTGCAGTTCATGGTGCACTTGCAGCTGGTGCTTTGACAACAACTTTCACAGCATCCCAGGGTCTATTGTTGATGATTCCAAACATGTACAAGATTGCTGGTGAAATGACACCAACAGTTTTCCATGTTTCAGCTAGAGCTCTTGCAGCACAGTCTCTATCAATTTTCGGAGATCATTCAGATGTCATGGCTTGTAGAAATACAGGATTCGCAATGACTTGTGCTTCTTCTATCCAGGAAACAATGGATATCGCACTTGTTGCTCACCTTGCAACACTTGAGTCTCAGGTTCCTTTCTTGAACTTCTTCGATGGATTCAGAACATCACACGAAATTCAGAAGGTTGAAGAGATCTCCTATGATGATATCAGAACACTCGTTGACGAGAAGTACATCGAGAGATTCAGATCTAGAGCACAGCGCCCAGAGCATCCAATGACAAAGGTTGCAGCTCAGAACGAAGACGTATACTTCCAGGGCAGAGAAACAGTTAACGCTTACTATGATGCTCTTCCAGAGATGGTTCAGAAGTACATGGATAAGGTTGCTTCTATCACAGGAAGACAGTACCACCTATTCGATTATGTTGGTGATCCAAACGCAGAGAACGTTGTTATCGTAATGGGTTCTGCTGCAGACACATTCGAGTGGGCAGTTAAGTATCTAAACGCTAAGGGTGCTAAGGTTGGTCTTTTGAAGGTTAGACTTTACAGACCATTCTCAGCTAAGGACATGGTTGCTGCACTTCCACAGTCAGTTAAGAAGATTGCTGTTCTTGACAGAACTAAGGAAATTGGAGCTACAGGTGAGCCACTTTATCTTGATGTTGTTGCTGCTCTTGGTCAGATGGGTAGAACAGGAATCAAGGTTATCGGTGGTAGATATGGCCTTTCTTCAAAGGATTTCACACCTACACACGCAAAGAGTGTATTCGACTTCTTGTCAAGAGACGATGCATGGCACAACTTCACAATCGGTATCGATGATGATGTAACAAAGAGATCCATCCCAGTTTCAGAGCCAATCGACGTAACTCCAGCTGGTGTTGTATCTTGCATGTTCTGGGGTCTTGGTTCAGATGGTACAGTTGGTGCTAACAAGAACTCCATCAAGATCATCGGAGACAATACAAATCAGAAGGCACAGGCATACTTTGCATACGACTCAAAGAAGTCTGGTGGTATCACAATTTCTCACCTCAGATTCGGTGAAGGTAACTTGGATATGCCATGGCTCATTGACCATGCTGACTTCGTTGCTTGTCATAACCCAGCTTACATTGGCAGATATGACATGCTTTCTGCTCTTAAGAAAGGTGGTGTATTCCTTCTTAACTCTCCAGTTCCAACAGAAGAGGTATTCGAGTCTCTAACAAGAGAGATGCAGGAGCAGATCATCAACAAGAATATCAGATTCTACTCAATCGATGCTCTTAAGATCGCTCGCTCTGTAGGTCTTGGTTCAAGAATCAACACTGTAATGCAGGCTGCATTCTTCGCAATTGCAAATATCCTTCCACAGGAAGAGGCTATTGCTCTTATCAAGAAGTACATCAAGAAGACATTCCTTAAGAAGGGTGAGGATGTTGTTAACAAGAACTGGGCTGCAGTTGATGCAACAGCAGAAGCTCTTGTTGAGGTTAAGGTTCCTTCTCAGATCACAAAGAGCTACGAGCCAAAGCGCCTAGTTCCAGAAGATGCTGATGATTTCGTAAAGAACATCATTGAACCAATCATGCACCTCAAGGGCAATGACATTCCTGTATCTCAGATGTCTTTCGATGGAAAGCTTCCTACAGGAACAGCTAAGCTCGAGAAGAGAGGCGTTGCTGCATTCGTTCCTCATTGGGACAGCACAAAGTGTATCCAGTGTAACCAGTGTGTACAGTCATGTCCTCACGCAGCTATCAGAGCTAAGCAGATCACACCAGAAGATGTTGTAGCAGCTCCAGAAGGCTTCGTAACAATCAAGTCAAATGCAAAGAACGACAGAAACCTACAGTTCAGAATTCAGGTATATGTTGAAGACTGTCAGGGTTGTGGCGTTTGTGTTGAAGCTTGTCCTGCTAAGGAAAAGGCTCTTTCAATGGTTTCTGCAGAAGACGAGAGAGCAAATGGCGAAGATGAGAAGTGTGAATACTTCGAGAACCTTACATGGGATAACCTCGATGGACTAAATATGGCAACTGTTAAGGGCTTGAACTTCAAGCAGCCTCTATTCGAGTTCTCCGGTGCTTGTGCTGGTTGTGGTGAAACACCATATGTTAAGATGCTTTCACAGATTTGTGGTGAGAGAGCAATCATTGCTAACGCTACAGGTTGTTCTTCAATCTACTCTGGAACATTCCCAACAATCCCATACACAAAGAGACCTGATGGAAGAGGACCAGCTTGGGGTAACTCACTATTCGAGGATAACGCAGAGTATGGTCTTGGTATGAGACTCGCTGTTGATTCAAACAGAAACCTTCTCAGAATGAAGGCAGATGCTCTTATCGCAGCAGGCGTTTCAGCAGAGCTTAAGGCAGCTATCGAGAAGTGCTATGGCCTATGGGACGACAGCACAGAAGCTTCTATCACAGCACAGAAGGAAGTTCAGGCACTTCTTGCTAATGAGAAGGCTACAGATGAGAACAAGGAGCTCTTGAACAAGGTTATCGAGCTTCAGGATTACTTCTCAGAGAAGAACGTTCTTATCATCGGTGGTGATGGATGGGCTTACGATATCGGTTACGGTGGTGTTGACCATGTTGTTGCTTCTGGCAAGAACGTTACAATCCTCGTACTTGATACTGAAGTTTACTCCAACACAGGTGGACAGGCTTCAAAGGCAACTCCAATTGCAGCTGTTGCTAAGTTCGCTAACGCTGGTAAGCAGACAGGTAAGAAGAACATGGGCTTCATGTGTATGTCTTATGGTCACGCATATGTTGCATCTTGTGCTCTTGGTTACAACAGACAGCAGGCTCAGAAGTGCTTGCAGGAAGCTGTAGCTTACAAGGGACCTTCAATCGTATTCTGTTATGCTCCATGTATTAACCATGGTATCAACATGAGATTCTCACAGGTTGAGGCTAAGAAGGCTGTTGAGGCTGGTTACTGGCCACTATACAGATTCAATCCTGAACTTGAGGAAGGCAAGAAGTTTGTTTGGGAGACAAAGCCAGCTACAGGTGACTATGAAGAGTTCATCAAGGGCGAGGTTAGATATGCTTCCCTTTACAAGACAAACCCAGAGCACGCTGACGAACTCTTTGATAAGGCTGCTGAGGATGCTAAGGCAAGACTCGAGTTCTATCAGAGATGTGGACAGGTTTTGGGAGAGATTCTCTAATAGAATCCATCTAAGGATTTTGGGGCTAGGCTACGGTCTAGCCCTTTTTCACATCTTTATGAATAATGAGTCATATGGATTACAAAGTTGCAGTTAAAACGCCTTTAGGTAGATTCAATACCATTGTTGAGATCACATATAACGAAGATGGATCGCTGGTAGGAGAGTTTGTCATCATGGGCCTTAAGTCTACTTTTACAGGCAAAAAGCTTGAAGAAGAAAAGATAGATCTTAATGGCATGATCAACACCCCAATAGGACCCGTAGAATACTCTTCTAGAGCTAATGTGAAAGAAAAGGATTTTGAAGGTGTTGCTCACACAAAAGTAGGGGACTTTGAATTCATGCCTCTTGTTAGAAAGAAACGACGTTGAATCTATTTGTATAATCTAAGGATGCTCTCTAGATAAGAGATGAGCTTCTTTCTATAATTCTCTGGCTTCAGAACCATGACGCTTGTTCCGCTTTGTATTATTCTAAGCATCAACTCGATTGAATTCTCGATTTCGATGTTACAGATCAAAGAGCCCTTATCTGTACGCTCAAATGTTGGCTTTCCATGAACAAGAGTTGTAAAAGAGTTAAGTGCAGATTTTTCTTGTATCTCTAGAGTGAGAGGAATCATATCGATAACATCCATATCATCTTTTTTCTCATTTCTAGAAAAAGGTTTTAGGTTGTCTGGTATCGTATATGTCTCATCAAGCATCATTGCTTCTGTGATATTTGCAATGTCGATTGTGATGATATCTTTTGTATGCCTTAGACGACCTGTGACAGTCATTGGCTTTCTTCCATCTCCTTCATCTTTAAATCCAATGAAGTAAGGTGCAATCTCAAGCTCCTCGCGTTCAGGAAGAGTAGTTGAGATGCGTGCAAGACGTCCAGATACCCAGCAATCGATCAAGACTTCCATGATAGCATTGTACTTGCCGCTCTCATTTCTATTTCTTGATAGTTGTTTGTCGATTGAGTCTGCAAGCGCAAGAACGTTGTCTGAGATCTTAGGAGCATATTGACGCATGTTCATAGCAATCTTTCTAAGTCCAGATGCTAGGTGAGGATTCTGCATGTCAGTGGAAGCTGCAAGTGCTTCGGCACTCATATTAAACGCAAGGCTTTCATATACAGATAGCTCCAAAGGAGAGTCTTCTTCCTTCTCCTTGATCTTTATCAGATTATTCTCTTCGTAGATATCTATATGTTGAGAAAGATCCTCGACATATCGTGAGATAGTGGATCTGTGAACACCAAGGCGACGAGCGATTTCTGCACGTCTCAGTCCTTCTGGATGGGATCTAAGTAATAATTCTAACTGTGCAACTCTTTCGCCCTTCATGATACAAGTTCTCCTTTTTTATAGTGAAAGTATAACATAGAAGAGACATTATGCAACTTTCTGCAACAAAAATGCACAATGCATCTGATAGTTAATGTCAAATTGTAGCAAAGGAACTATAATCAAAGATATGAATGAAGATATTGAAAGACTTGAAATAAAGATTAGCTATTTAGAGAGCATGATTTCAGAATTGAATGAGGTGGTTATCTCTCAAGGAAGAGAAATAACACACCTTAAGATTCAGCTTGAAGGCTTGGAAAAGAAGGTCGAGGACCTTATTGAAGAGTCTGGAGAAGCTCGTCCAAATAGGCGTCCTCCTCATTATTGATTCTTCTTTCTCCAGTTTGTCATACCTTCAAAGACGCACTCATCTCCTCTCATTATTCTTGTTAGATAAGACTCTTTGTCTTCATCAATGCAATATGTATGAGTTTCGAGATTGTCTGTGTAGAAAGATTGTTTTTCCCACTTTACATCAAGCAGTGTTGGCTCATTCTCATCTAGAAAATCCTTTGGAAATGATTCTAGCATCCAATTGATATAACTGATGTTGTTAACATGTCTATTGTAGTCAGTGTCATAGTAGTTGATGCTGACACCATGAATGCCAAAGCATTCTTCTTTTGTCTCATCAATGGTAGGAAACGCTGGAAGAACAGGGTCTCTGTAGTACTTTGACTTATCTGCAAAAGGAAGTCTTTCTGAGTAGTAGTCTGGCTTGCAAGGACGTTTTCTTGCAATATCCATGATCACCCACCAAGAAATGGAAGAGAAGAGAGGTGACTTTGTCTTCTCGTCGATAGCTTCGATGATTCTAGGTCCATATAGGCGATAGCCCTCTTGGCACCAAGTCCTAAGTTCTATGGTGTCTGTCCAAGATGCAATTGCATCAATTTCCATTCTAGTTCTTAGAATCATCCATGTCTTTTGCTCTGAGTCATATATTTGTTTCAATGAGCAGCCTTTTTCATTTGCATGTAGGCCGCCCATTTCTTGGTTTAGGCTAAAATAAAAAGATGGTTTTGCTTTGTAAAAACAATCGCAATCTGCTGATTTTACAAAGACCTTATCATGTCCGACGTTTTCTTCATCTACATAAAACATTGTTATTGTCCTTAATTGGCTTTATAGAAACGAACCATTGAGCGTCCGTATTTTCTTTCATCCTTGAATGTGAATCCTTCGATCTCCTCTGGCCAAAGTTTCTTCTCTTCCTCTGGATAGTGAATGATAAATAGTCCACCAGATTTGATAAGCTTATGCTCTGCAACATTCTTAAAGAGTTCTACTTTGCCTTCCATATTAAAGGGAGGGTCTGCATATACGATATCGTATTGGTATGTCGAGGAGACAATGTATCTATTAACATCCATCATGAATAGTTTCTTGTTCTCTTCTACAAAGGATAGATTCTTCTCGATTGTAGCTTTCTTACCTCTGTCCATCTCCACAAGATGAATAGGGCTTGCACCTCGAGATGCAGCTTCTATTGCAACGCATCCAGAGCCCGAGAATAGATCCAGAAAGGATTCTCCTGATAGATCTCCCAATATTGAGAACAGCGATTCTCTCATTCTGTCCATTGCTGGTCGTATTACTCCAGGAGGACATTGAACTGTTCTCCTGACATATTTTCCACCTGTAATTCTCATTAGTATTATTCTCCTAGGTATGTGAAACTGATCACTTTGGTCTCTTTTTCTACCTCATCATCTTCGAGGTTTTTCTCATCAGTTTCAACTTCTCCTCTTTGATTGTCTGTTGGATCTGCTGAATATTGTTCCTTTCTGGAAAGCTTTAGGCAGCACGCATCGTTAGCAGGCATTCTAAATACATCATCTGAGCCAAAGTAGTAGTGCCATCTTTCTTCCTTGCCTTGTCTGAATGCTCCTCCTCCGAATGAGCAGTCTGCAAAGCACCATCCATATTCAGGAAGATAGAACTCTGCCCAATCGTGGCAGGAAGCTTCTTTTTCTGTTACATATAATCCAGATTGCCATTTAGCAGGGATACCTGCAATGCGGCATAATGTGATAAATAGCATAGCCTGAACACCACAGTCACCCTTGAGATTAACTGCCGCATATTCAGGGATATTCTCGATTGTCTTATATGGACGCATGAAAGAGTAGTTGACGTGTGTTGTGATCCAATTGTAGATAGCCCTTGCTTTCTCGGATGGAGAGTCGATACTTTTCGTGATATCAGATGCGAGATCTTTCAAGAATGGTGTGAATAGGATATGTGGTCTTTGTTCCTCGAGGTATTCTGCATACGCTTTTCTATCGATAGGAGTGGATGTTTTTTTAATCTCACGATAGTGTGCTGTGATAGTGTATTCATATTCAATGAAGAAAACATCGCCTTCTTCAAGAACACGTTCAAATTGAGCACTGCGCATTAATACGTTCTCGCTATCGACTCCAATATAGCCAGCGGATGCTTCAACAAAGCAGATATCACTAATTGAGTGTGATGGTCTAACAACAGGAATATTGACTCTTACTTTCTCTCCAAATCCTGATAGAGGCTTTACAGTAGCTCTGAGTCTGATTCTTGCCTGTCTTGTGCCATTTTCTTTCATGAAAGCAACATTAGAGTCACGCTTTTGGATGTCTGTATTTGTTGCATGGTCTTCCACGCGCATTGGCAATCGACGAGATGCGTCTGCTACAACACGCTTTTCTACCATCATCTTTCCATCGATCATTGTCCATGCTAGATCGCCATCGATCAAACCTTTTGATATTGATCCCTTGATATAACGACCGGGGAAGTTTCTTGATAGTAGGTCATCAGCTTCCTCTATGGTATAAGGAAAGGCTTTCTTCACAATTTCCATATTGTGTCTTTCTAGTAGAAGTCTGTCCTTTGTTTGTTTTGGAGTTAGGCTTGATGCTAGATATCGATCTATGAGAATGTTTGCCATCTCATAGCAACCGCTTCTACGTGCATTTTCAACATCCTCTGGAAGAGGGTAAGCAATATTCTTTAAATCCAACATATTTGGATTTTAGTCACATGCGGGATAAATGACAATGATTAAGCGATCATTACAAGTGTTCCTGCCGTAATTAAAATGGATCCAAGTGCAGTTTTCCAAGTGATCTTCTCGTGTAATATTATTGCTGCAAGGATCAATGTGAGAACCACACTTAGTTTGTCGATAGGAACAACTTTGGTGACATCTGCTTTTTGTAGTGCCTTGTTATAGCAAAGCCAAGAGCATCCTGTTGCAAGACCGCTAAGTATTAGGAATATCCAACTCTTTTTGTCTATTGCTTGAATTGAGTGTTGTTGGTTAGTCATAAAAACAATGCCCCATGCCATAACAGCTACAACAACAGTCCTTATTGCAGTTCCAAGACTGGAATTAACTCCACTGATTCCAATCTTGGTCAAAATAGATGTTAAGGATGCAAATATAGCAGAGCCGAGAGCAAGAATAAACCACATAGAGAACTCCTCTCTATTAGAGTAGAACTGTTGTAACTATTCAGTCGCACTAAACCAATACTGAGCCAAGCAATGGCAAAGCCGTATTGTTGAGTATGGAGTTTATCATCTCATATCTATCGATGCCATTCTTGTTAGCAGTATCGAGAATGGTATT
>CAKQTE010000016.1 GCA_934276485.1 uncultured Spirochaetales bacterium | reverse complement strand
AGATTGACAATGCCGGTAGCAGACACAATGCGGACATTGGCGTTGGTAATCAAGGGACACTGCAATTACTATGGGGTGAATGGAAATTTCAGCTCAATACAGAAATTCTGTAAATACCTCAAGTATGCTACCTATAGGATGCTGAACAGAAGAGACCAGAAAGGGCGGTTTAGATTTGAAAAATTCATTAGAGTTTGGAACTACTACATACCGGAACCTCATCTGACGGTTAACATCTGGGGCTGAATCTGAATGGATGTTTGAAGAGCCGTATGCGGGAAAACTGCACGTACGGTTCTGTGAGGGGCAACAGACTAGCCTTTCACTAATAATAAATTTTGAAAGGAGGGTCGAGGTTGTCTACTCGACGGAAAATTAATACATCTATCCCAAGTTTTGAAACAATTATCAAGAATTTCGTTTATGTTGATAAGACAGATATCCTATGTGACCTTATAACAAGTGGAAGCACCTATTTCTTTTGCTCTCGTCCTCGACGCTTCGGAAGAACATTAACACTCTCGACGCTAGAAGCTATCTTCAAGGGTAAGAAAGATTTATTCAAGGGTTTGAAGATATATGACATGGATTACGACTGGAAGGAATATCCTGTAATTCATTTAAACTTTGGCAAAGTTAATCCATTTACAACGGAAGATCTTCGATATCAATTGAATAGCATTGTCTTTGATGTAGCTAAGCAATATGACGTTTCATTAAAGCCCTCTCGATATTGCAATACAAACCTAAGAAACCTAATCCTAGCATTAGGAGAAAAAGAAAAGGTTGTTGTCCTCATAGATGAATACGACAAAATCCTGACTCCAAACTTGAAAAATCCGCAAGTTGAAGAGATGAGAGACATGATTTGGAGCTTCCTTGAAGTAACTAAATCGGAATACGAGTATATTAAATTCGTATTGGTTGCTGGCGTTACGGAGTTCGTACCAAATTCTGTCTTCAGCAGCATGAATGTACTGTATGACATCTCTATGGATAAAAAATACTCAACTCTCTTTGGGTATACACAGAAGGAGCTTGAATACTACTTTGCTGAATATATTGAGAAAGGAATAGAGAAAACAGGACTCTCAAGAGAAAGCTACCTAGAGAAGATAAGAAAGACCTATGGAGGATACAGGTTCTCTCCTTATCAGGAAGAACCGGTGTACAATCCAGTAATGGTTGGACTGTTCTTTTCAGATGGAGGAGAATATTTCCATCACTATTGGACAGAGATAGGACTGTCTCTTTGTCTTCATGAAATTACGAAGAAGGTTACGTTTGACATAACGGATGTTGCAGGAAGAATAAGTAGAGAAATCATCAAAACTTTTAATATTCTCGATTGTTCAAAGCCTCATCTGTGCAAAGCAAGATATAGATCTCTATTATATCAGTATGGATATCTGACGATATTTGGCGTTATTGACAGCGAATGCAAAATACTTGTTGCCGATTTCCCAAATGAGGATGTCAAATCTGCATATACAAAGTACCTGATTAAGCTTGCTCCTTCTTATAAAGAAACAGAAGAGGAATAATGATGGCATATTCCCTATTGGATAATGTGATAGGGAAGGATGTTTTCTTTTGAAATGTTGAATATGGAATTTATATTCGGAAAGAGAGGGATTCGAACCCTCGGTGTGGAAAAGACCACACAATAGATTTCGAGTCTACCGCCTTCGACCACTCGGCCATCTTTCCTTTTGCGATAACAACATATCCATAATATGAAAAACCTTATAAGTATGCAATTGGAAAACGTAACGTCTTGTGATGAGAGACCCTCTGATCTAAGAGATGGTTACTTCATATTTATAAGAGGTAGGGAATGGTAAAGAAACTTTTTATCGTGGCACTTTGTGTGCTTGTGTTGGCTATGTCGTGTGATCTTAGTTCTATCGAAGTCGGTCCTGTTGTCGAAAGCGAAAAGAAAGACGAAGTAAGGTACGCAGAAGTTTGCGAAGGATGGCAAGTAGATACATCTGGCGACTATGGCAAGGTATTCTGGGATGCGCATTTTCTTATCAACAAGGAAGGAACCATTGTCTCATATATCACTATCGACGGTGCGAAATTGACTGTAGAGAAGAATGATATCTCGTTTTGCATGCATCAAGACAGTCCAAAAGCAGAATTTCTTGAAGATAAAATCATGTTCGAATTTGGCAGCGATGTTCGCTATCATATTGAATTCGTAAGGATTAAATGAGTTTACAAACCAAATTTGGTTTACAAATCCATGTTGCAACATAATGCAACAATAGAAAACATCTAAAAAAGTTAAGGAAAACCACATTTTTTCATGATTTATTAACGTTTTCATGAATTTGCATGGTAAAATAGCACTATCTAACAAAGGAGGTGGGTTAATGGAACTTATTTCGTTTAACAAATCCGCTTTAGAAAAGAAAGGTACAAATATACGTACTGAGATCATGGCCGGTATAACAACATTCTTGGCTATGGCTTATATTCTTGCAGTAAATCCTGATATTTTGAAGGATGCAGGAATGAACGCTGGTGCAGTATTCACAGCAACTGCACTATCCGCAGCAATTGCAACATTTGTAATGGGAATCATTGCAAATCTTCCATTTGCATTGGCTCCTGGCATGGGACTTAACGCATTCCTAGCATACACAGTAGTACTTGGAATGGGCTACTCATGGCAATTTGCTATTACAGCAGTATTCGTTGAAGGTATCATCTTCATCTTGCTTACTTTCTTCAATGTTAGAGAAGCAATCGTAAACTCAATTCCAGCAAACCTAAAGAAAGCTATCTCAGTTGGAATTGGTATGTTCATTGCATTTATCGGTATGCAGAACGCAGAGCTTATCGTTGATGACGTGGCTACTCTCGTTGGACTAGGAAACTTCATGGTTCCAGGACCTGCAATGCTAGCTGTTATCGGCCTTATCATCACAGGCGTATTGGTTGCATTCAACCTTAAGGGTGCTCTTCTTATCGGTATCGTCATTACAACAATTCTTGGTATCCCAATGCACGTTACAACATATGCTGGCGGATCATACCTTCCTCCATCACTAGGACCAACATTCTGTAAGTTTGCATTTAACGAGGTTACAGGAGCTGCAGTAATTGACTTTATCGTAGTTCTATTTACATTCCTCTTTGTTGATATGTTCGATACAGTTGGAACACTTATCGGATGTGCTGGAAAGGCAAACATGATCCAGGCTGATGGCTCAATTCCAAACTGCAAGGAAGCTCTTCTTGCAGACGCTATCGGAACAACAGTCGGTGCTATGCTTGGTACAAGTACAGTAACAACATTCGTAGAGTCTTCAACAGGTGTTGTTGAGGGTGGTAGAACTGGTGTTACAGCTATCGTAACTGGTGCTCTATTTGTTCTTTCTTTGTTCTTGGCTCCATTGTTCCTTTCAATTCCAAAGGCAGCAACAGCTCCAGCTCTCATCCTCGTAGGCTTCTACATGATGAGCCCTGTAAAGGACATCGATTGGGACGATCCTTCAGAAGGTATTCCAGCATTCCTATGTATCATCATGATGGTTGCTTGTTACTCAATTTCTGATGGTATTATGTTTGGTATTCTTACATACACAATCATTAAGCTTTGTAAGAAGGACTTTAAGGCTTTGACTCTTCCAACAATCATCGTAGCTCTATTGTTCGTCTGTAAGCTTGTTGTAGACAATATCCCAGTTTGGGCAGCTCTATAAGCATAGAAAAACAACCATGAACAACCCTTCTGGACATAAGCCTGGAAGGGCTGTTTTTTTGCACTGATTTATTAAAAATAAGGGGTGAAATACTTGAGTGTTAATATGTCTTGTTGGTATAAATATACCGCACGGATTGAGAAAAAGCTTTTATTGTGATGTAAACCGATATAGTGGTACAATAGAAGATACAACAATGTGTGTGGATTGGCTATGAACCTTATTTAGATTCATTGTCATAATAGGGGTGTTGGATATTTGTATATTTGCAGAGGTGTTGGGGAAAACCTCGGGATTTAAAAAAGAGTATTGAACTCTTAAGCTTAATATCCCAAAGGAAATGTATATGAATTCAAAAAGATTGTTTATCTTTCTATTTCTAGTATTGATAATTGTAAGCAACGTGTTTGCTTATCAATTGTCTCCATTGAGTGTTTCTTATAGCACAACAGGTGCAGATTCCGTAAAAGCATATACCATTGTCAATGATTCAGATTCTCCAATTGCAATTCAGATGGTTGCTTATAAGCGTATGCTTGATAAGGATGGAAATGAATATACAGAGCCTGCGTCTCAGTATTTTTCAATCCAGCCTGCAAAGATGATCATCAAGCCACAGACTACCCAGATTGTACGTGTGCAATACAAGGGACCAAAGACAGTAAGCAAGGAATTGAATTTCAGGATCGTTGCAGAGCAGATTGCATATTCAAAGGGTGCACAGGAAGCAACATCTGGTCAGACTATCAACTTCTTGTTTGTCTATAGCACTGCAGCATATGTTCAGCCATCAAAGATCATTGAAAGAATTCGCACAACAGCAACTTTCAATAGTGATGATACAATTACAGTAGCATTGGAAAACACAGGTAGTGTCCATCAATTGTTAGACTCTTTGAGTGTAACTATCAATGGAAATGATGGATCTCGCTATCAGATGAGCGATGAAGAGATTAAGGCGGCATCAGGAAAGAACCTTCTTACTGATTCTGTTATCCAGCTTACAATAGCTGTCCCAGAAGAATTGAAGAATTCCAGTAGCTTAAGTGCAGAAGCAAGCTACAACTTTAGCTACAAATAAGGTGCGTTTCAGTCGTTTTTAGGGTTAGCCTATGAATAAGAACAGGGCGATAAAATTATTGGCAATGCTGCTTGTCTTCTTTTTGGTTCTAACAATAGCAGACATTGCATATCTAATTTATTACACATCATACAACCTACAGACTCCTGGTAGTGTAGCCTCAACTGTTGAAGAAGAGGTAGAAAAACCTATTGTCGTAAAACCTGTAGTTGAAACACCTAATGATGATGTAACAGTAGTCGTTCCTGTTGAAGAGAAGCCAGAGGTTGTTATTGCTCCTGTAGAAGTTGTTGAAGAAACAAAAACAGAGCCTGTCGCTGTTGTAGAAGAACCACAACAAGAAGTTGTTGAGCCAGAGGCTATCACAAGAGAACCAATAACCGTTATTCCTGACATAATTGAAGTTGAACCAGAAGAAGAGGCTGAAGTAGTTATAGCACCAGAGCCTGTTGTTGAAAATCCTGAAGGAGTTGAAGTCATTTCTCCAGAGTCAGAGGCTGTTGTTGAAGAGACAAAGCCAGAGCCTGTTTCAGAAGAGATAGAACCTGTTGTTGATATCTATGACTTCAATATCTTACGTGACATCCCACTATTTGGCGAATATGTACATGTAGATGCTATCTCCGATAGTGCTACATTCACATTCCCTGAGTTTGTAAGCCAAGACAATATGTGCGATGGCCTTGTAATGCTAATGTCTAGCTGCCCTGAGGAGTGTGCTCTATTTGAGTTCTCTCTTGATAGCGATTCTATCGCAGTCGATAGCGTTCAGAAGTACACAGAAGGGGAGGTTAACGCATACCTAGATGCAGTAATTGCATTCTTTGAAGCAAATCTATATAGATTCTTCCCTGTAGAAGAGGAAGTAGTATCTGTACCATCAATCGATAACCTGCAACTATCTGTAGATGCAGCTCTCGAAGAGGAGTTTGTATTTGTAGAAGAAGACGATGACGACTTCTGGGCAGATTTCTATATTGCAGGCGAGGATGAGTTGTCATTCGAAGATGGTATCTATTACATGGATCTATATGTAAATAAGGAATACAAGGGCAACATAGCTGTCCTTATGAAGGAAGAGCTTCCTTATCTATTTACATCAGAGATCAGGACTTTGATCTCATCAGATCTAACTGAGGATGCAAACAATAGAATCTTTGCGCTCCAATCAGAAGAGCTTGCTCTTGAGATCTTCCCATCTCTTGGAGTTGAATACACATTCGATCGTGATAACTACAAGATCTATCTTGAATTTGACAGTAATGATATGCCACTTATGGTAATCAGCATATCAAGCCCATATAGAAGTAGTGTATCAAGACCAATATCAGACTCAATAACACTTGAGCCTGCAGTATTTGTTCTCAAGAGTGGTTATTCATTCAACTTTGGATGGAATGTCAGGTCTCTTCAGAACTTCTATTGGTCACTATCAATGAGTTCAAATAACACACTTAGCCTTTATGATACATATCTGAATTTCTCATATAACCTAAGTTATGCAAATAAGAGATTTGGTTATTCATTTGGTTCATGGAACCTATATCATGACTTTACATCCAAGATGTTAAGACTAAGTGTAGGTAATGTATCATCAGGATTGTTGTCTCCAAATGGAACAGCAGTAGGTATCTCTTTGACAAAGAGTACATCATATGGCGATGGAAGCTATGTCAAGAAGAGCCCATATAATGCAATATTCACTCTCGACAAGACATCGTTTGTGGAAGTCTACAATGGAGAGTCTAAGATATATTCACGCACACTCGCTGCAGGTAATTATAGAATGGAGGACTTTGTCCTATATACAGGTGCAAACAAGATCAAGATCAAGGTTTCCCCTGTAGATGGATCTGACTCGTATGAGCAGGAATATTCATTCTCATACTACTCATCATTGTTGTATCCAGGAGAGTTCTTCTATACATTGAACCTCTCAACAGGTAGGGAAACACTATCAAGTGCTAACTACAGAGATGGATCATTTTGCTTCAAGCTTGGATCTAAGTATTTGCAATATGATTACAGGAACGTTGCAGCATCATTCAGTTTCACATATGGCATTACTCATAGCTTGATGCTTTCATCTGGATTTGCATTCTCCAATAATCCAAATGCTACATATCTATTTAATCCAAAAGCCAAGGCGAACTTCGAGTTAACACAAGCGTCCCGCTTTGGTACTACTCGTTATAACTTGAACCTTACAGAATCAAGATCCTCTGATGGTTCATTCTATATTCCACAGATCTATGCACATGTAGGCCATCAGACGAGCTTCAAGAACAAGTACCTATCATCATTGAACTTGAATGCTAGCTACAATAGTCCATCAGACTATAAGATCAGCACTCGTCACACTATCCAGACAGGACTGTCTTTCTCAGGACGCCTAGGAATCCTTGGTTATAGCCTAGGTAATACATTGTCATTCTATACAGATAAGATCTCACAGAGTCCTTACTCTGTATATCTATCACTATCTGTCAATCCATATTCAAAGATGAGTATTTCATCATCCTTGAACTTCAATGGACGCTATGATGGATACTCATCAATGACATGGAGTGTATATGCAACCCTTTCATTCAAGGGCGGAAGCGTATCGGCTCAAACAAGCCCATACTCTTCAAGAGTAAGCTCCAATGTATCACTAACAAACAACAATCTATCTGCAAGCGTCAATATGCCAGGCATGAAGAAGATAGAGGACTTTGCATCTGCAAGCAATTACAACGCAAACTTCAATTGGTCTTCTTCTACAGATTACTTTGGATTTGGAATGGGTGTTCATTCCACACTTGATGGAAAGAATATCAATGGAAACGCATCCCTATCCATACAGACTATCTTTGCAGATGGATATTTCGCACTCTCAAGATATATTCCATCATCTGTATTCTTAATCAGACAGGGTGGAATCCTAAGAGGAAACGATGTTTCCTTTGGATACAGCGGTTCTTCTAAGTTTGTAACAGGACAAAGCTTTATGGGAACAACACTTTATAATGGAGTAAGTTCAACTCGTAATACTGATCTGATGATCTATAGCACAAGCAATGATGGGCTGTCTTCCCCTGCTATATTCAGCTTCCATATTCCAGCAAGTAAGGGAAGGGCATATAAGTATAAGCTTGTAACAGATCCTATCTATTCAGTTGCAGCAGTTGCATATGCAGACGATGAGCCATGGCTCAATGGTTCTTCCCCTCTATATAACGTCAACATAACAGATAACGTCGTTGAACTAGCTGTCAACGATGAACAATATATATTCACAGATGAGAATGGAATGTTCATTCTCTCTGATCTTTCATCTGGTACTTATGCATTTGACATCCCAACAAAAGGTGGTTGGACACTAGCTATTATCGAAGTTGATGAAGAATGCTCATATAGCTTGATCAACATGTTTGATAGTGCTGAAAAGGATACAAGTCTAATTCTTCCTAATGAATATGTGGATGCAATATACTATAAGTACACAACATCTATTACTTCTGATGAATTCTGGGCAACACTATATCCAGAAGAGGAGGCACTATGATACGTAAAATCATTCTGTCTATTCTTATAGCTTGCATCCTATGTACATCGGTATTTGCCTCGAGTACTACTTTTGATATTACTGCGTATAAAAGGAAGACAACTCTTAACACTACAGATGATGTTCAGCTCCAGATTTTGGATGCGATTTCTACATCTTTAAACACCATCTATGATAGTGCTGTTTTGCCAACTCCTTCTGATATTAACATAACAGATCATATTCCATCTTTGCTTGGTGATATAACAGAGATTGGTAATACCTATCAATATGGAAAACGAGCTGTTTTTTCATATGAAATATATGGAAGGGGAACAAATACATATAAAATATCGTTCTCATTCGGAGATGGTTTTAAAAATGAATCAGGGTCAAAAACTATTCCTGCTGCAATAGTCTTAAACAATTATAAATATGATTTTACTGGTGTTAAAAATGGAGAAAATGGCGTAAGTAATTACGAAGTAGATATCATTAACAGGACATCATCATTTAAACAAACTTTGGGAACTTCAGGTGCTGATATATATTTAATCAAGCATATTTCTGATAATTCTCAAGCATATCTAAACTTAGGAGCTAAGTCTGTAGAAGCAGAATTCTCCATAACAAAAAATGGAGCAACGGGTGCTATCTTTGTATTACCAAGTAATACTCTTTGGGTTGCTCAAGGATCGGTTTCTTTAATCATTGAAATAGAGGATTATAAAACAGCTCCTGCAGGAACATATAAAGTTCCAGTAACTGTAAAGTTAGAGGTGATGTGATGAAGAAAATACTACTTACATTGATTATATTTGCCTCTTTGTTGTTAGTTGTGAGTGCTGGAACAGGAGGAACATATGGTGCTTATGAAGATTTAATATCTCGGCCTTTTGTAATTCAAGCAGGTGTGAAAGATGTTGTTGAGGTATATGTTAATAGAATACCTTCTCAAAGTAGCGACATTTTTGCTCTTGGAATGCCTTTTGATATTGAGAACTCGTTGGCCCAATTCAAGGGAGACAAAGAGCCTGCAACTACTGAATCTGAGGTATTTGGAAATGGCTCTGGTTTGTTAATTGCAGATTGGGGGTTCATTGCCAATAAGCCATTTTCTATAAATGTGATAGCTGAGCCATTAAGTCATGTAACAGACACAACTTCTATTGGCCATGAATTAAATTATTCATTGGTCTTTGAGTTCTCAATCAGTTACAAGATAACAGGAGGAGATAGAAAACAAAAGAATGCATCTATTATATATGATGGAGCAAATAACAAGTTGTTGTTAAAAGATGCTTCTGTTGCAACCCCAGTTGCTCAAGTAATTATTGATGGAACTAACAATGGTGTTTCTGTTAGTAATTTAATAGATGGTTCTAGTGAAGGCTTCATAGGGGCTGCAAATGGCAATGTTTATTTTGGTTTTACATATGATTCAACGCAATTAACAGAGGCTGCGCCAGAAGGAAACTATTTAGCGCATGTTACGCTAACAATTACTCCAGATGCATAAGGAAGGAATACTAACATGAAAAAGATCATTACATTATTTCTATTTCTTCTAATAACAACATCTCTTTTTGCTGATTATGATATTAACTGGCTTAAAGGAAAAATGGAAAAATACATGGTTCCTGTTAACACAACAGGAATCAACCTTAAGAGTAGTCAGTTTCCGTCATACAAAGAGAAACTAAATACAGGGGCTATAACTAATCTTGGATTTAATGGGAAACTTAATGATAAGATTACAACGGATGAAAATCACGCTATTTGGGGAAGAGCCTATTATATTGAAAATATTGTTCTCTCTGGAGGTTTTACATTTACTGTTGATAAAGGAAAATATTTCGAATATGGTAGCGGAAATGTTGATGATGACTTTGGTTATACATACACAGATGAAGAACAAGCAGTATATAGGCTGTTGTATGGTGGACATATTGAATGTACTTTCACAACTGATACTGGGGACATGATATTAGTTAGCCAGTCCAATAGTGCATATCAAAGACCTTTTGAATTATATGGAGTATTAATCTCGTCCGTAAAACCTTATGTTATTATGGGTGCATCTAATGAAACTGTTCACAACATAAGATCTAATGTATTACAAAGTGGACAGACAATTCCTTCTGCAAATATTGATTTTAAATATGGGTTATTTAACAATACGAATCAGTTGAATGGCGGAGCCTCTGTTTTTTTCGATATCGTCTTAGGTCTTCCTGGAGAACTTGATGCCACCGGAACAGTATTAACATACGAAGGAAAGGAATATAGGCTTACCCAGGCAGATGATTATTCTGTAGTTATTACTATGACTATGAAACTATATGATAGTAGTAATAACTTAATAGACAGTGTTGCATTTACATTCCCAATTGCTGGATATGTTACAAATGATCCTGTGACAGGAGCGCCTAGTGTTACTTCGGATCCAAACTTGTCTGAAGCAAGCTTGACTGCAAGAGAGTTGCCAGGTGCATACAATATTGACTTGATGAATGATGCAGGAAATGTCTTAGATATAGCAGATATCAACATGATGGCAACATATGGTGCAAATGCAACAACTGAGGCAGAAGTAAACGCGAATATTCCTCAGAATATGTACATATTCTTATCTTCAAATTCAAATCCTACGGTACAAGGTAATAAGTTTCGATTCAAGAAAAGATATAGTAACTCTTCTACAACAATAAACTATTCAGATACAAATTCTGTTGGATTTACACTCACAGCATACCGAGACGGGGAAGGAATAGTTCAAGGAGTTGTTTTTGATGGCACATCATATCTGGATTATTGGGGAGCAGGAATAATTGGTACTTCTATAGTTCTTACAGAGCCAGAGACTCTTGTAAAAGCATATGTTGGAGATTGGTCAAATGTTAAGTATACAACTGGCCAATATACAAAGTCCTTCATTTATGATGGAAGACTTGCGATAAAAACAGATACAGCACCTGAATACTTGGAGGCAGGCTTATATCAAGAAACGATATATATACACGTCGTTGCTCAAAGATAAGTTTGTTATGTTAATAGTATTCAGATGATATAGATCGGGGGTTGCTTCATATCAGAAAGTGTCTTGATATGAAAGTAAAAGGAAGAAAGACACTAAGTAATAATAAAAGAGGAGAGGAAAAATGAAAAAGACTCTATTATTATGTTTAGTATTCGTAATGTGCTGGGGGGGGGTGTTTGCGGCTGAGGTAAAACTCACATACACTCCTGTTATTGAACAGAAGACAATCTTTGGTGTTTATGATGCTGCACCAACTTTTTCATCAGGAGCAATTGATGGAACGCTAACAGCTTCAGAGAAAGATATTAAGACAGAACAGTCTGTTGTCATTGCATGGAGCTATCTTTTGGCGGAGGCAAAAACACAAAGTTTAACTGTTACATTGACTTCTGCTAATGCTGGTAAACTAAAGAATATAAATGTAGAAACTAGTTTAATTGATTATACGATTCAATTAACAAAGCTAGCAACAGGCCAGATAAAGAACACAACTATCACAGTAGATGAAACCGAAAAAAACCTAAATACTCCGGTTACATTCACAATTGCAAATACAAAACTAAAAGGTGAGCAGTATAATAGAGAGTTCTGGGGTGGCGTTACAATGAATGTCAAAAAAGGAGCCGACTTAGCTGCTGAAAATGTCATAAATGGTGCCTACAAAGATACCATTACTGTCGAAATTACCGCATTGGTTTAATGATTTAAAATTTAGATTCTGACATTTTAGTTGGATATGCTGCTGTAGTGATAGTTTATCTGTTGCTACAGCAGGTATATAAAGAAAATTGGATATGTGATGATTAAATCATCCATTTGATAATCCAAGATATGGGTTATCTCAATAATGAGAATTGAGAGTATGGAAATCTCAATTTTAAATAGGATTAAGATTGACTGATTCAATTCAGTTTATACATGACTGCTTGAGCAGTAACGGGAACATAATGAGATATGATTAAGAAAGCGATTTTAACATTTTTATTACTTTCCATATTCTTATTTAATATTGCTGCATTAGATAGCTACCATACAAAACACGTGTTGTTTTATGGTGGTCCTAATAAAAGAGTGTTTGGGTTCTCTTTTAATGAAATAAAAACGGTGTCTGATACTCCAAATAAAATAGGACCAGAGATTACTGAAAAATCCACTGCTGTAAGAGGAGAGCCTGGTACAGTTGTATTTAATCAAGATGAAAGTGGAGCATCTACTGGAGTGTTTTATTTCTATTGGAAGCTGTATACACCTAAAGCAACTATCATCAAGATAACAGGAGCTGAAAAGCTTACAAGTTCTGATGGTTCATCGACAATTGATTGGGCAAATAAAGAATTGATAGATGGAAAAACACTGTCAACAGCAGCTTTTTCTCCTATTACAATATATGACGGTGGTTCGATATCAAAGCCATTGGCTGGTAGCCAGAAGTTTGAATTGATAGTAACCAATGAGGCTATGAATGGGGCTACATTTGGTGTTGAACATATTGGATCCATGACAATTACAGTGGAGGGTGAATGATATGAAGAAGATTATTGTACTTACTTTTGTTCTTGTTTCTTCTATCTGTTCTATCTTTGCTGTAACAAGCACAATTGATGTACCTACATTTAATCTTGTATTTCATAAAGCATTTACGGCTGAAATCAACTTCTATAAAGATGAAGCATGCAGTACATCGTTGGACAACGTTCAATTTGATTTGGTTACCGAAGGACCAAAGACAACATCTACTGCAGAGTTCTATATTAAATGGACATTGAAGGAAGAATCTCCTATTTCTATTTCTTTAATTGCCTCTTCTACACCAGGGGTGCCTGCAGATGTTGATGATTTTTGTCTATTACATGTGGATAAAGGAGAAGGAGGCGAGGATATTGGCCTAAATTATCAAATTGAAGCATACGCACCAGGTTCTCCATCTGTTCAAAAGAGTCCTGATTTTTCAGAAGTAGAAAGGGATCAAAAAATCTCTCTTGAAAAAAGAACTCTTGCAAATTTTTATACATTGGAAGCCAATAAGGAAGACATAGATGCAATAACGAAAGTCATATTAACAGCATATGCACCAATAGCAACAAGCGGTACTACACATGCATTCTTGGAAGGACATCAAAACGGATATATCCAATTAAAGATATCAACAATATAAGGATAGTTTTCTTATTCTTCGTCTGTATATCCTAAGATTCTAGATAGTTCTTTAGCAGATTCTGTGATCTTTGCAGCAGCTTTGTTGAAGTTGTCCTTATTGAATCTAAAGAGTGGCCATGATACCGAGATAGCAGCTACAACCTCTCCTGTATAGTCTCTGACAGGAGCGCCTATGCACATGATGTTCTCTTCTCGCTCCTCGTCATCAATTGACCAGCCTCTTTTCTTAACAAGCTTTAGCTCTTCTTTGAGAGCATTGGCGCTTCTGATTGATTTAGGAGTGAAAGGCTTAAGTTCGTGAGTCGCAAGATAATGATTTAGCGCATCTTCCTTCATCTCAGATAGGAAGATCTTTCCTATTGCTGTGCAATAGAGAGGAATTGATTTTCCTACTCTTGAATACATCCTGATAGTGTATTGGGATTCATCCTTTAGGATATATACAGCCTTATCATCAACCAGGATTCCCATATGTACAGTCTCCCCAAGCTCTTCGCTTAGTTCTTTTGTAAATGGACGTGCGGTGTTCACTAGGTCTATGTGATTAAGGCTTCTAGAGCCGACGGAGAACATCTTTAGTGTAAGATGGTACATATCTCCCTCGTCTCTATAAACATAGCCAAGGCTAATTAGAGAAGAGAGAAATCTGAGAAGTGTTGCTTTTGGTAGCTTTGTTGTCTTTGCAAGATTTTCAAGATTGATAGATTCCTTTTTGCTCAATGCTTCCAAAACTGATAGTGTGCGTTCTACGGCACTCATCTGCTTCTCTTCATTCTCTCTTTCCATTATTTATTTTCCTTCGAAGTAATTCTTTGCATTCTCGAATGAGATGTTCTTAACGATAGTTCCAAGCATCTCTTCGTCATATGGTACCTCTCCATTTTCAGCCCATGTACCGATTAGGTTACATAGTATTCTTCTGAAATACTCATGTCTTGAGTAGGAGAGGAAGCTTCTTGAATCTGTGAGCATGCCAATGAATGCAGAAAGCATTCCGACATCTCCTAGAGTCTTCATCTGCTCTTCCATTCCGTCTCTGTGATCACAGAACCACCAAGCGGATCCAAGTTGCATTTTACCCTTTATTCCATCACCTTGCCAACAACCCATCAAAGTTGCTAGTGAATAGTAATCTTTTGGATTTAGTGAGTAGAAGATAGTCTTTGGAATTCCATTCTCTTCAGATAGGTGTGCAAAGAACTTAGATACTCCGTAAGCAAGTTCCTTGTCGTGAGATGCATCATATCCTGTGTCTGGACCAAGAACAGAGAACATCTTTGTGTTGTTGTCTCTGATAGATGCAAAATGGAACTGCATAGCAACATTTCTTTCTTTGTATGCTCTTGCGAGTGCGGATAGAACAAATGTCTTATATGCATCAACTTCAAATGCTGTTAGCTCTGCGCCATTAAGCTTGTTTTTGAAGATTTCATCAACTTCATCTTCAGAAAGGTATGTGCAAGGGCATGTCTCAAGAGCGTGGTCAGATGCCTTACATCCCATCTCAACAAAGAAATCCAATCTCTTTACGAGAGCTGTAACAACGTCTGATACGCTTTCGATCTTCATATCAGCACTTAGAGCAAGCTTCTTGATGTATTCAGCATAGTCTGGCTTGTTGATATTAAGTGCCTTGTCTGGTCTATATGAAGGAATGACCTTAGCAGGGCACTTTCCTTCTTCCTTGATAACCTTATGCCACTTTAGATCATCTGCTGGATCATCTGTTGTACCAACTGCATATACATTAAACTTCTTCATGATTCCCCAAACAGTGAGATCAGGGTCATTCTGAAGCTTCTCGTTACACTCATCATAGATCTTCTTTGCAGTCTTTCTGCTAAGAACATCTACGATACCGAAGTATCTCTGGAGCTCTAGGTGAGTCCAATGATACAAAGGATTACCAATGAGGTTCTCCATTGTCTCTGCCCAAGCGAGGAACTTGTCGTATGGATCAGCATCTCCTGTGATGTACTTCTCATCAAATCCACAAGCTCTCATCATTCTCCACTTGTAGTGGTCTCCGCCTAGCCAGATTTCTGTGATATTGCTAAAACGCTTGTTTGTAGCAATCTCTTCAGGAATCAAATGACAATGATAGTCAAAAATTGGCATGTCCTTGCTATATGAATGAAATAGCTTCTTAGCCATCTCATTTTCGAGAAGAAAATCGTTTCCCATAAAAGGCTTCATAGTATTACACCATCCTTGAATAGTGAGATCTCTTCGTATCCATTGATCTCATTCTTTGTATGCTTCTCGCCATTCGCGATAGCAGTTATGAGAGAAAATAGCTCTCCAGTTACTTTCTCTGGATCCATTTCAAGTAGCTTTGCTGCATTGAAATCAATCCAATTTGGTTTATTTTCAGCTAGTGCATTGTTTGTCGCAATCTTTACTGTTGGAACTGGAGCTCCGAGAGGGGTTCCTCTTCCTGTTGTAAAGAGAATGAGGTTTGCACCAGCTGCTGTTTGAGCTGTTGTGGAAACAATGTCATTTCCTGGTCCTAGTAGTAGGTTAAGTCCATTTGTATGAACTCTCTCACCATACTTGAGTACGTCACAAACAGGAGCAATGCCTCCCTTTTGTACGCATCCTAGGGATTTGTCTTCCAATGTTGAAATACCGCCAGCCTTGTTTCCTGGGCTAGGGTTTTCATAAACAACCTGGTGATGCTGAACAAAGTAGTCCTTGAAAGTGTTGATCAAGTCAACAACTTCATTATAGACATCCTTGTTGATCGCTCTGTTCATCAACATCTGCTCAGCGCCAAACATCTCTGGTACCTCTGTAAGGATTGCTGTTCCGCCAATGGCCGTTAGTTCGTTGCAGAATCTTCCGACAAGAGGATTGGCTGTGATTCCCGATAGTCCATCAGAGCCTCCGCACTTGAATCCAACTACAAGCTTGCTCATCTTTTGAGCAGTACGCTTGTCAGTCTTGATCTTTGATGCGATTTCTCTCATCAATGCTTTAGCGTCCTCGATCTCGTCTTCGCACTCTTGAGCAACAAGGAACTTGACTCTTTCATCGTCAACTTCTCCAACAAGCTTCTTGAAGGATTCCATTGTGTTGTTCTCGCATCCAAGACCTAGAACAAGAACTCCACCTGCATTTGGATGATGAACAAGATCTGCTAGTATTGTTCTTGTGTTCTCATGGTCCTGTCCCATCTGTGAGCATCCATATGGATGAGTCCAAGCATGGACTCCATCCTCAAGTTCTAGTTCCTTGTTTCCCCATTCTTCAAGCTTCTTGCTTATTCCATTGACGCATCCAACTGTTGGAACGATCCAAAGGCCATTTCTAATACCGATCCTTCCATCCTGTCTTTCGTAAGCCTGAATTACAGGGATGTGCCCTTCCCAGCGTTTTTTATCTGCTTCGAACTGGAGCATGTAATCGTGAGCGAGCTTTTCGTTGTAAGAGTAGCTTGCACTCTCAGAAAGAAGAGTGTGAATGTTGAAAGCGTGAACATGCTCTCCCTTTCTGATCTTTTCTTTCGCTCCTCCGATAGGGTAGCCATATTTGATGATGCTTTCTTCCTTATCGATATCCCTTAGGGCAACTTTGTGCCCTGCAGGGATGTCTGTAACAAGAGTGAAAGTGTCATCCCCAACGGTAACAACGTCTCCCTTATAGAGAGACTCTATTGCTACAGCTACATTATCATTTGGATTGATCTTGATTAGTTTAGTTGTTTCCATTTGATCCTCTTAATTATAGTGCCTTGATAGCCTCAACCATTCCATCGTTGTAGATTGTTCTTAGGTATCCAGCAACCTTCTCCTCGAGGCCTTCAAGGAGTGTTAGGTCCTGTCCCCACCAATCTGTGTTGGATAGAACAGCGTGTGCAATTGCCTTTGCCTTGCAATTATTGCAATTGTAGCTATCACTATAAAGTTTATCAAAGAAAGCGAGAACCTCTGGGCTATCCTTTATTAGATATTCTTCCCCATTTCTGTTTCCAACAAGAGCAGTCTTGTCTGCATTTAGCTTTCCGTTATAGAAAGCGATAAGGCTTGCAAGAGAGAAAGTAAGAACTGAAGGGATCTCGTGTTTCTTCTCAATGTATCCAACAAGTGAAGGAAGATCTCTTGTCTTGAACTTTGAAACAGAGTTCAGTGATATTGATAGTACTAGGTGAACAATGTAAGGATTAGCAAATCTTTCTAATACATCGTGAGCATACTCTTCAAGCTGCTTCTTGTCTCCATCCATTGAAGGGATGATCTCTTCAAATAGACCACGTTTCATCATTGGGAAAACAAGATCTGACTTGATGCACTCTTCAACTGTATTGAGGCCCGCTAGGTATGCTGCAAGTACAGTCATTGTATGTGCGCCATTTAAGATTCTTACCTTTCTTGTTCTGTAGAAAGACATATCGTCTGTCCAGATTACGTTAACTCCTGCCTTGTCTGTAGGAAGTTCGTCCTGGTGTGTTTTTCCATGGCACTCAATTACCCATAGCAAAAAGATCTCTGCTGCATCAAGTAGGTTGTCCTTATAGCCAAGGCGAGCGCAGAGCTCATCTGCTTCAGCTCTTGGGTATCCTGGAACGATTCTATCAACAAGGGAGTTGCAGAAATCACAAGCATTCTCTACCCATGCGATGAACTCCTCAGGTAGGTTCCACTCATGTGCATATTGAAGTACGATTCTCTTTAGGTTGTCTCCATTCTTATCGATTAGCTCGCAAGGAATGAAGATGATTCCCTTATCAGCAGCGCCATCGAATGCCTTATATCTTTCATACAAGAATGCGCAAACCTTTCCAGGGAAGGATGTCTGTGGCTTATCTTCAAGCTTGTCGCCCTCGTGGTATGCAATACCAGCTTCTGTTGTATTTGAGATGATGAATCTCAAATCAGGGTTCTTTGCCTGGGCAATGTATTTCTCGTGCTCTGTATATGGATTCAAGCATCCTCTAACGCTTGTAATCTTTCTGAACTCCTCAACTGGTTTACCTTGCTGAACGCCTCTTAGTACAGTTGTATATAGACCATTTTGATCGTTGATCATATTGCCCATGCCATTCAAAAGTGGCTGAACCATCAATACATCTCCATTGAAAGTGCTCTTTTCGTTGAGCTGATCAATAATCCAATCAACAAAAGCTCTGAGGAAGTTTCCCTCTCCAAACTGCAAGACCTTGATAGGTCTTTCTTTCTTTACCACGGTTTCCTGAATGGTTTTCATTTGTATGTAACTCCTTAGCAATACAAAATAAAATGTCTATATTTGTCTTCAAAGCATGCTGTTTATTAAGCAGTATTGTTTGGAAAACGAAACACAGTTTCATTTTATCTATACGTATTTTAGATTGTCAAACATTATTATGTTTTTTAGGTGCCAACCATTTGGACAAAAAAGACATCATCGAATGTAAAACTGTTTTCAACAATGCAAATGTTATAATAGAATCAAGACGTGAGGGGTTTTCCATATGCATAAGAGAATAGGTTTAATGCTTGCGACAATTCATCAAGGTTCAGGCATCGCACTATGGCGTGCAGTATCGAAAGAAGCAAAGAAACGAGATGATACAACGCTCTTTGTCTTTCCTGGTGGAAGACTGAACTATCTAAAGGATAACGAATACCTCAGAAATGAAGTATTCTCTCTTGTAAATAGCACCAATATCGATAGCTCTATCGTCTGGGCATCTTCCTTGACAGGTAAGGTCGATTACAATCAAGTTGGTGAGTATATAAGGAAGATAAACGAAGATTTGCCTGTTGTTGCAATGGGAATGTCCATAGCAGGCATTCCTTCTGTTGATTTCAATGCATATTCAGGATTCTTCAATGAAGTGGATCACCTGATCAGGGTCCATGGATGCAAGAAGATTGCAATGGTAAGAGGTCCTGAGAGCCATCCGAGTGCCGAAGCGAGATTTGAGGCATATAAAAGTGCATTGAAGGAAAATGGTATTGCTTATGATGCGAATCTGGTTGCAACACCTTGCGCTTGGGCAGAGGGCAATAAAGCAATAAGAGAGTTAATTGAAGATAGGCACCTTACTCCAGGCGTGGACTTTGATGCTGTTTGTTTTGCATCCGACCTGTTGATGTTCTGGGCAAGTAAATACCTTGATTCAATTGGTGTTCAGATTCCAACAGAGTTGAAGATAGTAGGTTTTAACGATAGTGAGGAAAACAGCATGATGAGTGTTGATTCCACAACTGTCAGAATGCCAATCAAGACTCTTGCAAACACCTCCTATACTCTTGTTTGCGATGTTTGTTCAAATAGGGAAGACTCTCCTGTGAATATCGTGCTTCCAACAGAGGTTATCTTGCGCCATAGCTGTGGATGCGAAAACGTCTTTGGAGGAGAGGAGAGTGCAAAAGAGGTATTCTCTTCCTGGGATAGCCTAACCAGATGGCTTCGTGAGTCATTGGATGAATGTGTTGCAGTAGATGCTCTGGTAGATCTATTGCATCTAATTTATATAGATAGCCTTTCTGTGGATGCATCTTTCAAACAGAAAGCCATTCCTTATCTTGAAAGATATTTCAACAATGGTGGCAACACAAAGCTTTTGTGTGATTGCATCATACTTGCAGAAAGATATCTATCTGATAAAAAACTTACCAACACAGATCGTGATTGCTTATATGAACTGATTGGCTACCAGCATAGTAGGAGCAATGTCCAAAAGGAATTCAAGCAGAGTGTTTTGATCTCCACTCTCAACAGATTCAAGCTAGAGCTTTTGACAATGAGTAGCGACTTGGATCTTGCAAAGTGCATGCAAAAGAATCTTCCTCAACTGGGAATCGATAAGGCATTCATTTGTACTCACTTGGATGATGATAGAACTCTTTTACGTTGTGGATTCTCTTCAAATAACCTCCTAAAGGGTGGGGAAAGCTTTAACCAGGAGCAAATGCTTCCAAAGGAATACTTATCAGAGTTAGAGGGTGGAATCTTTGTAGTACTACCACTAGTGTATGACACATCAAATGTAGGCTATTTGATCTTAAGCACAACTCTTACTGAAGGTAAGATCCTTGAAGATATAAGAACCAGCATTTCCAGTGTTTTGAAGACCATATCCCTTTTTGATATCGCACGTGAAAAGAGCAAGAAAGCAGAAGAGGAAGAAAAGCGATCAGCTGATTTCTATGCAAAGCTATCTGAAGGGCTTAGCGAGCCTCTTGAGGAGATCAAGAAGCTATCAGAAGGCACAGCATTTGACAGGGATGCACTTCTTGCGTGTGTCACACAGGCAGAGCATTTGCTGAAATTGTCCCTTGCTGAGAAGGGCGAGATGGAGATGCAGAGACAATTTGTTCCATTTGCATCTATTTCCGATATGCTTTCATCTCTTGGATATGATATCGAAAGAGCTGAAAATCTTCCTTCCATCGATATCGACTCTGAGAAAATAAAGGAAGTCTTTAGTATTATCAAGGATGAGATAATCTCATCTTCCGATAGTCCGGAGGTGAAGATCTCGCTAGATAGCACAGCGCTATCATTTGTGATCTCTGGAAAAAAGAAAGCATGGAAGCCAGCATTGAAAGACAAGGACAATTCAATGCTATATGCAGAGCGTGTTGTATTGATGCATGGTGGCTCTTTTAGCTTCTCTTCCCGCACCGTTAAGATCTCTCTTCCATTTCTGTCGCTATCGAATCAAGTACAAAAGAGTGCAACAACAGTCGGAAGCGTATTGTTCATTGCAGACGAAAACGACAATATCCCAGACTCTCTTAAGGCATTGAATCCTGTTGTGATCTCACAGGAGAAACTGTTGCAGGCGTTCAAGCTTCCTCAGAACACAGTTTCTATCGCACTTGATGCAAGCTCTGAGCATAAGCCATCTACTATCCTTATTAATCTATTACGTAATCATGTGGATTCAAAGGCTCTTCCAATACTTCTCTTTGGTGTTGATTCTCCTTCGATATCTGTTGCAACTGCTCTTGAAGGGTCTTTGCCGAAGAATGAGAAGGCTACGATCTTCTCATTTGGACAATTTCCATCATCCCTTGGCAAGCTAAAGGAATTTGGAACAGTTGTGGAAGTACAGTCAATAGAGGATGCTGAGAGTGTAGAAGGCAATGGTGCACTAGCTATCTTCTATAAATTCGATCAGGATCTCTTCAATAGCTTCAGGGAGAAGGAGAAGTTCAACCATACTCCAATATTGATCGTTAGCGATCACTTCAAGCTTGAACAAGCGGAGGCTTTGCAGGAGATGCCTAATGTGTTGATGATCAATACTTCGATCACAGAAAGTGAGGAGTTTGTCTCTCGCATAGTTGGTATCTTTGGTGGAAGTGATCTACTACCGGCACTCACAAGTGTTCTTGTTAAGAAAGCCATTGCTTATATCAATAAGAATGCGTCCCAGCCAATATCTCGCTGGCAGCTTGCGGAAGCTGTAAATATAAGTGAGGACTATCTGACAAGAATCTTTAGAAAGGAAGTTGGAATCTCGCCTTGGGATTACCTTAATAGATATAGAATCCAGCTTGCGTGCAAGCTTTTAACTCAAACAGGATTGTCTATTAATGAGATAGCCCAAGATACTGGATTCCAGGATCAGGCATATTTCTGCAGGGTATTCAAAAAGGTTAAGGGATTTCCACCAGGACATATACGTCAAAGAGTATAGCTTGATTTGTGTTTTATCTCCAATTGCTTGCAATATAAGTAATTGGAGATTTTCTTTTCTGTAAATTGCATTTTAAATACATGTAAAAAAGTCTGAATTATACAATACTAGGTTTGCATTTTCTTCTATGAACAACCATAAACTTTATCGTGAGGTGGACGAATATGAAAAAGAAAGACACATCAGCTTCCATGAAGACAGCAAATGGTCTCGCTGTTAGTGCAGAAGCTGCAAATGTCCTCAAAGCAAGGAAAAAAGCCAAGCTATGGAAAGATATCAAGCGTCATGGCATGGTTTATTTGATTGCTTTGATTCCTACAGTTTATTACATCATCTTCAAGTATGTTCCAATTTGGAATGCACAGATTGCATTCAAGGACTTCAGGGCACTTGATGGAGTAGTAGGCTCTCCTTGGATCGGATTGGATAATTTCAAGGCATTCTTTAATTCATTCTATTTTTGGTCTTTGATCCGAAATACTGTAATGTACTCAGTTGGCAAGCTTGTTATTTCCTTGCCTCTATCAATTCTCTTGGCAATATGTATCTACGAGTGTACTCGCCCTGTATTGAGAAAGATTGTACAGACTCTTGCATATCTTCCTCACTTCTTGTCTTGGGTAATCATGTACGGTATCTTGTTGGCTCTTCTTGCTCCTGGTGATGGTGTTGTCAACGATATCATCGCAGCTTGCGGGGGCTCAAAGATTGACTTCCTGTCAAATACCAAAGCATTCCCATGGGTAGTACTTTTCTCTGATGCATGGAAGGAAATGGGATGGTCTGCAATCATCTTCATCGCAGCACTTATGGGTATCGATGGCTCGCTATTTGAAGCTGCAATGGTAGAAGGTGCTAGTAGCTGGCAGAGAGTAAAGTACATCACTCTTCCTTCAATCAGACCAGTTATCGTAACTGTATTGATTCTAAAGCTTGGAACAATCCTGGATGCAGGATTCAATCAGATCTTCATGCTTTATTCACCACAGGTATATTCCGTTGCAGATATCATCGATACTTGGGTTTACAGACAGGGTCTTTTGGAGTTCGAGTTCGGACTTGCAACTGCAGTAGGACTTTTCAAGGGTGTATTCGGAATGATCTTGGTATTCGCTTCTAACTCTATCAGTAAGAAGATCAGCGATAGCGGCTTGTTCTAGGAGGTGTGGAAAATGGCAAAAAAAGAAAAAGCTCAGAAAAACTTAAGACCACAGTCAATGAACAAGAAAGTCAAGCTAACAGCAGCAGATCACTCATTCAATGTCTGTGTAAATGTATTCATGGTCTTTATGTTGATCGTTATTGTTATCCCTCTATGGTCAACAATCACACTTTCATTCAGACCAGCAGATTATATTGGAACTAACCTTGAAGGCATGTTCATGCCATTCTGGAAATGGTCAGCAGATGCATATAAGGCACTATTGGGAAATGATGGATTCTTGGATGCATTCTTGAATTCATTCAAGATTCTCATCGGAGGAGTTGCATGTGCTCTTGTTCTTACAGTTCCAATGGCATATGTACTATCAGTACACACACTTCCTGGAAGAAAGTTCATCAACATTGTCATCATGATCCCTTATGTATTCAATGTTGGTATGATCCCAGCATACCTTCTTGTTAAGGATATTGGACTTATTAACCATCTTCCAGCTGTATTCATTCCTGGCGCTATCTCAACATACAACTGTATCATCATGAAGCAGTTCTTTGAGGGAATCCCTAAGGAATTGAAGGAATCGGCAAGCATTGATGGATGCAATGAGGCTCAGATTCTGTTTAAGATCATCATGCCACTATCAAAGGCAATCATCATGACAGTAGGACTCTTTTATGCAGTATCCTTCTGGAATGACTTCTTCCACGCAATGCTCTATTTGACAGACAACTATCCACTTCCAATTCTATTGAGAAACATCTTGATGGCATCTGGAATGAACGAGTATGTAGAGGTAAATGCATTCGGAAATGCACCTGTTGCAGCTATCAAGGCAGCAAGCGTATTCATGTCTGCAATCCCAATGGTTATTGCTTATCCATTTATCCAGAAGTATTTCACAAAGGGAACTCTCGCAGGTTCCGTTAAGGGTTGATAAATGCCTCTCCGGAGGCATCTATATAGGTGATTTTTAACAAGGAGGAGAAAATCATGAAATCTATCAAACGTGTTATTATCGTTTTATTAATAGCATTTATCTGTCTTCCAATGTTCGCAAACGGTGAGAAGGAAGCTACTAGTGCTAAGCAATCAGGTCCTGTAACAATCAACTTGTGGTATGGCGCTGCTATTACAGAAGCAGGAGCTGTTCCAGCAGATTGGGAAGGATACCAGATCCTAAAGGATAAGTACAACATCGACCTAAAGCTCACAGCACTTCCATCAAACGAAACAGACCAGGATGTTAAAATCCAGGCTGCAGGTGCTGCTAACAACCTTCCTGATCTATTCATGGTAAGCAGAAAGGTTCTCACAAACCTTGTTAAGCAGGGCTTGGTTGCTAATGTTGATGATATGTATGCAATGATGCCAAATCGTACTGCTCAGCAATATGACAAGGATTCTATCGCTCACACAACAATCAATGGTCACAGCTACGGCTTAGCTAGCCCAGGCTCAATTGTTAGAAACGAAGGTTTGTTGATCAGAAAGGATTGGCTCGATAAGCTTGGCTTGGAAGTTCCTACAACAACTGAAGAGCTTATGACTGTTCTTAGAGCATTCACTTTCAACGATCCAGATGGAAACGGAAAGAATGATACTTGGGGCTATGGTGCATTTGTAGAGACAAACTCAACTCTCAAGGGATATCCAGGATCAAGACTATGGCCAGTAATGGGCGCATTTGGTGTTGCAGGTCTTTGGAACTTCACAGAAGAGAATGCAGGACTTAACGTCTATAGACCAGAGTTCTACCAGGTAATGAGCTTTATCAGACAGATGTGCGAAGAGGGCGTTATCGATCCAAACTGGCTATCATACAAGAAGGATGACTTCAGAGCTGCTTGGAAGCAGGGTAAGTTCGGTGTTATGTATGAGCAGAACGCAGCTTATGCAGCAACAAGCAACTACGCTCCATTCGATAAGAACTTCCCAGAGGGAGAGTGGGTAGTTTGTGAAGCAATCACAGGTCCTAACGGAGATGCTGCTATCGGTGCATACGATGCTAACTACAGAATCTATGCAGTATCAGCACAGGCTGCTAAGGATGGAAAGAAGGAAGCTATTGCACAGCTATTGGAATGGATGAGCTCAGACGAAGGCTACTTCCTCTGCGGTTGGGGTAAGGAAGGCGTTAACTACGAGCTAGTAAACGGTGTTCCTACAGCTAGCAAGGAACTTGGAGACAATGCTTTCACAGGTGCTAATGGTCAGGTTTACACACAGCTTAGAAACATGGTCTTCTACAACTCAGATACAGAGCTTGCTTCAAGATATCCTACATACACAACAGAGTACTCAAAGAAGGAAATGTCAGCTCTTAAGGTCTTGAGAGAGATGCAGAGCAAGACTTGGGTTGCTAACCTTGGTTCTGGAACAATGCCAACTCCAAACGCTGATGTTCAGAGATTCTACGAGCAGAGCCTAGCAGAGTTCCTAACAGGTGCTAGAACTCTTAACGAGGCTAACTGGCAGAAGTTCCTAACAGAGTTCAATAATATTGGCGGAAAGGCATGGAACGACAGTGGCGTACAGTACATGAAGGATAACAACCTTATTGTAAAGTAAGCTTTTCCAAGAATTAGATTATAAGCCGCTCTTCATGGGCGGCAATTTCTAGAGGTTTTTAGATGTCAAAAGAACTTCCACTATCTTTGCAGATGGTAAAGAGTGTTGAAAAACGTTATAGACCTGGAATGATGCGTTGGCATTACGAGCATGGACTTGTATTGTTTGCATCTCTCTTGGCAGGGGACTATCACAAGGATGAGAGCGTTTATCCTTGGGTATATTCTATGTATGACAGGTTGATCCTTGATGATGGAACTATCCTTACATATAGAGAGGGAGAATATAACCTAGACCAGATCAATGCTGGTAGAGCTTTGTTCACTCTTGCAGATAGATCCGGAGAAGAAAGATTCAAGCTTGCTCAGGATAGATTGTCATCCCAGCTCAAGACACAGCCAAGATGTCATAATGGAGTTTTTTGGCACAAGGAAATCTACCCATGGCAGATTTGGCTTGATGGACTATATATGGAAGGACCATTCAATGCTGAATATGCATATAGACATAACGACAGTCAGGGCATTGATGATGTCCTTGACCAATTGATTGTCACATATGAAACACTCAAGGATCCAACAACAGGGCTGCTAAAGCACGCATTTGATGAATCACGTGGTCAGAGATGGTCAGATATCGTAACAGGCCTTTCTCCTCATTATTGGTCCAGATCAATGGGCTGGTATTTGATGGCTTGTATCGATGTGTTGGACTTTGTCTCAAAGGATAATCCTAAGAGGGAAAGAGTCATCAAGATCGTAAAGGATTTCTCAGCAAACTTACTGAAGTACCAAGATGAGTGTGGTATGTGGTACCAAGTTACAGATCTTCCTGATAGAGAAGGCAACTACCTAGAGACAAGTGCAACAAGTATGTTCGCTTACTCTTTTTACAAGGGCGTTCGTCTTGGATATCTTGATCCTGAATATATCTCTTCTGCAGATAAGGCTATCGAAGGAATCAAGAGACTCTATCTAACAGAAGAAGATGGTGAATTGCATCTTGGTGGAATCTGTTCTGTTGCAGGACTGGGAGGAAATCCATATAGAGATGGTTCCTTCAAGTACTACATTCAGGAAAAGATCGCTGTTGATGATTTCAAGGGTGTAGGACCATTTATATTGGCTCTTCTTGAAAACGAAAGAAGATAAATCTCTCTATTTATGTTAATCCAGGCCTCCTTTATGCTTTTGTGTAGAGGAGGTTTTTCTTATCTTGACTATGGGACAAAATATGGTTAATCCTGGACATACTTTTATTGAATTATTTATTTGTTGTTGGTAAGATTTTCTTGAAGCATGAATATATAAAGGGATAAGAAAATGAAAAAGAGAGACATCTTAAATTTAATAAAATACCATATAGAAAACGATGATTATTCATTTAGAGAGCAAGCGTACAACATAGCCTCTGATTTTAATGGTTCAGGAGATGAAGAACTTGGATTGTATGTTATGTCTCTTTTGTCAGATAAAAATACATTTGTTCCTCAAACAATGAATGGACAATCAAACTATATCAAGCTTCTAGATACTGGTAATAGTCATATCGAGCTACCAGATGCAATCATGGATGACATAAAAGGTATTATGAATGCAATTAGTTATAATGCTGGGATTAATAAATTCTTATTTGAAGGCGCTCCAGGAACAGGAAAGACAGAATGTGCCAAGCATATTGCAAGAATATTGAATAGACAGCTTTATTCTGTGGATTTTGATGGACTCATTGATAGTAAGCTAGGTCAGACTGCAAAGAATATTGCATCCCTTTTTGAAGAGATTAATAATCTTAATTATCCAGAACAAGTAATAATCCTATTCGATGAAATCGACTCACTAGCAATGGATAGAATAGACTCTAGAGATCTTAGGGAAATGGGTAGAGCAACCTCTGCTGTGCTAAAAGGCTTTGATAACTTAAATGGTGATGTTGTAATTATTGCAACAACCAATCTTTTTGATAAATTTGATAAGGCCCTCATCAGACGTTTTGATAAAGTTGTGGATTTTGGCAGATATTCAAGAGAAGACCTTTTAGGTATTGCAGAATGCATTACGGATGATCTTTTAAAGAGATTTACATTTGCAGGTAGAAACATGAGACTTCTGAAGAAGCTAATATCTCTAATGGAGCCTATTCCATATCCTGGCGATTTGACAAACCTAATAAAAACCTCTCTAGCATTTAGTGATTGCAATTATGAATTTGACTATTTTTCATGTATGTTAAAACAAATTCGACCTGAATTGCTATCTAAGCCCAAGGATTTGAAAGACTTGGGGTTCACTTTGCGCGAGATTGAGAGTTTGACACGAATTCCAAGGAGTACTCTTTCTAGAGATTTTCAGGTGATAAAAAATGAATAAAGTATTGAGGCTTCACGGAATATTGCATTATAAGCAAAGCCATGGACAGGGTGGTAAGGCTACTTTGCCTGTTAATGCATCTGTAACAGTTGATGATTGTAGCTATGTTAGAGCTTCATTGATAAATACTCTGCAGTATTGGCAAGGTGTGAGTGTTCAAATTCCACCATTGGTCTCTGTAAAATACAAGTCGATAGTTGCCAAAAGTAATAGAATTGCTGGTTTATTAGAAAGAACGCATTCAACAGCGTCTATTGTCGGTGCAAAATACTCTGAAGACAAAACAATTGGACATGTAATTACATATCGAACTTCAATAGAGCACATTGAAAGATCCATTAATGATTTAGATATATGCATTTCGATATTACAAAAGAAATTTGATGGTGTGATAACAAAAAAAGAACTTGATACTAACACGGAAAACAGCTTAAAAAAAGAGGGAATATCGAAAAATCTCTTCAAACAAATTATACGCGATATATATTATATTGATCGATTCTATGTGGATCTTTCTGATAAGGAAGTTCATGACGATCAGATAGTAAATATCTATGATGTTGGCCTGTCAAAGAAAGAGATTCAAAAACGATTAGGCTTAGAGAAAGAAGCTTTTTTCGATATAGATGATTACTCGTGGCGTTTAACACCGGTTCAATTTAGAAAGATTCAAAGTGTTGCCCCATTTTTGATTTCAATGAGCCTCTCTGATATAAGAGAGTTTAGTTATGATAAATCTAGTTATCATGCTGTTTCTAAACTGGGATTTACGATTCCGTCTCCAGGAATCGAACCAGAGATTGGTGTAATAGATACACTATTTGATACTAATGCATATTTTGCAGAATGGGTCGATTATAGCTGCTGGGTGCCCGATTGTGAATGTTCTGGAAGTGATGATTATGAACATGGCACAGCAGTATCTTCTATTATCGTCGATGGTCCAAGGTTGAACCCTTTTTTAGATGATGGTTGTGGACGATTTAGAGTTAGACATTTTGGAGTTGCAACTCAAGCAAAGACAAATGCGACAAAAATAATGGATAGGATAAAAAGGATTGTTGAGTCAAATTTGGACATTAAGGTATGGAACTTGTCGTTAGGTTCTAATGCTGAAATTAGCAAGAATTTTATATCTCCAGAGGCGGCAATTCTTGATGAGTTGCAATACAAATATAATATTATCTTTGTTGTTGCTGGAACCAACGATAATGCTCAAACTTTATCTAAAAAAATTGGTATGCCTGCGGATTCGATAAATTCAATAGTAGTAAATTCTATTGATTTAAAAGGAGACCCTGCCTTGTATTCAAGAAGAGGGCCTGTACTGAGCTTCTTTACAAAACCTGATGTTGCTGTTTTCGGTGGAACAAAACTGGATGAGATTTCGGTATGTTCCAATAGAGGCAGAGATAAAAAAATAGGTACATCTTTTGCGGCTCCTTGGATTGCAAGAAAGCTCGCGTATCTAATACACATATTGAATTTGCCAGTAATTGTAGCCAAAGCTTTGTTAATTGATTCTGCTTCTGGTTGGGGACATGGCATCAGTAATTTCATTGGGCATGGATCTGTTCCAATCAAGATAGATGACATAATTACGTCTCAAGATGATGAGATAAAATTCGTTATTCATGGAACGGTGGATGAATACGATACGTATGCATATAACATTCCTGTTCCTCAAAGTAAAAAAAAGCATCCTTTTGTTGCAAAGGCTACTTTATGTTACAACCCAAAATGTTCTAGACGAAATGGGGTCGATTATACTTCTACTGAATTGGATCTTCATTTTGGAAGAGTTCACAATGGAAAGATAAAGCCAATAGATGACAATTATCAAGGAGAGCAACTTCTTGTTGATCTGAAAGAAGAGAAAGCTCGTGATAAATATAGAAAATGGGACAATGTTAAGCATATAGAGGAAAGGATTCCTAATCAACCAAGAGGAAAAAAAGTATATGAAAAAGGGTTTTGGGGACTAAGCATATTAACTAAAGAAAGAGCAGATGAAAAAAATGGAAAGAAAATGCCATTCTGTCTTGTAGTTACTCTGCGTGAGGTTGATGGAAGAAATCGTTTTTCGGACTTTGTTGCTTTGTGTGAAGCTTATCATGAATGGAAAGCTGTCGAAATAGATGCTAACCTGTCGCAAAAAGTCTACGAGAAATCTAGCATTGAAGCTGATTTCGACGAATAAGTGTTATGTTTATCATGATGCTAGCATAGTGCGTATTCAGATCTTGGGGCTTTATGCTTTCTGCCTTTTTCCTGTTCTTCTTTTTCACAAAGAGAGAAGAATGCTGTGAATGAGATATCTATAATAGATAGAATGTCGTATAGCTTCTGGATTTTGAATGTCTTTCGCTTTCCTTCTAGTGCAAGATTCTTCTCTCTTCTGTAATTCGAGAAATCCCAGTCATTGATCTTGCATATGATGTAGTCACTTAGATCTTGTTCTTCTGTAAGCTTGTCGATAACTGTATATATCGATTCTAGTGTTATCTCATGAAAGTAAGACGAATTGCCGTAATCCTCTTCTGGACACTCTAGCTCATGGAAGAATTCATAGAGAGTAATATCATTCTCAAAGCATAGTCTTTGTAGTCTCGATATAGTCAGGTTGGTCTCTGTTTTTCTATATCTCTTTAGATTTGTCAAAATTGCGATATTAGCTATAAAACGCTTTGCAAAGATCTCTCGTGAAAGGCAGGCTTGTCTTAGTGGCAATGCTTCACGGTCAAAATCGAACAACATTTCATTCCTCTTTTTTTAGCATGATTACCACAGACGATTAAACCACAGTTTTAGTGCGGTTTGTTGGTTGTAGAGCCTACCTTTTGGGGTAAGAAATGCCTCAGATACTGAATTGATTACTTTCTTTACCTATTTGTAATCTTTTCAATAAATTGAACAAATGCTGCATTGGTTCAATATGTATCATTGCCTAGAAATCAAGGCTGTCTGAATTTAACAGGAAATACTTCATTCCCATGATTACAAACCCGTCATCATTTCTCCAAGGCTTCTTATTGCTATTAATGATGATAATTTTCTTGAATGAATCAGGAATGTTTCGTAGAGATGCAAACTCTTGTTTTTGCTTTTCTTCTGAATTAATATCATTTGCAACTTGAATGTAATATCGCTGACTTCCTAGATTTACAACAAAGTCCACTTCCAATTGCTTTTTAACGCGTTTTCCTTCATTATTGCTTCCAAAAAGCTCAACAATACCAACATCGACATTGTATCCTCTGATCAAAAGTTCATTATAGACGATATTCTCGATTATATGAGGAGTTTCTTGCTGGCGAAAACTCAAGCGTGCATTTCTTAGCCCAATGTCTGTAAAGTAGTATTTTAGGTTTGCCCCAATATACTTTCTTCCCTTGATGTCATATCTATGAGCTTTGGAAATAAGGAATGCATCTTCTAGATAGTCAATATGCTTCGAAATCGTCTTATTTGAATACGACATCTGTCGTTCGCTTGTGAACGTGTTTGATATCCTGGTTGGATTGGTAGGTGTGCCGATAGAGCATGCTAGAACATCGACTAGAATGTTGATCTCGTCTGCATTTTGAAGATTGTTTCTATCTATAACATCTTTCAGATATACATTCTGGAATAGGTTCTTCAGATAATTGGCTTTTTGTTCAGGCTTTTTGATTTCGACAATTTGAGGCAATTCTCCATAGACCATATAATCTTCCCAAGCATCATCAAAATCGTCATCGCAAGCAGAATAGAATTCGGCAAATGATAGGGGATAGATTCTGATTTCATCTCCTCTTCCTCTAAATTCTGTGATGATGTCACTAGAAAGGAACTTAGAGTTGCTTCCAGTTACATAGATATCAACATTGCCAATGCGCAGGAGACTGTTCAAAACATCTTCAAAACGAGGTAGAAGTTGAACTTCATCTAGAAGTATATAATATCTTTTGTCATCCTTTATTGATTTTTTAATGAATTGAAAACATGCTTTAGGGTCTTTCTTGTCATTGTTATTAATACCATCAAACGTTAGGGAGATGATATGGGTGTGGTCAACGCCATTTTCTATTAGATAGCGTTTGAAAATAGTGAATAGCAAATATGATTTTCCACATCTGCGAATGCCGGTAATTACCTTGATCATGCCATTTTCTTTTCTATCTATTAATTGCTGCAGGTATGTATCTCTATTGATTTCCATCATGCTACTCCTAAATTCTTTGCAAATACACATTTTTTAGGAATGAGATGGTAGTTCTTTCTTGCTTATTTGGTAGATTAGAAGATCTATTCAGCTAATTAATAACATCATTATTTTGCAAGCTGTATGTTTTCAATGAATTTAAATAAAAGGGTTGGCCTATATAGAGGTTAAAAATGTCTCCATATCTTTTAAGACACTAGTCGGTAACTCGGAAATAGTTCCGCTGTGATATACGTAGAGTATCCTTTTTGTGTTTCTTAATATCGCTATAGCCTAGATTTCATCTCTATATTTAAAATAGTTACATATTTTATGTTACATTTTTAAAAATACCATTAACTTCTTTCTCTGCAAGGAAAAGATTGAGTAACAGATTGAAATTACGGATATTCCGTTTTAATTTCAAACACATTTTTTCGACCTGTGCGGTTAAATTAAGCCGCTTTGGCTGAATCTAATAAAGAGAAACGTATCGTCTTGCTATTAGTCCAAACATCATTTTCTTTGTTTAGAGTACAAGCTTTTATGATAGCCAGGGAG
>CAKQTE010000015.1 GCA_934276485.1 uncultured Spirochaetales bacterium | reverse complement strand
CCTCAGTAGTTATAATTATACACTACATCCAATCAAAAGACAAGAGGAACTTCAGCTAAAAAACCGAAATTCCTCATATAAACAGCTCAAAACATATGGTTGAATTACTTCATGCGTTTATCCTGGGTCAGCTTTTATTGAAAACGACATATAAAAGATTTTGAAGATAGATGCATGGCGATATTGATACACAGAAAGAATGTATAACGAACAACATATTGACCTATCAAGAATTAGATGACTCAGAAAGTATAATAATGCGGTAGCATCATTTTGCTACCGCATAAACTATCTGCATAGTACGGTTATTGCATTGGCTTCTGAGACGTTATCTGCAATTTCCACATATGATATAGGTTGAACTATAAAGCTATAAGAAGTGTTCTTTTCGAGATCATCAAAGACATAGAATGTCTCATTCGTTCTATCTAACATCTTAACAAGCTTTGTTTCTTTGTCATAAGAAAAGATTTGATATTCAACTGCTTCATCAACTCTTGTCCAAGATAGAATGATGCTATTACCAATACTAAGTGCATAAAGATTAGGAGATGGAAGTGTTGCTAGTTCAACTTTTTGCTCAGGCTCCTTCCCATCTTTTACCTGTATCACTCTAAATCCAACATCCTCATACCCTAGCGACGGCTCTCTTCCTTCCAATCTATATTCTGTTCTGCAATCTGTTCTAGCACTGTCCCAAGCACCTCCCTTTACTCCAAAAGTAGAATCTTCTCTGACAGTGGATGTCCATTCCCATACATTGCCCCAGAAATCGACAGCTCCATGGGCTCCTCTAGTAACATTAGAATACATATTGACAGGCGTTCTGCCATCATTAACACCACAATTGAAATCCGCATCCTTTGGCATATGTCCTGCAGCAAGTTCCCATTCACTTTCGTTAGGTAATCTATATGTGTTATCTTTATCGTTCCTATCAAGCCACTCGCAATATGCAAGCGCATCATAGTACGAGACAAAGTTTACAGGTAGATTATCCTCTCCAGCAGGGTATGTTCCATTGCTCCAGTTTGAAGGAGCTGGATAGTTTGTATCTTCAATAAATGCCTTGTACTCAGCATTTGTCACTTGTGTCCTCTTTACATATATTGATTCACCTGCGCCCATTACAGGAATGTAATCATATTTATATGCAGATTGTATTCGCCACTTTAGCAATCTATCATCTGTAAATCGCAGCATGCTACTGTTGATACGATTCCAATATGTTATATACATCTCCTGTACGATTTCTTCCATTTCAGCAACTATATCGTCTCCTCCTGGCTTACCAGCAGTCTCTGTCTTTAGAGAAGCTAGCTTATCTTCCTTTCTATCAAGAACAGAATTGTAATTGTCTATTACAAGATCTCTTAACTTAAGATAATCTTCCATGGAACCACTTTCTTGATAAGTCGAAATAGCTCTCTTTGTCTCATCGTTCAACTCAGGCTGTTCCTTCTCAATGAAATCACTATTTGCATACATGTTCATTCCAAGATTTTTCTCTGCAGATAATAATGAACAAATCGAAATCATTAGAAATACAGAAATAAAGGTTATTCTTTTGATTGTTTTCATATTGCGGATCCTCATCATTTATTAATAAGCCAATCAAAGAGGCTTATATCTTCATCTGTCCAAACAAGAGGTGGTACCTCTTCATGTTCTGCTTGATCAAAAACAGTAAGCATTGCATTGCCTCCGCACTTCTTGAGGCTCTCTACCATATCAATTGATGAATCAGGAGAAATTGCTTTATCTGCACTTCCAACAAAAGCCCACACAGAAACATCCTTCAGAGTCGAAGCAGATTGCAGGATACTTTTAGCACTACCAGATAGCGGCGCAATCCTTGAAAATAGATCTGGATAGATTGAAGCAAAGCCCCAAGTCGCAGTTCCTCCCATGCTAAAACCAGATAGCGAAACATTATCCTTGTCAATGCTATAAACATTCATGATCGTTTGGATCAATTGATATAGCTCATCATTGACTTCATTCCAACTATGACAGTCTGCAGGTAGCTGAGGAATAAGAATGAATGCATTGACATCACCAAAGTATCCCTCTGCTAGATAACGCGGAAAATCATCCACACTTGTCAATAGATTCAAATCATCTCCTTTAGCGCTAAATCCATGTAGATATACAATAAGAGGAAGCTCTTTTGAAGTATCTTCTGGCACATGGAGCAAGAAACCGAACCCTTCACCATCAATTGTTGAAAAATGCCCTGTTTCAATTGTTCGTAAATCAAGACTTGCACTTCTGTCTATGCTTTTGCTTGTCGAATTACAGCTATGCAATGTCAGAATCAGTATTGGTATCATTAGTATTTGGATACCAAGCTTAAACGCTTTTTTTAACATAATTTCTGTCCTTATATTATTTTATTTCAAATCAATGCTGATTTTGATTATTGATTTATCTTCAAGACTAATCTTGATCTTCCCTTTATGCGCTTCAGCGATTTTTTGTGCTATCGATAACCCTATGCCAAAACCTTCTATGTTTTGATTTCCAGATGCTCGATAGAATCTATCTGTAAACTTATCAATGGCTTCTTCAGATATGCCTTCAACTTCATTTTCTACAACAAGTGAAATACTTGTTGATATTCTATGCAACGAGAATCGTATTGCAGCATTTTTATTGGAATACTTGAATGCATTATCCAACAAGATAGACATCAGCATTCTAATAGCTTTCTCATCTCCAAAATATGTAAGATTTCGCTCTATATCAATTTCATATTTTTTTCCATTGCTATTTGCAACAGACTGATAGGAATAAGCTATATCATATGCAACATCTGAAATTGGAAACGATATCTTTTCAAGCTTCGTATCTGTCTCTTCTAGTTTTGCCAAATATACAAGTTGTTTTGTCATTTTGCTCATCTTTTCAGTTTGCTTTATGATATCAACAAGCCATTCATTTTCCCCTATCTCACTCTCTAAGAGCTGTGCATCTGCACTGATTACTGTTAGAGGAGTCTTTAACTCATGGCTAGCTGATGTAATGAATTGTTTTTGCTTCTCATGGCTTTTGACAATTGGAGATGTAACTATTGAAGATATTGCAATCAATAAGATAGTCATGACGATCAACGAGATAAATGATATTGATACCATTGACATTGTATTTGCCTTCATCGTATCTAGCACCATTGCTCTTGATAAGAAAGTGATTGTGATTTCATCTTTATCCTTAGCAACAAGAAAGCGATATCGCTCAATAAAGCCTTTGTCTTTTTTGAGATTTAAAACATCTTTTGCTATCATTGCAGCATGTCGCTCTTCAATTAAGGAATTATCTAGGGTCAATGCAAGTTTTCCACTTCCAACATCATAACACGCTTGGAAAAACCTTAGTTCCTTTGCATCTTCTGCATTAGGATTGTTATTTATTTGCATTATCAATCGATCGCTCTTTTCACAGATATGCATGTACGATTGCAATGTAGAAAAACCTATAATCAAGGTTTGCATTATAAATAGCGCCAAAACAGCAATCAAAACAAATCTAATTTGTAGTGTTTTCTTAGTTTTTCCCATATTTTTCTTCCAAAATGTATCCAGCGCCTCTTCTTGTATGGATTGTAACATCTGCATCCAGGGATTCAAGTTTTCTTCTCAAATACGAAATATATGTCCAAATGGTATTCTCTTCTGCAATGCTATCTTCAGGCCAAATCCGTTCCAGAAAATCTGATGCTGATATGACCTTATTAGGATTATTCATCAACATATTCATTGTCTGATATTCCTTATTTGACAATTTGTAGTTCCCTTTATATGTCGATAGAACAAATGATTTCGTGTTTAACTCTACATTTCCAAAACATAGGACATTTGTTTGTTGAACATCAGCCTTACGAGTCAAGACTCTGATTCTTGCCAATAGTTCCCTGACATCAAAAGGCTTTGTCAAATAGTCATTTGCTCCAGAATCAAGCCCTGTAATCTTATCATCTATTTCAGACTTGGCAGTTAACAGAAGAACTGGAATGCTGTTTCTGTTCGCCCTTACTCTTTTAAGAACAGTGATTCCATCCATGTATGGCATCATCACATCCAGGATAGCTGCATCATAACAACCAGCAAGAAGATATTCAAAAGCATCTTTTCCATTATCAACAGCATCAATGCAATAGTTATTCTTTTCCAATATCTTTACCAATACCCTTCTTAATGACTGATCATCTTCTGCCAATAATAATCGCATTCTTCTTTCCTTTATCTTGCTTGATTTGAGTTCATTATAATTTGTCTAGTTCAAATGTACTTCAAAAATTAAGTCGAAAGTATCGAATCTAAGGATACTTTATATCAAGATAGAAAAGTGCATATAGTTGCAAAAATCTTCCCTAGGAGTAGCTTTAATGGAAATTGCAAGAGACTATTATCTGAACAAATTAATTGCTCATAAGAACAATGGAATGATCAAGATAATCACAGGACTTAGAAGATGTGGCAAGTCCTATCTATTGAATACATTGTTATACAAACACCTACTTGTCGAAGGTGTAGAAGAAAAACACATCATTAGATTTGCATTCGATTCTGCAGATGATTTAGCTTTGATAGACGAAGACCTAGTACAAATTGCAAAAGAAAAAAGAGGCGTAAACCCTGAAAAATTCATCTCATATATTAACTCCATAACCACCTCAGACGGCTTCTACTACCTACTTTTGGATGAAGTGCAGTTAATGGACTGCTTTGAGCCTGTCCTAAATGGATATTTAAGAAGAAACAATATGGACGTTTTCGTTACAGGTAGCAATGCCAAGTTCTTGTCGAAAGATATCATAACAGAGTTTTCAGGTAGAGGAGATGAGATACATATGTATCCATTGAGCTTTGCAGAGTTCATGACTGTTTATGATGGAGACAAATACTCAGGCCTTGCTGAATACATGCTGTATGGAGGTATTCCATTAGTTGTTCTCGATAAAAACAGAGAAGAAAAAGCGATGATGCTTCAGAATCTTTTTCAAGAGATATATATCACAGACATTCTCAAACGCAATAAGATCAAGAATGTCGGAGAGTTAGAAGAGCTTCTTAACATTCTATCGTCCGCTATAGGCTCTCTAACAAACCCTGAGAAGTTGAAGAATACTTTCAAGTCGGTCAAGAAATCAAATATCACAGCAAAGACAATAAAGAAATATATAGATTGTTTTGAGGATTCTTTCTTGGTCGATTCTGCAGAAAGATATGATATAAAAGGCAGAGCATACATCGAGACACCAAAAAAATACTACTTCTCAGATCTTGGTTTAAGAAATGCTCGCATTAACTTCAGACAATTTGAGCAAACACATGCGATGGAAAATGTCATATACAATGAACTACGCATGCGTGGATACAATGTCGATGTTGGACTTGTCACAGTCAATGAAAAAGACGAGAGTGGCAAGATTATACGAAAACAACTTGAAGTGAATTTTGTATGCAATCTTGGCTCTCTACGCTATTATATCCAATCAGCCTATTCCCTTCCAGATGAAGAAAAACGCAATCTGGAAATCAGACCATTCAGAAAAATCGATGATTCATTTAAGAAGATCATCATCACCAAAGACATTGTAATACCTTATTATGATGAGTACGGAATCTTCACGATTAGTATCTATGATTTTCTTCTTAACCCAGACATCCTTTCTCAATAGTCTTTTTCAAGGACAGAAAAGCCAACCTTCAACGGCCCCTGAACACTTGTGATCAATTCAGTTCTGAATATTCATTCAGTACATCTGCTAGATATTTCATAGTTTCATTATCATAGCGCTGATCCAGCTGAACGGAAGCAATATGATCATATATGTACTTTGCACCTTCATACTTATTGATATCATCAAGCATTGGAGGAAGTGGCCAATAAACAGTTGATGAGATACCTCTTTCTTTCAAGAAAGATTGAAGCTTATCCCTATCATCGGCATATAGCGGGAAATGAGATGGAACATCATGCTCTCTAAGCTCTGTAAATACAGGCTTGAAGCCTTTGGGTTCCTTTAGATTTTCAATTATCACATCGAAATGCTCACGTCTTTTGTTCTTCATCGCTTGGTAATCAAAGTGCTTTGCAATATAGATTGACTCTTCATCGGAAGAATAGGCATCAAAGATTTCCCTGAGTCTTAGTTCCGTCTTCCAGAAAGTGTCACTAGCCTTCTTGTTGAAGCTATCATCACCAAGCTTGAGAGCCTTTTCTCTCTCTTCCATTGCTTTATAGCGCCCTTTGATATGCTCTTCTTCGGCAGCTTTGAGCTTAATTGAGAATGGACCAGACTTTTTGACAGCAACACCGCCGGAGGCAATGCCCATCCACTTTCTTAACGATCCAGCACCATAATCAGCATTTGGATCAACATAATATGGAGAGTGAGTTGTATCATGGAGGACTATAATACCTCTGTCATGAGCTAATTTGACAAACTCCTCATCATATCTGATAAACCCAAAGTATCCACATAGGCCCAGTACACCTACTCCTTCAAGATCCTCTTCTTTAAAAATAGGCTTTAGATTATCTGGGTCTACATCGTAGAACTTCAAGCTGTACCCAGCCTTTATATAAGAGCCGAGTACAGTCTCACATGTATAGGCTGGAACGTATGCACTCTTATTCGCACTAGAGCCAATATCCTCAAGACAAGCATAAAGCGCACATCGTCCTGACATACAATAGATAGTATTTGGAACATCTATTGTTTGCTTATCATCACACTTCTCAAGTTCAAACATTCCACCTATTTTCATATTCTCTCCTTAGAATGACTTTATGGTCTTCTCATCAATTCTTTTTAAGATTTCAACAGCTAGCTTAATACCATCTTTGTAGTCATCAATGGATGTGTAGCCATAATGAGTATGGGCATAGCGAACAGGTATTCCGATAACGATTACAGGAACACCGAGTGCGCCTAGATGAATAGGAGCTCCGTCTGTAGCCCCTCCTGTGCGAACAGCTGCCTGAACAGGAATGCCAAGCTCTTTTGCAAGATTTAATGCATAGCGTTGGAAGCGAGGATTTGTAATCATCTTTGCATCGATATGTCTAAGCATTGGACCTTTTTTGAGAGCTGTCTGGATCTGGTATGAAGGAACAACAGTATCATCAGCTGGGCAGCCTTCAAAGCAAATAGCGATGTCTGGCTTAACGCGTTCAACTGTGACAGTTGCACCACGGGTTCCAACCTCTTCCTGGCTTGCAAATGCACCAACTATATCCACATTGAGATTCTCTCCTTTAAGAGCATCCATTGTCTCAATAATAGAAGCACAACCCAAACGGTTATCGAATGCCTTTCCTCTCATAATGCGATGTTTCTCGTCATATTTGAAATCAACATCTGGAACAACAGGAGCTGCAACTTCGATCTTAAAGTCGTTATGGATTTCGTCAGCACTTGTTGCACCAACATCGATCACAAGAGAAGAAACATCTAGTGGAGCCTTTCTTTCAGCTTCACTCATGAAGTGTGGCGGCTTGGAAGCAACCACTCCATCAATATAAACACCTTCACTGTTTCTTACACGTACAAGGTGTGCTGGAATATTTGTAGGAACCCAGCCACCAATGGTAATGAATTCAAGCATGCCATCAGGTCTGATAGCCTTAACCATGAAGCCAACTTCATCTGTATGTGCATCAAGCTGCACAACTGGCTTATTGCCACTATTACCGGCTCTCTTGAGATAAAGGTTTCTCATTGAGTCCTCTTCAAAGGAACCAAGACCCTCACCATACTTTCTAGCAACCTCCAGCACATCATCCTCGAAGCCTGAAATACCATTGGCATTACTGATTTCTTCTATGAGCTTGAGCTCTTTCTGATCATTCATCTTTATTAACTCCCATCAAAGGATGGGAGAACCCATCCTTTGGTTTATTTGTTATTTTGCAACCTGTACATTATCAAACTTGTGGTAACCAATTGGATCTAGGGAGAAGCCCTGAACCTTGCTGTTGATACCAGCATTCAAAGATGTATAGATTAGTGGAGCATTGTTCATGAAATCTTTCAAGTAGATAGCAAGCTCCTTATAGACTTCAAGACGCTCTGCAGAATCTGCACTTGTTCTACCCTTTTCAACAAGAGCATCAACAGTAGCATCTGATGAGAAGCTTCTGTTACCAGCAGCTCCCTGCTGTGAAGAGTGCTCTAGTGAGTAATAGGTATAGTCAGCATCCTTTGTGCTTGTTACCCAACCAAAGTATGCCATGTCATGCTCACCTGTTGTTGTTCTGCTAATGAATGCACCAAACTCAAGTACTTCAACCTTACATGTGATACCTACTTCCATAAGCATAGCCTGAATTGCTTGACACATCTCTACACGAGCCTGGTTGTTGTTTACCCAAAGAGTGCAAGTGAATCCATTTGGATATCCTGCTTCCTTCAAGAGCTCTTTTGCCTTCTCTGGATTATATTCAAGCTCTCCTGGGTTGTAGTAACCAAATACAGCAGGTGCAACAAGAGCATTAGCAGCCTCTCCGCTTCCACCATTAACAGTATCGATAAGAAGCTGTCTGTCGATAGCATAGCTGATAGCTTGTCTTACGAGCTTGTTGTCAAATGGAGCCTTGTTCATATTGAAAGTAATGTAGTAACAAGATAGGGATGGAACTTCCAATAGCTCAAGACCTTTCTCGTTCTTAACACGATTAGCATCACTTGTTGTTAGGTCATATGCTACATCAATCTCACCTGTCTCAAGTGCAATGGTTCTCTGAGCAGCCTCAGGAACAACCTTCATGATAACATTCTTGGTCTTTGGCGCACCTGCATAATAATCCTCGAAAGCCTCAAGCTTTACATTGTCATTCTGAGACCATGAAACAAACTTATATGGTCCTGATCCAACAGGTTGTGTCTTTAGGATATCAGGATTTGCTTCAACATAGTCCTTTGGTACAATTGCTGCATATGGAACTGCAAGGTTTCTCAATGCAGGAGCATATGGGGACTGTGTCTTGATAGTTACAGTATATTCATCCTCGATTGTTACACTATCAATAAAGTTTACAAGGTATGATATTGCAGAACTAGCAATAGCTCTCTCAAGAGAGAACTTAACATCATCAGCTTTCAAATTCTCTCCATTATGGAACTTCATGCCCTTACGAATATGGAATCGATAAGTAAGTTCATCAAGTTGTTCCCAACTCTCAGCAATCTGAGGGATGAGCTCACCGCTAACTGGATCTACATCAACGAGAGTATCGTAGATGTTGCTTGTTACAGCAACTGCAGGAGTCTCCTTACCTACATGAGGATCAAAAGATGTTACATCTGCACCCTGTGCAAAGATAACTGTATCTTTAAAACCTTTATCTGCTGTAGCTTTTGTCTCTTCTCTGGCAGATGTAGTAGTTGTTGTAGCTGTTTCGCTCTTTTTTGCGCCGCAAGCTACAAAGGTTAAGGAAACGATAAAAACTAGAAAGAGAAAAACGATGGATTTGATTTTCATTTTATTTATCTCCTTATAATATGTCATATCCTCTATGGGATAGATTTACTGAAGAATACATGAAACAAAATGTCCCTTCTCTACCTCTTGTAGAGGAATATCAGCAAGCTTACATTCTGGCCTTGCGTATGGGCACCTTTTTGCGAATCTGCATCCAGGCTCTGGATTGATAGGGCTAGAAAGCTCCCCTTCAAGCAAAATACGCTTGACCTTATAGTCTGGATCCGGAACAGGAATAGCAGACAAGAGTGCCTTTGTGTAAGGATGTACAGGATTCTGAAACAGACGCTTTGCAGGAGCCTTTTCTACAATCTTTCCTAGGTACATTACAATGATCTCATCACTGATATGCTTAACAACCGACAAGTCGTGTGTGATAAATAGATATGTAAAGCCAAATCTAGATTGCAGATCCTGCATAAGGTTCAATACCTGTGCCCTGATCGACACATCGAGTGCAGAAACAGGCTCATCGCAGACAATGAACTTTGGCTCTAGAGCTAAAACACGCGCAATTCCAACTCTCTGTCTTCTTCCTCCATCAAGCTCATGAGGATAGCTGTTGATCAAGCGCTCTGCGATTCCTACTAAATCCATATACTCCCTGACTCTCTTATCGATAGCTTGTTTATCATGCTTGTTGATAAGCTTCTGGATTACCAAAGACTCAGCAATGGTCTCTCCTACAGTCATTCTAGGGTTTAGCGATGCAAATGGATCCTGGAAGATGATCTGCATATCCTGCCTTAACTTCTTCATCTCCTTTGCAGAACAATCTGTAATGTCCTTTCCTTCAAAATATATCTTGCCGCTTGTTGGCTCATGAAGCTTTAGAATCGTTCTACCAAGAGTACTCTTTCCGCAACCAGACTCACCAACAACACCAAGAGTCTTTCCTTTCTCAAGAGAGAACGATACATCGTCGACAGCATGGAGAATGCCATGAGGTGTTGCAAAGTATTTCTTTAAACTCTCAACTCTAACCAGCTCGCTCATCTCATCTCCTCCTTCTTTAGATAGCACCTTACAAAGTGTCCATCTCCCCTATCCTCTAGCTCAGGCTCCTTTTCAATGCATTTGGAAGAGCAATATTGGCATCTAGGAGAGAACTTGCATCCCTTAGGAAGATCTGTAGGGTCAGGCATCATGCCATTGACAGGATTAAGCCGATCAACATCTTCATTAAGAGAAGGAATGGAACCAAGAAGACCTATCGTATATGGGTGCTGTGTATCTTTGAAAATCTGATGGAGATTACCCTCTTCCACAACTTCTCCTGCGTAGATTATTGCTACCTCATCACAGTTCTGGGCAACAACGCCAAGATCATGTGTGATAAGAAGCATCGAAGTATTCAGCTTAGCCTTAAGTTCATTGATCATATCAAGAACCTGTGCCTGGATTGTCACATCCAGTGCTGTAGTAGGCTCATCTGCAATAAGCAGCTTTGGATTGCAAGCAAGTGCAATTGCAATAACAACTCTCTGTTTCATTCCGCCTGAGAATTGATGAGGATACTCATCCGCTCTGTCACGAGGAATGCCTACTGTTTCTAGCATATTACCAGCTTCTTCTCTAAGTTCAGCTTTCTTCAAGTTAGGATTATGAGATTCAATAACCTCTTCAATCTGCTCACCAACAGTCAAAACAGGATTCAAGCTTGTCATAGGATCCTGGAAGATCATAGAGATATCCTTACCACGTATCTTCCTCATCTCGTTTTCACTTAGCTTCAAAAGGTCCCTTCCACCATAGAAGATCTCTCCTGCCCTGATCTTTCCAGGAGGGGTTGGAATAAGGCGCATAACGCCACGAGCAAGAGTGGTCTTGCCAGCTCCTGTCTCTCCAACAAGCCCAAGGGTTTTTCCAACAGACAGACGGAGAGAAACACCATTTAGAGCTTCAACAACTCCATCATCTGTCTCATAACTTATATTCAGATTCTTTATTTCCAGTAGTGTATCAGACATATTCTCTCTCCATTAGTTCTTGAGTCTTGGGTCTAGTGCATCCCTAAGTCCATCGCCCATAACATTAAGTGATAGAATCGTAAGCATGATTCCAAGTCCCGGTATTACCGTAATATGCCAGCCCTCTCTGATATAAGCTCTTGCACTTGATAGCATGCTGCCCCATTCTGGAGTTGGTGGCTGAATGCCAAGACCAAGGAACGAAAGACCTGCAATGGACAGAATAGCACCAGCAACTCCAAGTGTTGCTTGTACAATCAGAGGAGCCATCGCATTTGGAATGATATACTTGAAGATGATTCTTAAGTCACTGGAACCTACTGCTTTAGCAGCTTCAATGTACTCCTGGTCCTTTACTGTTAGAACAGATGCTCTTACAGTACGAGCAAATGTCGGAACATAGCTGATTGATATAGCGATAAGCACATTGACAAGGCTTGTGCCTAAAGCCGCAACAATGGCTGTAGCCAAGAGCATTGACGGAATAGCAAGCAAGATATCCATAAAACGCATGATCACGTTATCTGTAACCTTGCCATAATATCCAGCAAGAGAGCCGAAGATTCCACCAACAATTACAGAAAAGAGAATTGCGAATACTCCCATAAAGAGTGAGTATCTTACAGCCCAAAGCATTCTCAAAAAGATATCACGACCGAATTCATCCAGCCCGAATATATGCTCCTTGCTTGGTCCTTGAAGGCGCAATCTGAGGTTCTGCTTTATAACATGTGCGTTATAGAAAGATTTATTGGTTACCAAGTCAATGATTATCGTTGCAATGGCAATTATCAAAAGAAGGATTATGAATGACATTCCCAAAAGTGCAAGCTTATTCTTTTTGAACCTTCTCCAAGCCTCAGCCCAAAGGCCTCTTCTTTTAGTTGTATCTTCTCTCATACCTTTACCTTCCTTACGTTCACTCCAGCCTTTTTATACTGACTCTTGATTCTTGGATCGATGAAAGCATAAACAAGGTCTACGATGAGGTTCACAACAGAGAACATGATTGCCAAGAATATAGTTGCTCCCATTACCATAGGAATATCCTTACTGTTTATTGAATCAACCATAAGTCTTCCAAGTCCTGGCCAAGAGAACACAGTCTCTGTAAGCATTGCGCCCCCCAGAAGTTGTCCAAACTGTAGTCCAACTGCAGTAACAATAGGAATCATCGCATTTTTAAGCATATGACGATATGTAACTTGCTTCTCACTTATTCCCTTGGCTCTCGCTGTCGAAATATAGTCCTGTCTGATTACTTCAAGCATGCTTGATCTTGTCATTCTTACAACTGTTGCAGCAGATCCTGTACCAAGTGTGAGAGCTGGAAGAACAATGGATCTCATTAGCCCTACAAATCCACTTCCCATACCTTGGCTTGGAAGCCAGCCTAGCTTTAGTGCAAATAATAGCGAAAGCAGTAGTCCTAGCCAGAAGTTAGGCATGGATACTCCGATAAGAGACAATACCATAGAGGTGTTATCGAGGAGGGTGTATTGCTTCTTTGCAGATATGATTCCAACAGGAATACCGATAATCAAAGCTACGAATATACCAGCAACAGCCAAAACGGCAGTGTTAGGAAACTTATCAATAACCTGGGTCCATACACTCAGCTGGTTCTTGTAAGAAAGCCCCAAATCTCCATGAAGCATATCCCAAATGTATTTGAAATACCTGACAAGAAGAGGCTTGTCGAGTCCAAGCTCTATCCTCTTAGCAGCCAATGCCTCAGCAGTTGCTTGGTCGCCTAGGATTATTGCAGCAGGATCTCCCGGTGTGAGGTTCATGATAAAGAATACAATGAACGTTACTCCCAAGAGAATTGGAATCATGAGAAGGAGTCTCTTAACGATATACTTCCACATAATATTCCTCCATTTGTATATTCATGCAAATTTTATGCAATTCATAATAACTAAAGAGGGATATCACTACAATAGTTTTAAGGCAAAAATATTATTTTTTTCTAAATTTTTACAGACATTAAGACAAACCTAATAACTTTGTCTTAATTTGCAAAAAACATTTAAAAAAAGGAATCGTCGAGTAGTGTATTCTCCACTCACTTTTGTATAATGTGACCGACAAAAACGGATAATCTCTACAAAGAAAAACGTATAATCATACCGCTGAAAATGGATAACACCACCAACGGAATCGTAGAACAATTCAATCAA
>CAKQTE010000014.1 GCA_934276485.1 uncultured Spirochaetales bacterium | reverse complement strand
TAAACAATATGAAGTGACCTCGGATATGTAGAATCGTGGATTTAGCATATCCAAGGTATATAATACAAAAAGATATGCATTACCTCATACAAAAGGAGATCACTTCATGATTAACAGTATTCAAATGATAAGAACAATCGGCATCGACGTCCATAAGGATTCGTACTCAATTTCTGCATTTAATCCGCAAACAACAAATTTTAGTGCAGAAACTACAGTTGCAGCAGACTCAAAGAGTGTTATTACCTATCTTAAGAGGTTAAAGAAGGAAATAGCAACGCCTGTAACAACTGAAATAGGATATGAGGCTGGTCCAACAGGTTTTGGACTTAAGAGAGATCTTGAAAAGGCAGGATACACATGCCACGTAATGGCGCCAACAAGCATCTATCGTCCTGCTGCTGGTGTAAAGGTAAAGACAGATGCAAAGGATGCAAGAACTCTTGCGAAGGCTGTCTATTGGGGCTCTTACTCTGAAGTCATCCCTCTATCTGAAGAAGATGAATCCTATAGGGATTACATCAGAATGCGTGATGACAGGAAGGAAGCACTTAAGAAGGCAAAGCAGAACCTTTTGTCATTCCTCTTGAGAAGGGACAGAAAGTATAGTGAAACTCATTGGACACAGAAGCATCTCTCCTGGATCAAGAAGCAAGAATTTGAGAGTCCAATAGATAAGCTTACATTCCAGGAATACCTGAATGAGGTCACAAGACTGAATGATGCCATTGTGCTGCTTGATGCCAAGATAGAGGAATTCTCAAGAGAAGACAGATACAGAGATAAGGTTGATAAGCTTAGATGCTTTGCAGGAATAGATACACATGTGGCCATGGTCATGATTACAGAGATTGGTGACTATGACAGGTTTACATCAGCAGAAGCTTTTTCTTCTTACCTAGGATTATGTCCAGGAGAACATTCAAGTGGTAAAAGCACTCAAAAAGGTGGAATAACAAAAGCAGGTAACAGTCACTGTAGAAAGCTACTATGTGAAAGTGCAAATTCAATTGCACGTACAAATCCATACAAAAAATCCAAGAGGCTACTTGAAAGGCAGAAAGGAATAGCTCCAGATATCATTGCATATGCAGACAGGGGATCAGCAAGGATTAAGAGCAAGTACTTCAATCTTTTAGAGTATGGTAAGAGCGCTAATGTCGCAAAGGCAGCATGTGCCCGTGAGCTCTCTTGTTTCATTTGGGGAATGATGACTGGTCATATGGAATCCAGGGGTGAGATAAGGGAAACTGAACAACAGGTTATTTAATAATGGGTATTTAGCTGAGTCATTCTTGGTGGGTTAACGACAGTCAAGATCTTGCCATCCTCGAGATAATTATAAGACATGCCATAGACATGACTCTTGGTGCTAAACAGAGCGGGCAGTAAGCGGACCATTGGCCTACGGTAACCAATCCATGAATATGAAAGTGGTCAAATGCTGAAAAACTGGATAGCCTACCAAGATGGACTTAGCTTCTTAGATATATGTATTAACAAAGGAAAATATAGAAGA
>CAKQTE010000013.1 GCA_934276485.1 uncultured Spirochaetales bacterium | reverse complement strand
CACCTTCCTTTTGGGCAACAAAATCTTTAAGATAAGAGGCAAAGAAGGCTCTATATGACTCTTCATCGCCAATTGCCTCAAGCATGTCGCTTATCCTCTGGCTTGTGAGATTTGCTTTTGGGTAAAGTATGCTAGCATAGCTGCCGTCATACCATTCCTGGGCATGGCAGTTCGCCATGGTAGAGAGCACATAAAACATTACCATAGCCTTTACTGTATCACTGTTACCATATGCTAGTTTCTTTAGTGGTTCACTAAGCCCGATATCTTTAATGAACCAGTCAATAAACCAGGCATCGCCAAAGTCCAGGATTAACTTTTCTTTACTGTTTTTTCTGTTGAGTGGAGGCAAGTCCGAATTGTCGATATCAGCATAGGTATCTGTTGAAACATCATAGGTGAAGAAACCTTTTTTACGGTTGTGATAAATACCTTTTTCTTTATCGATGACTCTGCCTAATGATTTTTGAGAAGTCTTAACCTTACCGTTAATGCGTTTACCTGTACAGATCTTAGCGTATTCGATTCCATTCTTGATGTCATAAGCGATGTACATAAAGCCTCTGTTATTAGAATATATATTTTCTAATAACAGTATACCAAATTACATGCTTAAGTGCAACAAAATTCGAATAGTTTCTTGTAAAATAAAGAGTTAAAAATATAGCAGGTCAAAGCCTGCTGGAAAAGAAAATTGTTGTTAGAAAAACTTAGCGGGAACTATAGTTTACTTATAGCTCAAATATAATTTATTTCTAACGAAATCGTCTCGAAACCATCAAATTAGGAAAGATTCTCAGAGCCTCTCATCCCACGGCTGAAGCTCGTGGGCTTTCTCGGCTAGGGATCGTAAAAGCAGGAGAGACTAAAGAAATCTAAGCTGTGAGATAAAGTTCAAACTTATAGTGGCTTAAATAAAGAGCATAAATGGAATCACTTCCACGTGTGCTCTTTTCTTTTGTATTGTTAATCCAAACTCTTTATGGACCTTGTTATTAAACTACCAGAGTTCTTTAATACCTTAACAATCTAACGATAGAAATTCTTCTTACCCTTTCACAAAACGCTTAGTCCTTAAGGCACCCAATAGGAACAACAAAAACACCATCCTCTCTTCGATAAGCTATCTCGGTTACTGTTAAGATCATTAAAAATGATGGCTCACGCATTTTCTCTGTATTCACTTTGTTCTTCAATTCCAACAAATGTACCGCTGCATCCTCGATCTCTCTTGAGCCTAATTTCACTTCAACTGCTGCCCATCGCCCATCATTCAATGCAATAACAGCATCGGATTCCAGCCCGCTTCCATCACGATAATGGAAAACCTGCCCATCGAGAGCTTCAGCATATATACGCAGGTCTCGATCACACAACGATTCAAAAAGAAAACCAAAATAATTGAAATCTTCCAACAACCTTGATGGAGTTAATCGCATTACTGCAGTTGCAATAGAAGGATCAACAAACTGTCTCTTTGGAGATGTACGAATCGCAGTCTTTGAACGAAGTGCAGGATTCCATGCAGGCAAATTCTCTGTAACAAATATCCTATCCAAAGCCCCAAGATATTGACTGATTGTTTTCTCTGAGATACTTTCATCAGCATCCCCCATAGCAATATCATCATGAATCGTTTTGATAGTTGCCATCGTTGATATATTTCTAGAAAGAGAACGTAATAGCGCTCTTACTCGAACAGGATTTTTCTCAATACTATCTACTCTAGAAACATCCGCATTGATGATTGCTTCTACATAGTCAATGGCATGACGCAATGCAATCTTCTCTGGACTCCCAATTGATGCAGGCCAACCTCCTCTTACAATTGCAAAAGCAATCTGTTCTATTGTCAATGTTGAAAAACTGTCTATCTCTGTTTCTCCATCAAACAACGCTTTTAAGGAAACACTACCATTGGATTCCAGAGACTCATACAGACTCATAGGACGCATCAATAATCTTGAAATTCGTCCTGTACCAGTGTGTTGTACTACATTGTCCTTTGGAACTGCTGAACCTGTCAAAATAAACTGTCCAGGCATTCCTCTTTGGTCCACCATGAAACGAACGGCATCCCAAAGTACAGGTGCCGTCTGCCACTCATCTAGAAGTCTGGGGGTTTCTCCCATTAATAGCAATGATGGCTTTGTATCGGCTGCTTTTAAATAGGAAATCGCTTTATCTGGATCTTGCATGAACAAATGGCTTTTTGAATTCTCTAAGGCTGTCCTTGTTTTTCCACACCACTTTGGTCCTTCTATCAATACAGCACCACTTGATGTCAATCGTTCTTGTAATACTTGATCAGCGATTCGTTTCAGATATTTATTTTCCATAAAGATCTCCATTAATCTACTTTGTAGAGACAGTATACCATCGACTTCCGAAAATATCACGATTTCACTTCCGATTTTATTGCGACTTCACTTCCGAAAATATTGCTGTTTTACTTCCGACTTTGTAGATAGAAAAGGTAAACAGTTTCTGGTTCTTGGATTTCTAATTGTTTAAATTCGATTTGTTATTTTGAGCAAATTCAATTTGCTTGCAGAATCTAACCTTTTTCATAACAAATTCATTTATCTTGATTCTCAGTAAATTCATATGTTTTTTACTGAGAATGTTATTGTTTTCTATGTATTAACATATTACACTTTACTTATGTACATATATGAGAATATAGATTGGCCCAATTTCACATTTGATTACAGCGCTATATCAGAGCTAGATAGTCTCATATTGAGAAAGAAAGAGTACTTAGATGGAATGCTAAGTATTCTTTCAAACAAAAAAGAAACAGTTGCAGAGGCTCTCATTGCAGAATTGAAAGCTTCTTGGCAAATAGAAGGCATCAATTTATCTGATGCTGATATCTATTCTTCAATTGCAAAGCGACTTGATATTCCATCTCCGGATACCAATACAAAGGTCTATTATGATGGAATTGCTGATATACTTCTTGATGCTGTACTAAATCATGAAAAGCTAACTATAGACCGTATTCTGTCATGGCACAAAAAAGTCGTGGAGAATAATCCAGGTATCAAAAGAGGAGAATTTCGTTCTGGCCCAATATATGTAGTATCAGGACAATTCAAAAATAGAGAAATCATATATGAAGCTCCTGCAGCTAATCATATTTCCAAAATGGTTGATGGCTTTTTTGATTTTGTAAACAGTGCCACTTATTCAGAGCCAATACTAGCAGCAATAGCTAGTTACTATTTTGTTGCAATTCATCCATTTGAAGATGGAAATGGACGCATTTCAAGAATAATTGGAGACTATATTCTCAATAAGGATTCAAACTCCATACCCGCTGTATATATATCAACTGAAATAAAGAAACACCAAAAAGAATACTATGAGATATTGAAAACAACATCTCTAGGTTCTATGGATATAACCAAGTGGATTACATGGCTACTTCAACAACTTTTAAATGCGTATGAAGAAGCGATAAACAAAATCCAGAAATCTTTCAAAGTGAAAGAAGTATTCATTGAAGCAGAACGCTTGAAGCTAAATGCAAGACAGATGAGATTGCTAGAGAGAGTTCTATCTGATGATTGGCAAGGTAACATCACTGCAAATAAGTATGCAAAGATCAACAAATGTCATCCAGATACTGCTAATAGAGATCTCAAGAAGCTTGAACAATATGGCTTTATACAAAAGGGATTTGGAGGAAGCAAAAATACAAACTATTCTTTCAACTTGAATTTCCTGGAAGAACTATAATAACAAGTCAGTTTTAAGATACTACATTCGCTCTCGAACTCTTTCTATATTGTTTATTTGGCTCAAATTCACTCTGATTGTAGAACCCAACTATTTTCATAACAAATCCATTCATCTTGATTCTCAGTAAATTCCTATGTTTTTTACTGAGAATATTATTGTTTTCTGCGTTTTATCATAATCTAATCCACTCTGAAATTATGCCATTTATTGACAGCCATACTTTACTGAACTAAAATATACTAAAGATAAATTAAGTAAAAATTAATTTGGTATAGATATGTTCATAGGCAGAAAGAAAGAAATACAACAAATACATGAATCATTAAAAACAGATAGATCCTCTATATTGGTTTATGGAAGAAGACGAATTGGCAAAACCAGTTTGATTAACGAAGCTTTAAAGACATATGCAGGAATCAAGATTGTTTATACAGCAATACCTGATGAAATAGAAAGAAACACACTGAATCTATCACGAATATCAGGAGAAATCCTACATGAACCTTGGATGAGTTTCTCTTCATTTCAAGACTATTTATCATACCTTTCAAAAAGAGAAGAGAAAATCGTTCTCGTAATAGATGAATACCAAGACATGAGAGGAAAAGATGAAAAGCAAGCATTGGTTATAGATGCATGGCTAAGAGATTTCATCGATTACAAGGGAAGCAATATAAAGTTAATACTCTCTGGAAGTGCAATTCGTATATTACAAAGCCTTGCTAAAGATAATACCAATCCTCTATTTGGTCGATTTTCCTCTATTATCAATCTGCAGGAACTTAATTATCTAGAGGCAAGTGAATTCTACAAGAACTCTAGCATAATGGAAAAAATAGGATATTATGCAGTCTTTGGAGGACTGCCAAATATTCTTTCATTAATCGATGAAAGAAAAGGCTTAAGAGGAAATATAGAATCATTACTTCTACAGACGGAAGGGATTGCAAGATACTATGTCGATACCATTACATCTACAGAGGTTTCTGCAATCAACAATGGAAACATAATTATCCGTAGAATTGGAAATGGGAAAAAGCACTATGGAGAAATTGAAAGCACTATACAGGACGAAAAAGCAAGAAAGCAACTATCAAAAACATTAAATGAGTTGATTGAGTTAGAACTAATTGAAAAACATTTTCCCATCAATAAGAAAAATGACAAGAAGAAAAGCTTTTATGTGATAAAAAGCAATCTCCTTCGTTTTTGGTATTCCTATCTAGATAGCAACCCAGGGATCATCAATACATCTGCATTCTATGAAAAACATATATTGCCAAGCTTAAACACATTCATCAGCTATAGGTTTGAAAATTTAATTAAACAATATTTTGCAATCTTAAATCGTCCCGATATCATATCAATTGGCTCTTATTGGTATGACAACAAAGAAGCAAAGAAAAACGGTGAATTCGATATCGCTTTGGAAACAATAAGTGGATATGAAATCTATGAAGCAAAGTATTATGAAAGACCTTTGTCTTTTGGTTCTGTCAAAGAAGAACTAGACAAAGCCTTGAAGGCAGAAGGGATAAAACTAGATGGTTTTGGAATTGTCTCTGCTTCTGGATTTGAAAATGTCGCATTACCAGTCAAGACAATATCTGGGCTCGATCTGTACTCTATCCAAACATCCTTTGCAAATGAAAAAATGATTTTGTAAAATACTTTTGTAGGAGAATAAAATGGAAAAGTTAAACTCACTTACAGATACATTTACCCTTAACAATGGTGTTAAGATTCCATGCATTGGATTTGGAACTTGGCAATCTCCAGATGGAGATATCTCATACAATGCCGTGAAGGCAGCTCTAGATGCTGGATATCGTCATATCGATACTGCAACAGCATATGGAAACGAAGAAAGCGTCGGAAAAGCTATCCGCGATTTTATAACAGAGCGTGGTATCAAGAGAGACGAGATCTTTGTCACAACCAAGCTTCATAACAATGACCATGGTTATGACAATACCAAGAGAGCTATTGATTCCTCTCTTTCCCTGCTCGGCCTAGACTATATCGATCTGTATCTAATTCACTGGCCTAATCCTATTATGTATAGAGATGACTGGAAGAATAAGGACCAAGAGAGCTGGAAAGCTATGGAAGAAGCATATAGAGATGGAAAACTAAGAGCTATTGGACTATCAAACTTCTTTCCTCATCATATAGATGCCATTCTTGAAAAGGCAGAAATACTACCTGCTGTGAATCAGATCAAGTTTTGTCCTAGCATCAATGCAGAAGATGCTGCCGCTTACTCAAGAGAAAAAGGCATGCTTCTTGAAGCTTATTCCCCAATGGGAACAGGAGCTGTTCTTAACAATAGTGAAATGATCAAGATAGCTAACAAATACAACAAAACAACAGCCCAAGTTTGTATTCGTTACGCTCTTCAAAGTGAATATCTTCCTCTTCCAAAGAGCGTTACACCAGAGCGCATCAAGAGCAATACCGATGTATTCTCATTTGAGCTTACAGATGAAGATATTGAGCAAATTGCAAACTTGAAAGTAGAAGGTGTTACACCTCTTAGAAACCCTGACGAAACAACATTCTAAATTAAAGGCATGTTTGGAGAGATCTGAACATGCCTTATATTTTGAAGTATTCACTGTTCATTAGCCCATTAAGACAAAACTCCAAGGATTATCTTTATGTCTTTTTCCAAAGATAACAGATATAAGATCTACTCTTTCATATTTAACACTTGTAAATATTTTCGACCTGTGCGGTTAAAACTTCCTACTAAACTATTATGTTTTTCATCTAAGCCACCGTTCAGGTGGTTTTAGTTTAGCCTTCTGTTTTCTATGTAAGAGAAATAACTAGTATAGTTATTAATTT
>CAKQTE010000012.1 GCA_934276485.1 uncultured Spirochaetales bacterium | reverse complement strand
ATGTCATCAGCTCATCCCATTGCCCCAAGCCTACAGTAAGCATATTCTTCAACTCTTGAATATCATCCCATACACGCTCTGGATGAGTCTTTTTCAAAATGCAGATACGCCTTACATGGGGAACCCTCTCTATCTTGAAGCTCTTACCGGTTGCAAAGTTATCGGAATTATAACCAGATATGTAAGAGTAGGATTCCAACTTCTCTCCGTCAAGTCCTTCCTCCTCCCATACATGAAATCCCATCAGACCACGCAAGAATTTATGATTAGTTCCAGCCCCCTTTCTCTTGAACATGTAAAGAGAGTCACACTTAGGGTCAGTACCTTCAATAATCTTGCCATAGGTCTCATCTATCAGTCTGGCATCCAAGATAGGAATCTCATCCGTGTTCAATATCAGATAGGCATTGCCATCCTTCTCCATCACATGATACTCACGACCACCTTTCATATTGAAAAGAACAGGCAAGCCCATGTCACTGGAGACAAACGTATCATAACACGCCCCCGATTTATCATCATAACCATAAGAAAGAAGCTCAATGCCACCGCCTTCATACAAATCCATGGAAGCTCCATATACTATATCCCTTTTTTGTTTAAAGAGCCAGAATTTCCAATCACCTGCGATTGCTGCCAATTCAGACGGCATCCTACCCTTGACAATACTATCCTTGACCAGCAGTTCCATCAGGATTCTCGTAGCCTTGGCCTTTGATACATCATCCTCCTTACCTCCACCATGATGAATCATGTGCTGGAAGGCTATACCACTCTCATACATACGCTTCACAGACTGCGAATAATGAGTTTCATTACCTTTCGGCTCACATAGCTTTAATAACATATCCACCTGAGATCCTCTCTTAACCACATTCACTACATCCCCAATGGCTTCCTTTACACCCGCCTTGAATTGAGCAACCTGCTTTTTGGAATCATCCGTGCCAAAAGGATCCTCAACCATAATGGTTTTCCCCAGAAAGTAATCTTTCAGCAAAGTCAACATATCACCTTTTGGATGACTCTCAAAATAATCCTGTATAATATGATCACAGAAATCTACTGACAGCATACCATCAAAGAGCTGATTCACATTCTCAACAACCTGGCAGATGACAAACAAGCGGCTGTGATTGTACTTGTCCTTGTTCCAGGGCCAATACGGAACAGTGTTGTGAGAAGAGGAGAAACGCTTCTTCTTGATGTAAAGCTGGTCCAGATGATAATCCCCTTCATTCAGCTTTTTGAGGACAACAGGCTTCAGGTATTCTCCAAGCCATAACTCACCATCCATTTCCTGACCAACCTGAAAAACACAGTTCCAATGCTCCTTCAACTGATTGAAATCCCTAGGATGCGAGAACGAAGCAGTACTCGCTACCAGATTCATATACTTGTTCACCTCCAACTTCAAGCAAACCAGTTCTTTCCGGGTCTTGGATATACAAAAGTTCTGGTCATCGCAAACCAGCAACATGCCATTGTTGTACATCATACCACCCTTACCCTTCTTACCAAGGGCATTGATGGCAAGAGACACAACTATACGCTGCTGCAGGAACTCATCATAGCCATGCAAGTCGTCCTCCTTGCAAGCCACATCCTTCTGACGTTTCAGGCTTTCCGTCACTTTCTTCTCATCGCCCCTCTTCACCAGCACGAAAAATCGCGTATAGCCGTCTCTGGTGCTAAATTTCTCAAACTTGGCATATATGCCCACTGCCGACAAAGATGGAGTGTCAGAGAGTTGTTCGTAAGAAAGATTCTTGCGCTCCCAATCTCTCGTTTCCATCTTGTAAGATACAATGGCATACTTGGCAAAGAATGTCTCCTTAACCCATGTAACCACAAGCCTGTTGGTTGTCACAGGCAACTTCAATATCTCTTCTCTAGAAATATGCTCTATCTTTTTTGCCATATAACTACTTATTAAAAAATTAATTTTCAATTAAACCTTTAATTCGCATGATAGCATCATGCTGGACATGTCCCTCCTCATCTATCACTCCGCAGATCTCATACCTGTCCATCGACTCAAATGGCATCTTGAGCATGTTCACAGTATAAAGCGGACACCCCAGACGCTTCACCTTCTCCTGACGCTTCTCAGCAGTAGGCATGTCACCATCCCTGTCCAAATGCTCTATGGACGGATTCATGTTCTTCACGTCAAATGCCACCTTGTAGGAACCATCCGGATTGAGAACCACAAAATCTGCCAACTCATAATCCCGGTCCTCCAAATGTGCAAACAGTTCTTCACTGCAATCCACATAACGAAGAACAAGCGCCTTGAACGCTTCCTCACCTATCTCGCCGGCATAATCCGCCATCAGAATCTCCGGGTGTAGGATCAGTCCATCCGAACTCCAGCCGGTAGCATAGCCATTCCGCTCAAAATGCTCACGAATAACTGGATTCTTCATCAACACATCCAATCTGACAGATGAAGGAGACACCGGATGCTGACAGAAAGAACCATCCTCATCCCTTTCCCAATAACCATAACATTTTCTAAGGAAAGGAACCATCATGGCCTGTTCATCAAGATCCTCCAAGGAAGCCACTACAGGATAGCGGATAATAATCTGCTTATAGCATTGATTCATGTTCTGAGCCTGCTTGACGAAATAAGGAATCGATGAATCTTCACTCCCATCCTCTAAATCCTCATATTCCACCTGATAAGGATGAGGAGTGAAGAGTAAAGCCTTTTCCCTCATTCTACGTAACTTGCATTGAGCTGCCCGATAATCATTATGCAGCTTGACCTCTTCTGCAGAAGCCTGACTGTCAAGATTGTCCTCTGTATGCTCCTGAATATAACTGCTCAAAGCCTTGAATTCCTTGGTGTGTGACTTCTCTCCAAAATCACCCATAAAGAATTCTGCCATCCCCTCGTCATAGAGAATGTAGGTAGAAAGCGGCTTGTTCCTGGTCCTGCATATTCTTCCCACAGCCTGCTCTATCATCGTCTGCGCCCAGGCAGCCTTGTCCATAGCTACAGCATCCTCCTTGAAACGGATAGACTTCTTGGAAATAGCCTCTTCCAGCCAGTGGGCCACCTGCTCCTTAGTCAACCAACTTCTCTCATGGAGCATCATGAGTGACATCATAATCCGGTAAAGACCTGCATCAAAGGCCTGCTCCTTCCTTTCATCGTAGAAAGAGAGATAAGCGGTAGGACTCTGCAGATACACAGCATCCCAGTCCTTCTTCAGCAGACTCTCATCCTCCTCCCAGTTGTCCCCCTTCTCACAATCAATTCCTGCCGGTATCTGATATTGCAGATTGGCACCCGCCTTGAAACTGCCATAAGCCGTCACCAACATCATCTTGGCAATGCTGCCATCACCCAATCTCTTCAATACCTTGTCTTCCACTTCCTTCAAACTGTTTGACATGAACAGATGCTCATTCTTCCAATCAGGCAAACCATCCTCAAAAACATCCTCACAATCATCCTCCTGATGATTCTCTTTTTTCATCTTCTGCTTGTAAGAGCCATCAATCAGACAAGCGATAACGTTCATCTGCTTCTCGTAGGTTTGAGCAGCCCTATTCTGGAAAAAGAGCATACTGTGAATGTCTTCATGCCCGTGGAACCAGTGATAAGCCTCGATAAACTGAAAGATACGATAGAACACAAAAACTGCTTCATCAGCATTGGAAGCATGACGGAAAATCTCTCTTCTGGTCAGCTTGAACCATCGATCAACCAGTCCTCCCTCAACTGCATCCTCACAGAACATCTGCTTATATTTCTCAGGTAGGGTCATGTGTTCCTTGCGACTGTCCTTGAACGTATAATGCTCCAGTGGCACTACCACTACCTGATGACGGCTAGGATAAGTAGCTTCAACCAGCTCCTCAAACTTCCTGCTATCCTCCCTACTCAAAAGATGAACCCTGCTGCCCAATGCCGACTTCAGATACTCTATATCAAAGTTGCTGATGACCGATTCACTTGAAGCCGTGGCAGAACAAAGCACTACAGCCACCTTGTCAGATACCACCAAATCATACAGCATCTTCTCCGGTGTAGAATTAATCTCCCGGCATGAGAGTCTAATGCGATGAAGACTATCTCTTTCATCAAGTTCCTCCTGATATAACCTGCATCCATGCATATAGAAAGAATCGTCCTGTACCTTATATTTCTTGCCATCTACCTTAATGGTCAGATTCTTGCGGTTGGTGTAAAAATCCAGGAGCTGCTGCTCAAAGAACTTCTCTGAAGCCACCTCTAAACGAGACATGAGCGTATGAATTTCACTTTCCACCGTAGGCCAACCCAAATATTGTTCCTTGTCATCGGTCTCATTCCGGAAGGCTTCCTGTCTCTTCAGAAAAGCCTCCCTGACACAGCCACAGAGATACTTCTTCACAGCCACGGTATTGCTTTCCGAGAGCTTCAGGAACTTATCCAATGGAACCACCAAGTCATACTTCCCAGATAGCTCTTCCTCATTCTCAGCATGTGCCAAAATGAAATTCTTATCACCAGCCCGATAGCAAACGAAGGAACGAGAATGTTCCTCACCAGCACAAATCTCCAACTGAAAGGTAGGCCCGGCAAAGAACACACCACGGCGATAACTGCTGTAATCCTCCGTATTGGCCAAGAAAATGTTCTTGTAAGGCAGCATATCTCCCATCTTCCGCTCCCAATTCTCCTGACATACTTTCTGAGCCTTCTCCAAACTATCCTTCAAAAGAGTCCCGTCATATCTGTCAGTAACGGTAGCGCTGGCCGACAATAAGCCCAAATACTGCAAATAGCCATGATATCCCTTGCCATACTTGTTGAAGCCGGCTGACTTCCGGCAGGCCTGGGTAATGATGACATCACGCATGGCTACAGCAGCCTGGTCTGACTCATCAAACAGAATCAGAGTCTTCTTGTCACAGAAATCCTTGATACTGACACTTTCAGACAAAATCGGATCAATACCAAGCATCGCCTTATGTACGGTCATCAATAATACCTTCCTGCTGCCATAACTCACCTGCGGATAAACTTTCACCAAGGCAGGGAAACGGCTCAATATGGTCCTCACGCCCACCTTCTTCAGCTGCCTGGTAAAAAGCAAATGCTTCTTGTAGTTGGCAAAGAAATCCCTGACGGTATATCTCAACCTGCTCTCCTCAGCCTGTATCTGATCCAACAGGGAAGTATTCTCAGAATCATCTTTCAGTATGCCCACTAAAGCCTCCATGGACCGAACCAACTTTTCTATCCGAGACCATCTGTTTTCCAACACGGCAACAGAAACCTTCTTCTTGCGCTGCTGCTCAATCTGAAACCCCATTTCATCGAGCAATTCCTGAAGACTTCCTGACCTCACAGCCTTCAGAATAACCTCTGTATTGTTCTCTATCACAAGTTTCTCACCCAGCTTAAGACCGCCAGGCTGATTGACAAACTTCTCAATCTCGCGATTCATACCCTCAATCAGCTTGTTCTGAACACACAGAATGATGATGCGTTCAAAATGCTTGGGATAATACTCACAAGTGAGTTTGCCTATGGTATATGACTTGCCACCACCAGTAGCCAAGTCACAGATGTAAAGCCCAGGATGAACATACTGCTTGAATATCTCCTCCACATGGGCACTTAATTCGGTTTTTGAATCTATCTTATTCATACATATTAAAAATTTCTTGCAAAATTACGAGCTTTATGTGCAGTGTATCTGCACAGAAACAAAAAAAGGCACAAAAAAAGAAAAAACACATATAAAACACCCACAAGTCACTAGCTTGTGGGCAGTTCAAAGAAAAATACATTGACCGGATGGCTGCGACCGATGAGGGAGCAGCCAGAAAAAACTAAAAAAGTCATCCACTCTGCAGATGGATGACTTTTTTTAGAATAAGGCATAAACAATGCTCTTATCTTGCAACAACGGACATACGATGCATGAAACCTGCCACGCCCAACACCTGATAATCAACTTAATCACCGCCAACATCAAACGATACACTTTCCTTTTCACCATTACCTTCCAAGATACCCTTGTCGTATTGGTCTCTTGCCATTTTCTCAGCCTCTGTCTCATTAGCGGCTTCTACGCTTACTTGAAAAACTATTTTTTCAACGATTTCAACTTGATATGTTTTCATATTCTTCTCCTTTAGTTAATCTTATCCGGTAGCCTTTCAACTACCGGATAAGAACATTAAACATAATACTACTTGGTCCCGACAATCATTTGCTTGACCTCCTCATAACTTTCCTTCGTTATGAATTTGCGCCCCTCAACGCTATGCTTTGTTGTGTGTATGAGGGTAATCACACAAACCTCACTGCCGTCCAGATAATCTTTAGACGGCTCTACGCAAGCTATTTCCTCGGTATTAATCAACACCTTCGTTCCTGCGGTCACTTCAATGAATTTGCTCATTTTTAATCCTTTCTTTCTTAATTAATTACTTACTCGCCCAAACGACCTTACCTTTCGGTGTACGCAATTGGAACATTAAACCTTGATTATCATCTGCTATTTCCTGCAGTATGATTTCCGTTTTCTTTTGTTCTGAAAGATAAAAACATGTAGCATGAATGATGTTCCCAACTCTCACTCCACCTCTCGACAAGTCCGTTGCACCAAAATTGCTTTCGTGCGGAAACTTAGAATACAAAATTAAATCCATAAACAAGAATTTCCAATCAATATACGTTCACCTGGGTAGTTGCAAGTGGCTTGTCTGTAAAACCAAGCTCCTTGCAATACACGTTCACATTCACTCTAGAGCCGATTCCGAAGTGACGTCTCAGATTCCCGCTCTCCAAATCACGATTAATCTTTCGGTTAATCGCCTGCTTCAAACCTCTCTCAGAAGAGAAAGTAATACTGCTGTGAAAGTCAAGGATAGTCCATGATTCACCATTGCAGTCATAATAAAGATTTGCATTCATACTCCAATAACATTTAAAGGGTTCAACTTGAAAATTATTCTGGATTCGAGGAATCATTGCCTTTTTAAGGTTTTGAAGTTCCTTTCGATCCGATATTTTTTTTATCATTCCGTCATCTCGTCATCATATAGCCTTTTTACGTGCATAAAGAAATGGCGGTTCCCAAGAGTCAGAACACCAAACAATTCGGTAGAAAGTTTTTTGGAATACCCAAATGTACAACATTTGCGGAAGGCTTTCCAAAAAAGTTTTAGCCGAATAAGGCATGGCCTGGTGTTTGGTATCTGACAGAACCGCCATACCTTAGCAAAGTAAAAAGCCAGGTGATAGAGAGACGACAACCGCATTCATAAAAATAGAGGTCGAAGCAGGGAACTGAAATGAAATGATAGATATAAGTAACATCTCAGATATAACAGGAAAGCCCATTTCCCCAGCACCGGGAAATACATGATCAAGTAGCCTTATCCCTAAAAGGCCATAAGAAAAGTTCAGTTTCATGGTTGCAGTTGCGGTAGGTATTATCTTTCTTATTATCAGGAAGATAGATGAAGTTTCTGACGCAACCAAGCTTCAAAAGGATTTTTGCCATTCTATAAGAATTGGTTGCGTTAGGGTTACGCTTTACCCCTTTCATTTTCAGAATCTTTCAAGAAACCGCAACCGAAACCTTGAAACCTATAGATCACAATCGTTGTATTTAAAATCGCAAAAAAAAAAGAAATGACCCGTATCAAACAAGCCATTTCTTTCCAGTTAGATGCCACCCCAAAAGCAGCACCCAGCAGCTACAGACAGGCAGGGAGCTATCTGTTCTTCAAACAAACTTTCCGGAGAGTCTTCGTTTTCCTCTTGATCTGATGATTCCTGTCAATGAGAAAAGAACTCTCGCAAGCCTCAATGAGCTTCAAAAACCTGCTGTAGCCATAGGATTTAGCCTTGAAGTCAGGTCTTCTTTCATGAAGCCTGCTAGCTACACACCCAAGCTCTGCCCAACCATCATTCTCAGCAACCTCCTTCACCACCTGCCTTAACAAAGCGAGCAGCTTCTTGCTGATACCAGCAGGATATAGCCCAGTATCGCTACTCAAAGGCTCAGACTTCAGGGAACTACCAGAAGGCTCCGATACTTTCATGCTGTCTTCCTTACTATCCTCCATACCTTCCTCAACAATCTTACCCTCACCGCCCAAGAAAGAGAAAGAATCAGAGGAAGCCGTGGAAGAAACCACAAAACTGGCAGCCACAGAACTCACGCTATACAAGGTATCGGAAAACGATGGAACAAAAGAAGCCTGAGAAGATGCCTTCTCCAAAAAATCGGAACTTTCAGAAACTGTAGAAGAAGGATCCTCACTCTCCTCAAAAAAAATATAATCATTACAGGCCAAGACAAAACTCTCAAGGGCCTTCTTCTCTCCCATGCCAATCACGATCTTTCCGGATTCCCTGATGCGCATGACGAGCCTTGTGAAATCACTGTCACTTGATACAATGTAAAACACATCAATATCGCTCTGATACAGCAAATCCATCGCATCAATGACCAGGGCAAAGTCAGATGAGTTCTTGCCGGAAGAAAACGAATATTGCTGAATAGGCAACAAGGCATACTTCCGAAGCACAGCCTTCCATGCAGAAAGATTAGGTTTGGTCCAGTCTGCATAGATACGCTTGACAGTAATCAGACCATCCATGGTTTCCCTAACACTCGCCATCACCTGCCCGATAAACTGATGCGAAATGTTCTCAGCATCTATCAACAATGCTATCTTGCGTTCTCTAACCATATCCCAATTCTTAAAGTTCATCAAGCCACCTCTTACCACGAGGAGTATTGATCCAGATGAGCAATCCCACAGCAATCGCAAGACAGAGGGAGAAGAAAAACGTTAAGTAGTCCGTTGCAGCATCCATTCCCTTGTCTGTGATGCGGATTACAATATCAAGAATGATCATGCAACCAAGCTTTCTGCCCGTAACTCAGATGGTCCCAGTTGGTCTTAGCCTTTCTTCTCTTACCACCCTTCATAGAATTCGTTGTTCCCTTGCCTAGCAAACCAAACAACAGTAACATAAACAAAATCTCCATAATCCAACGTTTTACTTGATTACACTAAAAGTCCCCACAGGAATCTCCTGGGCAGAAGCCACAGACATATAGACGATACCATACTCACCAGGCTCCAATTCTGACGCAGGAATGTCAAGCAGATAACTCTGGTTGCCATACTTGTGTCCAGAAAAGGCCAGAAAGCCCTTTTTCTTCGCATCAGAGCCACCAAGCAACGAAGGCTTGAAAGTCATCCACTGGATTCTTCTGTCCTTCTTAGAGGCCTTAAAACGAACGATGCGGTAAATGCCCATCGGATCCACCTCGTTCTTTTCAGCCTTGATGAGCAGACGAAGACCCTTGCTGACATCCTTCACGGCATAGGAAGAACGTCCACCAGCAAAGGCAATATCCATGCCCTCAACTCCAGCCAAAGTGTTCACTGCATCAGCTGCCATACCCACACCAGCAGCCGTACCCATCACTCTCACACCAGTCTCCAATCCAGACAAGCTACCAGTACTGGCACCTACCAGACCACCAGCAAAACCCAAATCACTCACTGCACCTGCAATCTTGGAGAATTTCGAGAACTTGCTCTGGTGTTTCTCCACCTTGCCACTCTCCTTAGGCAGGACATCATAGGTTGAATCACTCGTAAGCACACAATAGCTGTTGATAAACTCTGGTTCTGGAGCTACTACCCTCTGTGCATGCGCATAGTTAAGTAAAGCACACGCAGCCATCAAAAACAAAATCTTCTTCATTGTTTTTTAAATTTAAATCGTTATTATTATCATTCAGACGCACATAGCCAATGGGTAGGAGCTCCAACTGCTTGTATACATAAAGGCCAAAACACAGTTATCCCAAAGAGCCATGATTGTCGAGAGCTGTTCTGCATCTCGGCGGCAAAGGTATGAAATTTCCCAATAAGTTCCAAACAAAAATCACACTTTTTTCTGAAGCCAAAATATTGGAAAAAAACGAATTATTTACAAATTAATCATCCCCCCAAAAAACAAAATGACTCAAAAGAAATTCACACGCGCGTACGCGAGAAGAATCATTGACAAAGTGCTCAAAACTTTAACACTCGTTGATATTTTAAGTAAAAAAACGCCATATTTACAAGTGTTTGGTATCCGTTTAGATACTTTTAACCGTTATTTCTTGGTTATAATATTCATTTGCGTACTTTTGCACGTAAAAAGAGAAGAAATGAAACATTTCATAATAAACATCAATTGGAAAAATTCAGAATTTACAGGCTCCGTTTACCATGATTACGGAGTAGCTGTGGTGGAGAATTTGAGCTCTCCAGATTTCCATGAGTTCATAGAACTGGCAGAAGGAAGCATTGAAATCGTAGAACCATGCTTCCTGGACGCTAATGGTGACTTTCCAAAATGGTATAAAGACAAAGAATATGACTTTAGCTACAACTTCCAGGATATCGCTACCCTCTTAAAAGCGTATAGCCTGTATGTACCCCTAGCAACACTCAGCAAGGCTACACATATTAATAAAGGACAACTCTCCCACTATGCCAACCGGCTGAAACAGCCACGTGACAAGCAGAGTGAGAACATCATTCAAAAGCTCCATGAAATAGGAACCAGACTTTGCAACATTACAATAGAACAAAAAGAGGAGTAGAACAAAGTCAACTTCTATTGAAAAAATATAAAGTAATACTATCATCATGCAAATTAGAGAAAAACAGGAACAATTGAGATGGCTGGTCTTGGACAGATGTTTAGCTGACCAAAGACATAAATACACCACCACGGATCTTTCCAAGAAAATAAATAAAGCCCTTTATGGATATATAGAAGTCCAGGTTAACACTCGCTTGGTCTTAAGAGATATAGAGTATTTGAAAGAAAAATCAACTCATCATGCCCCTATAGAGGAATTCACTGAGGAAAAAGGAGAAAGGTACTACAGATACAACAAAAAGGGCTACAGTATATACCATATCTCTCTTCCTTTTGAAGATATCAACATCCTCTGTTCATCATTAAATTCACTCTACTTTGCCTTAAAGATGTTTCAGAAAGAAAACAGCACCATTGGCTGTGAGCTTCTCGAAGAGATTATCCCAAACCTGGAAGATAGACTGGGAATAAGAACAGAGAAGGAAGATACCTCTTTATCAGAGCAGAGATTCGATCTTCAAGGATTAGAATACTTGTCAACCATAGCAAAATCCATCATCCTCCTTGTACCTCTCGAGATTCACTACCAAACATTCAACGGACATGAGTTGAACGTAACGTGTCAACCCAATCAAGTCAGACTACATAATAAAAAGTGGCTGATGATGGCTAGGACAGAACAATATGGCAAGCAAGGCTGCTACGCTCTAGATAGAATTATATCACTAGGGATCCCAGGGACTCCATTCATAATAAAAGATAGCAAGGTTCATATAGAATAATTAAAGTATACCAACAGTTAGAAGTTACTTAAAAGTACAAGAAGACTACGAATAATAGCATAAAAAATAAAAATACTTACAATAGACTCTAATAAAAATAGCACAAAAGCACAAATACAGATCGGAGCATTTCTAACTGTATTTGTGTTTCTATAAGAACAAAAACACCCTAACTAAGCATTCACTTGTACTGCTTTTCTTGCCTTATAAAATAGTCTAACTTCACTACATATTTCAATTTGAAACGATAATAAAGAAAATAAAATGAGAGTTACAAAGAACTCAAAAGCAACAGTATTGTGCAGCCTATCTGCACAGAATGGATAAAATGATGTTATATAGCATAAATTAGGAAAAAAATCCAAATAATTCTTGTCTGTTACATATTATTTTAGTAAATTTGCAAAAAAACAAAATGTAATGATAATAACAGAAGAAACTTCCATTAAAGAACTGTTTCATGAAAACATGATCAGTTTAGAAACTTATAGTATCCTAAATTCAAAAAGGTTAACTACCGTAGGTATGATTTTAGGATTCATTGGTGATGCGAAGAAGTATGAGCATCTTTTGACAATTAATGGGATTGGCAATAAAAATTACCTTCAAATATTAAAAGTAATATCTTCTTTGGACAGGAAGAATAGAAAACCGAAAAAATTGTCTGATACAATACAAAATATAACCATTGATAAAATGACAGCTAAAAAAAGATGCATATTTTTAACAACCTCTATTGACGAATTATATGAACAGAAAATAATTTCATCAAAATCTTTTTCCTTACTAGAGCGTGCTAATTTATTTACAATTGAGGCAATACTTTACAAAACAAGGAATTTAACATGCTTCGAAACTTTCAGTCCTTTATACAGAGACACTATAAAGCAAGAGTTATGCAATATTGTAAAAAACAGAGATTGGCTAAAGGTAGAACTCTGTAATAAGAATACCAACAAAAAAATAACTAATTCTAAAATTACAGAAAACAAGAGTACAGAAAAAAAAAACAAGATTACTACAAAAATGAAAAAAATATCTACTCCTATATTTATCTATCGCTCAACATCAATTGTTGAGCTGCATGCGCACCAGTTAATCTCTGATGAAACGTTTGAGGCTCTCTATTGTGCAAAAACTTACACGATAGGAGCAATACTTAAAGCCACCAACAACTTAAGAAATTTTCAAGTTTTTAGTAATATCCTATTTTTTACTAAAGAATCAAAGGATGAATTGATTGAACTAGTCGTGAAAAAGAGTCATATCCAGCTAGACCTTTCCTGTAATGATACTATTGAATTATCAAAAACAGGAGAGCATAAATCAGTTGGTCAAATTCTGTTAGAAAAGAATGTTTTAGAGAAGAAAGTAAAGACCCATAAAGAAGGGAAGCAGACCATGGAAGATGGCTTGCCAGAATTTCATGCTGCTAATACAACACAGGAAGTTTCTGCATATGAAGAAGAACTTGACAAAGACGAAAATGAGGATTTGAAGGCAGAACATCAAGAAAGAGAATTTCTTGATGAAAAAGTCCATATAGAAGAAGAGACTACTATAGAGTATACATATGATTCCATCAAACATCCAGTCTTCGATAACATTCTAAAAAGCAGAGGTCTTTCTATGCCTCTGAATCCAATATGGAAAATGAATATTACTCCAGAAGAACAGGAAGAACTAGCCAAAAATCTCTATCGTGCTTATCTCAAGCGTGATCTTTATTCAGTAGGAGAAGAAGCTGCATTGTATTATGCCATCTGGTGGCAAAGAAGCTATGATGGAGGATCCCCTTCCAAAGAAGCTATCGCAGAAAGCCTTATCATTCCCAAGAGCTTCAGTGACGACTTATATAAATCGGCAAGACTGGCTTATAAGAGATGGGGATTTCATTTCATCCATGACAATAGATATCATTATTTCAGATCTCTTTTGATGCAAGGAGGTCTGCCTATTGGCTATCTCGTAAATAACAAGACAAATTTTAGTGGATACAAAGAATTCTTACGCCATCTAGTGGAAGAATACAGCAGTCTCAATATGGACTTCAATAGTGCAAATATTGCATCTATGAGCTGTGTTTCCTACTTACCGAAATCATTCAAAAATGATAGCATATACGAAATTTCCACCCAAATTGCACATGCTATAGTAGAAGACCGTGAAGATCTTCTACCATACGACTCCAACAAAGAAGGTGAGCTCCAAGAATTGACGCGTTCATTGAAGCGAACAGCATCAGAAGCAAAAACGGGACGTAGTCGTAAGCCACTATCTTTCAATTGGGAAGTACAATTTAAGAAGGACATGGTAGAATTACATTATTGCCTCAATCATTCTACAAACATCAGCAGTAGAACTATAGCAGGACTGAATTGTGAAGAAACTTTCTCATTTGATTTATTTGTAAATCAACAATACGTTGCTACATATAAACGTAGCAAGCTTGAGGAAAGTGAAGGTGGAATCCTGAACGGAATCTACCACTGTATGAACTTTGAAAAAAGAAAATTTTTATGGAAAGGAGAATCATATATTGAACTGAAGCTTATTCCCAATGAAGGAGAAAGTCTTTTTATCAATGCGCTGAATTGCTATCCACCAGAATTCTCTACCCCGCAACAATTCCAGAAGACGAACAATACATACATCCAGCAAAGTGGTCGAAAAGCTGAGAGTAATATCATTTTGGTCACAGAAGACTGGGAAGCAGTAGATGTTGAGATTTTCAAAAGATTTGAACTATATGATCATACAGAGGTTGTTTGCTATGAATTCTCTGAATCTTTGGAGCTAGTAAATTCTGTAACTTCAGATCGTATGACTTTCACCAACACATTTACAAAGTATTCTGTAGAATTTGGTGGTATCTTCATTGGATAGTTAGAAAGCAGTAACTATAAGTTGCTAAACAGATGTCCATATATTTCAGTATGGAATGAAGGTGGACAACCTGTCGAATCAAAACAATATTGTGTATATTACAGGTTGAGAACCGAAAAGATATGGCATAAAATTTCAAGAAACCATATATTACCATTTGGTTGGATTGAAATCAAGATTGACCTGCCGGACAATCATACTTTGATTGAATCATTTTATTCTATCGGTAACTTGTCTTTTGAATCTTCTCATGAAACCATAACCTCTGCAACGATATCATGTCACAATAGCAGAGGAAAAGTTGTAATGGAAAAAAACGAGAACCTTTCAATACACTCTACATCTGATAACAGATGGCATATTGAGCGTAATGAGAGCGGAAAGATATGTCCAACAATAGGATTTAGAATCCTGATAGCTGGCATGCCGTCATTGAAAATAGAAATTCCAACTCCATTCATAGGACTATCAATTCTGGACTCACAAAACCATCACGTCAAAGAAGGAGAGATTATATCAGTAAATGATCTCACCAGGTATCGTATTATCACTCATGGAAATAGAGAGAACAAGTATCGAATCAGCTATATTGATTCAAAAAGCATAGAATCAGATGTTTGCATCAACGGAAAGTTTCCAGAAGGAATCATGCCTATGAGCAACTTCGAAGAATCAATCAGAAGAATCTATGATTTGTATGTAGATGACTATGATGATATCAATAGTCATATTCTTTTCTCTTTGGAGGGTATCTCCATCAAGATAAAACGATACATATATGGTACATCCTATGACGAATTGGAATACAAAAGACAAATTAGAGTATTCAACATCGATGCCTCTCATTCAGAAGAAGAATACAAAGGAAAAGTCATGGCCCTTCCTATAGGTATAAATATCCCAGACTCTTATATTGAGATAATAGATTTAGGCTATTGCACGGATGGTAACATCAGCAGCAGTTGGTCTAACCATGACTCGAATACCTACGTCATATTCTCTGACAAATATGAAGAAAAGCAGATGATACCAAAAGTCATTCATCTGGAAGAAGATGTACCTCAAGACATTGAAGATGAGAATACAGACGCCACTATCGTAAGATGGAAAAGATTCCTGGAATCTGAGAGACTGGACAATGGCCCTCATTGGAAAAGTGCCACCAGGTATTTTGAGATAGCAGCAGAATACCATCTTCCTTTTAAAGTATTTGAATGCATCAGTACCATTGCAGAGGATCCAAGCCTTCTTACAAGATTCATTCTAGTAATGTTTCTTGCTGGCAAGAATCATATTTTCACCGCTGAAGTAAGCAGACTAGAACATGAATACGCTATAGGAATTCATTGGATTAAACAAGAAGACTGGCAAAGAACAATCGACAGTATCTTCGATATGTATAGTACCATTGACATAAATATAGCTACGACTCTCATGCCTCTTTTCATGACCTGCTTGGAGGAAATGCTGAAAGCAACATTAGACTCTGAATATACTGAGGATGTTAAGAAATTCATTTCAGGAGGATTAAGTGAAACAGAGGATTTATTCTCTAAAAGAGAAATTTTGGATTTACGTTCAAGGATTATGGGAAAGAATGACAACAATGAAGACTTGCCGTCTATAACCATAAAACCGGAAGCGAATTATTTTGTCCCAAATGCCTGTCAAGGCATCACAGGATACCAATTCACCTTTCTAAAATCTCCTATCATCGCTGCAGAGTATGCATATGGGGAAGGAAAGGACATCTGGAATGACAAAAGTGAAGAGAATGTCCGACTTAGGAAAATCATCAATTTCTATAGGACATACTTCACTACTATGTATTCGTATATATTTACAAAAACATTAAAGATATTAAACAAGAAATATAATGGATTACGCTAAATTCTACACAGACGCAAACAAGGCACTCGTAGATGCATTGGTATCTACATGGGTATCTGGGCATAAGGAAGAGCAAAACTATCTGAGAGAACTCCTGACACAAAAGGAGCCTCTCATTGCTCCTCCTGTCTTTCAAACAATTTTTCCATGGAAAAGCTCTTCCATGACGTTTCTAGAACATGCCACAAAACAACATGTTCTAGACGAAAATTTTGTAAGAGCCATAGGAAGCATAGAAGATGAAGAATATCGCTTTCCTCTAGATAGAGCCCCATATACTCATCAAACTAACAGCTGGAAGACACTACTCAATGACAAAAAGACCATTGTAGTTACTTCAGGAACAGGATCTGGAAAGACAGAATGCTTCATGATTCCAGTCATACAGGATCTATATCGTCAGAAGAGTACTGTAGTAAATGAAGGAGTGCAAGCCATCTTCATCTACCCTCTCAATGCCCTGATGAAAAACCAGCAAAGAAGAGTACATGCCTGGTGTTCTGCACTTTCACCAAAGGTCACCTATGCCATATATAATGGTGACACCCCTGAGGACATACAAAGAAACAAGGCATTACAAGCTCATCCCCAGCTCTTGTCTCGAAGACAAATAAGGGAAACACCACCTCAGATTCTTTTTACTAATCCAACAATGCTTAACTACATGTTGGTAAGACCGGAAGACCAAAGTATTCTTAAGAAATCACAAGGTAAATTGAGATGGATATTACTGGATGAAGCCCATACTTATACAGGATCTTCTGCAGCAGAGCTTTCTCTTCAGATAAGAAGAATTCTGGATGCTTTTGGAGTCACCATAGAACAGGTAAACTTTGCCCTGACTTCTGCAACAATTGGTGACCCAAAAGATCCTAAGACAGCAATAGAGCTGAAACAGTTCGTATCGGACATCACCGGCAAAGCAGCATCAGATATAGAAGTTATTGATGGCAAACGAATTATACCCGATTTAAACAACTCTGCATGTGCTGATCTATTAGGTGAAATAAACAAAGAATTCTCAGGAAAGGCCACGATTGGAGATATTGAGGGCTTAAGAAAAAAGATAAACAAAGAGCCATCATTGGCACTTAGCGCCATATCTAATGTCTTCAACAAGAAGCTATCAAGGGAAGAAAGCCTGAGACTTGTAAACAAGCTTGGTGAAAAAATAATGGGGCTGAATCTAGATGTTTCAGCAGGTGCCCTATTGCCTTCACGTATCCATTTCTTCATTCGATCCATTAGAGGCATCTATGTCTGCACCAATCCGGATTGTAAAACCCATAAAGGTAGCAGCATCAACTTCGGATCCCTAACCACCTACCAGAACACTACCTGTCCATCTTGCCAAAAGCCTCTTTTGGAAATAGCGACATGCCCACACTGTGGAGGAACACTGCTGGTTGGAGAACAAAGTAATGATAAGAATGAGGCTTTCCGCATGAGAGTGAATACGACAAAACTCAACAGTGATATATTTGATTACGTTTCAGATGAAGAGGATACCAATGAGGATGCTAAATCTGAAAAGAGCAACAGTCCCTATTCACCATTCATATTGGCAAAGGAGCCAAATAAATGCCCAAGAAACAATGTGCAAGAAAACGTCTTTACAATAAGTACAGATGTTTCTAGAATTAATGCAATTAAAAACGATGACGGCAACGGATATAAGGAGTGCTGGGATCAATATGGTAAAAACGTATGCCCTCACTGTGGAGGTAGCATAGACTTTGGAAAAATCCAATATTTTCGTGCCAGTGCAACCTTCATGGGCCGTATTTTAGCACCAATATTGCTTGACAATGCAGAACCAGCTGCAGATCAGAATGACTTGGAGTTGATATACGAAGGAAGAAAGTTCATTACATTTACAGATAGCCGTCAAAACACGGCAAAATCTGCAATGACTCTCAATCAAGATGTGGAACGTAACTGGATTCGTACGGCAATATATCACAACCTTTGCGAAGTCAGACTTCAGGATTACAATCCAGGAGGAGGATTAAGTAAAGAAGAAGAAGCGCAATATCAGGCATTCAAAACTATGCCTATGATTCCAGCTCCATTAATGCCTTTATTCAAGAATCTGGAAGACAAGAGAATGGGAAACAGTAAGGACCCATCCCCTATTCCTGTTGCATGGGACAGTATTGAAAAATCGTTAGAGAAAAATATAGAGCTCAAGAAGATGTTCAAACATCTTGGAGAGGCAAGAAGCAAAGGGGTTAATGGTATTGATTTCAAACCTACCAACTACCTTCGTGCCCTCTATGTTGACCAGTTTGGATGGATACCAAAGCATTCTAATTCCTTGGAGACCATGGGATTAGTGAAAGCTGTATACCCTTCATTAAAAGGTGCCAAAGTTCCTGCAAAATTGGCCGCCAGAAGCTTTACTGACTCGGATTGGCAGGACTTTCTCAAAATATGCCTTGATTATTACATCAGAGGCAACCGTCACTATGCCCTCTCGGAAAGCTATAAATTTTTCTTAACACAAACAGATTTCAGTTCTCCAATTTATCCATCAAGTTCAGACGCCCACTATGGGAATAGAAAGGTAAGCAAATGGCAAACGGTAACTCTGTCAGAAAAGGGTAAAGTAAAAGAAAGCCAGAACAGGATTGTTCTTCTTTTGTGTGCAGCCTTGAATATCAACTCCACAAAAGAGCTTAACCAGGAAAATATAGATCTGATAAATAGCATCTTACAAGACGCGTGGAAATACCTCACCCAAAATGTGCTGGAAGAAGTTGACAGGGAGAAACATGGATACATTCTGGACATATTAGATAAGGATAAGGTAAAAATACAACTCATGGACAAAGCATACGTATGCCCTGTGGACAATGTGTTTGTTGATACCCTGTTCAGAGGTTTCAGCCCAAGAATAAGCGGATACATATCAAAATCAAACTTTGACAGATTTAAGATTGAAGAATCTTCTGAGTTGCATTTTCCACTATTCCCATATCCTAAGCGCCAAAAGAAAACAAGTGATGGGATAAAGAGCGTAAGTGACCAGGATATAACAGATTGGGTTAATAAAAACCTCCAAGAGATCAAGAATAGAGGATTGCTCAACAACCTTATAATAAACATACTGCATATGCAACCAATCTTCATTGCAGGTGAACATTCCGGTCAGCAGCAGAGACAGGTACTGGACAAATATGAGGAGCAGTTTAATAAAGGCTACCTCAATATCCTCTCCTGTTCAACAACCATGGAAATGGGTGTGGATTTGAAAGGCATCTCTGAGGTTGTAATGAATGATGTACCACCAAAACCTGCAAATTATCTCCAAAGAGCAGGACGAGCAGGACGACGCATGGAAACAAAAGCGTTGGCCTTAACCTTCTGTGCCCCTAATCCGATAGGTATGTCAGCCTGGAATAATCCAGGTTGGTCAATGGCACACATAACTCAAATGGCACAGGTAAGACTTGAAAGTGTACAAATCATCCAGCGTCAGGTCAACAGCTATCTTTTCTCTACATATGTTGCTTCCAGAGGAGGTATCAGAGTGAAAGCTACCATCGAAAACTTCTTCGGTGGAGAAGTTTCAGCATGCGACCTCTTCTGTGATTTCCTCGACGACATACTTAATCACCAAAGCCATTACCAGGCCTTATTGCCCAAATATGCAGAACTCGTCAAAGGAAGTATCCTTGCCGTTCAAGATTTGGAGAGCTCAACTCAAAAGTGTAAAGCAAAGATTCTGAAGCTTAAAAAAGAGTATGGAGAAAGAGTAGATATCTATGACAAGATTATCGAGGACACAGAAGGAGCACCAGCCCGTCAACGATATGCCGTAACAAATAGTAAAAATAACTTTATCAATTCTTCTCTTATGCCATGGCTGGCTGAGAACAACTTCCTGCCATCAGCAGGTATTCCAACAGGACTGGTAGAATTCACCACAGATCTGGACAGAGCAGGCAAAACAGGAGCTAAGATGCCAACATTACACATGAGCCACGCCGTTTCAGCATATGCTCCCGGCAATAAAGTCATCATCAATGAATGGTGTTATGAACCTAGCGGCATCACTCTTAAGTCTCGCTTTGACAGCACGAAGAAGAATGTCATTCAATATTGCAATCACTGCCACTATACGACCATCGTTTATGGCAAACCTTTGGATGAATGTCCTTCATGTCACCAGATGGGAACTATGCACGGACTCTCAAATATGACAATCGGGACCAACCACTTCACAGAAATTGTTGAACCGGCAGGATTCACTGTGGGCTGGGATTCCAAAACCACTCGTGTCCTTAAAAATAACAATGCCATGAATCTCATTCAACCTGTACTCCTGAAAATGGAACCATGGTCGGAAAACGAACATGACATTAAGTTCAAGATGAGAAGTGGAGCAAACGGTTCTGAGATTCTGTTCTACAACAAAGGAAAGGGATATGGATATGCCTTGTGCCCATATTGTGGTAAAATGAAGGTAGAAGACGGATTTGCAGGAGCATCAGATGACAAGCATCCATTAGCTCTTCATAAGCATCTCCTGGCAGGTAAAGAGTGCCAAGGTACAGAGAATGACGGAGCAAATATCAGAAGAAATGTCCTTCTTGTAGGACGCTATCAAACAGATCTGGTAGAGATTAAGTTCTATGATGCCAACTCCAACCCTATCATAGACCCCAATACACTCTATTCCCTGGGAGCAATCCTTAGCAGAAAACTCACAGAGATACTTGGCATCAATGATGGAGAAATAGACTTTGGCTATAATGAGAGCTATAATTCAATCTTCATCTATGATACAGCTCTTGGCGGCTCCGGCTATTCTCCACTGCTTTTTGATTATAAAGATGAAGTTTTCAAAGCTGCATACGATGCACTGAAAGGTTGTAACTGCGATAAAGCTTGTACTAATTGCTTAATTGACAGAAACACCCAATGGTATCTCAACTACCTGGACCGTCATGCAGCCCTTTCATGGCTCACCATGGAAGTGGAAAGTAGAGAAGTAGATGACAACATCAAGAAGATATGTCCTGATGCAAAGAAGGTAACTTCTGATTTAACTACAGAACTCTACCATCTTATGAGAAGCAATATGCTGGACATTCTCTCCATATTCATATCAGGCAAAGTAGAGAATTGGGAAGCAGATGCATTCCCATTTGCACATAACATAAAGGAGCTGTCATTAAATGATATAAAGATAAACTATATTCTCGACAAGAAGATAAATTTCAAACAACTTCCTGCCGACCAGCTCACTTCTGCCCTCAATATGCTCTACAAGGAGGATATCTACATCATGCCTGACCAAAAGGATGTCCATCCACTCATCATGCTGAACTTCAAAAGCGGAGAGCACAAAATCTATTTCAGCAATGAGGTAAGTAATGATTTCAATGATAGCTGGGGACAAGCTGCCGATATCTTCATTTCAACAGAAGATTTTCCGAAATTTACTGTTGAAAAGATTGATAAGGAAGCCATCATCCATGAGTTGACTACTTCAAATAGCCAAATGTTTGAAGAGTATATTACGAAAGACCTGGATTCAAACGCACTTCTAGACGGAATTGTTGACAGTAACCCAACTCAATGGGAGCAAATAGGCAAATATTTATCTAGTATGCAGCATGTTCGCATGAATTACTCAGATAGATATCTAAACTCTCCATTAGGTTGTATCTTGCTGGCCAGTCTGATCAAGCAGCTTAAAAGCAGATATGGACTGAAAGTTGATCGACTAACCATCATGCGCTCCAGCAAAGAGAATGCAGGTAATGTTCCAACCTATTTATGACATTGAAGATGATGACACATTCACTCTGGAAAAGAATTTTAAAAAGAGAAATGACTTTGACAAATTCCTCCAGAAGTGTATGAATGAGATTGCGAACACACCGGTAGAACTCAAATACGAGCTTCTCCCTCATTACCGTTCACTCACCATTCAATCAGAAAAGTACGATGTCAGCATACGACCGGATGGAGGTATTGCATACGGCTGGGACTTGGAACGAAGCATTAATCCAGGTATCACCTATAGCGAGATCAAGAATAATCTGGGACAGAACCTTGCCTTACATAATAAAGTTATCAGAAGCGGAGGTATCTTATATACCATAGCAGCAAAAGAAAAGTAAAGAAATGGTGTCCATCCATAAAAAGCTGGACACTATTTCTTTACTTGAAAGAGCAAGACAAAATCATAATAGAGAAAATCTGTGCACAAATACTGCACAGAAGTATAAAAACTCTTAATTTCTTAGGATATAATATCTAATCTGTATTTTTTTGATTACCTTTGCAGCGGTCAATATAGACAAAGTTCTTTAGACTTGACGAAGGCAACATACCTTCATAATAGTAACGATAATAGCTGACAATCATGCCAACAAACAAGAATGCCCAACTCAGGTATCAAATACTAGACAGATGCTTCAGTGACTTTAAGCATAAATATACTTTCGAGGACCTCATAGAGAAGGTAAATGACGCCCTCTATGACCTGACAGGTATCGAAGTTAGTATTCGCCAAATACGTGCTGACATTAAGTATATGCGCGATAGAGTAACCTTTGATGCACCAATAAAGGCCTATCCTATGGCTGCGGGCAAAGAACACTATTATAGATATGAAGACCCAAACTTCACTATATATAATAATGAGATGTCCATTGAAGAGGTAAACAATCTGCGTTCAACCATTCAAATGCTCGGACGCTATAGAGGTACACCAGCTACTGCATGGCTTGAAGAGGTTATCTCTAATTTGGAATACCGCTTTGGCATAAAGGCTAATGCTGAAAATCTCATTTCCTTTGAACAAAATGATAAACTCCAAGGATTGGAACATCTCTCTGGCATCATTGATGCCACCGTCAACCACCAGCCTCTCAAACTTCAATATCGCACATTCAAAGGCCATGAGTTCGAGACAATATGCCATCCCTACTACGTGAAGCAATATAATAACAGATGGTTCC
>CAKQTE010000011.1 GCA_934276485.1 uncultured Spirochaetales bacterium | reverse complement strand
TCAAGGGCATGGCAAGGCTATGGGGACGCAAGGTCAACGATTATGCATATTCAGAGTTCGTGAGGATCCTTGAGTGGATAGCATTGAGACATGGAACCGTAATCGAAAGGGTTGATAGGTTCTATCCTTCCTCACAGGTCTGCTCACGCTGTGGTGCACTGAATCCTAGTATGAAGGACCTCAGAAGGAGGACCTTCAAATGCGAAGCCTGTTCTTTGGAAATAGACAGAGATCGAAATGCTGCCATAAATCTGAAGAACGAAGGCTTAAGGATGCTTAAAAATTAGAAGAGGTTTAGGCCACTATAAAGGCTGAGGCTGGACGGGCCTCAGAGGTTCGAGATGGAGTAAGACGCCTTCGGGTGCATTCATCGCTTGCAGGGCCAGAATCCAACAGGCTTTAGCCGTTGGAGTACGTCAATTTTTTCTTTCTCAGTTGTTTAATGATTTTATGTAAATTCGATTCTGCTTGATATTGTGTGGCTTGATATTATGAGGATATACTCAAGCCATGAGTACTTTGAAAGAAGATTTACATTCAAAAGCAGCTAATATGGCCTTGGTTTTCATGGCTATAATACTTGCATTGTTTATCCTAAAAAGCGTTTCCAGCGTTTTTCTTCCAATAGTGATTGCTGTATTCTTGTTTGTATTTGTCAATCAGCTATTGAATAAGTGTGATAAAGCAAAGATGCCAAAGATGCTGTCGATGATCTTGGCTCTTGTGTTTGTACTCTTCATATTTGTACTTTTCTTCTATGCTTTCTTCTCTATTTTGAATGTTCTGATGGAGAAAGAAAAGTTGATGTTCTATGTGCAAAGGATCAATGATCTTGATGCTATGATTACAGCAAAGCTTAGGCTTGTCTTTGATATGTCCGCTGAAGATATGCCTTCGATACTAGCTTGGATCAACTTCGACTGGTATGGTCTTCTATCATCATTTGTTGCAACAGCCAGTACAAGATTCATAAGCCTCTTGGGAGACGCTTTATTGATCTTCTTGTATTTGATGTTCTTGATTCTTGAGAGAAACACCATTCTTCCAAAGCTTGCAGTAGCTCTTCCTGAGAACAAGGGTAAGCAAGTTATCGATATTGTTGGAAGAATGAATAGACAGACTGCTAAGTACTTGATGCTAAAGGTTGCAATTAGCGCAGCAACAGGAATCATGTTCTATATCACAGCAATTCTTGCTGGTGTTGATTTCCCTCTTGTATGGGGATTGTTGGCTTTCATGCTTAATTTCATTCCTACAATTGGATCAATTGTTGTAACTGGAATGGTAATGTTCATGTCTCTTGTTCAATTCATGCCGCAATGGAACAGAATCATATTTGTCAGCTTGATGTTCATTGGAATTGAAATGATTCTTGGCAATATAGTTGACCCAAAGATCCAAGGTGTGCAGTTGAACCTATCACCACTTGTTATATTGATATCCCTTGCAGTCTGGGGCTATGTTTGGGGAATCGTAGGAATGTTCTTGGCAGTCCCTCTTACATCAATGATGCAGGTTATTTGTTCAAATATACCATCATTGCATCCAATTGCAGTTATTCTTTCTTCGGGTACTGGGTATGCAAAAGAAGAAGAGAGACGTAGACGTAAAGTCGATAGACGTCATAGAGAAGGTAAGACAGGTGTCTTTTATTATCTATCTAGGTTTAAATCATCTTCCAAGAACAATACCCAGAACCATCAAGATGGCTCCGAAGAGTAGTGGCATATCGAAATTCGAAATGACAAGGGCATCGATAAGAACTGCTGTGATGATCTGACCTGAGGACATCAGGATCGATGAATCTGCTGCAGGAATCCTGTGTATTATTGTGTTTGTTCCAACAACTACGAAGTTTGCAAGTAGGCCTCCCATGATGATAATCAAGAAAGGAACGCTTGAGAGTGCCTTAAAGCCCTCGATCGATGCACTACGCTTGAAAACAATCATGAATAGTGCGATGCCAAATAGTCCAGATATTACATTTTGGCGAGCAGAGAAGAAAGCACCTTTCTTCTTTGCAAAGTTTGAGTTATATACCATCTGGATCATTGTCAGAATTCCTGCGCCTATGCCAGATAGCCCAAATAGAATCGATTTTGCTGTTGTCCCTTTTCTTGGATAGAAGATCATCAATAGAATACCTACCAGGGAGATCAATAGTGAAAGTATCTTCTTTCTTGATAGTGCTTGCTTTTTGATTCCCATCCAGCCAGTCGCATCCATAACAGCTCCAGCAAGACATTGTCCAAGGACAGCTGTTGCCATAGCGATAGTTGCACCTGCATAGGAGACTGAGTAGTAGTTGATAGATAGGATCACAAGTCCAAATAGGCCTCCGAACCACTGCCACCAAACACTCTTTTCTCGCTTGGGATTTATTGTTGTGTTTTTTCGTCCAATTGTCATTATCAGAGTTAATGCTATGATCCCAACTATTTGGTTTATACATATTGAAACTTCATTTGTGGTTAGGTTTCCAAGCTTTGTATTGAATAGAACCATCACTGAAATTACAGCTCCGATCAGGAATGCTACTATATATGAGAGAAAAGAATTGTTTTTATTCATGTTTTTCATGTTATTCGATTGCTCAAATTCTTGCTATTGGAAATAATTGATTAAGGAAGAATAAATGGAATTAGTTTGTTTGGATTTAGAAGGTGTATTGGTTCCTGAAATATGGATCGCGTTTTCAGAGCAGACTGGAATCAAAGAGTTAAGGCGTACTACTCGCGAAGAGCCTGACTACGAGAAGTTGATGTACTATCGCATCGATATTCTTCGCACGCACAATCTTGGGCTTAAGGATATTCAGGCTGTCATTGCTGATATCAAACCATTAGAGGGTGCGAAAGAGTTCTTGGATAAGCTAAGAGAGCTGACACAGGTTGTTATCCTTTCAGATACCTTTTCTGAATTTGCAAAGCCTTTGATGAAGCAGCTTGGTTGGCCAACAATCCTATCAAATAGCTTGGATATAGATTCTGATGGAATGATTCAGGGCATAAGAATGAGACAGACAAATGGAAAGAAGAAAGCCATTGAAGGTTTCAAGTCCATGGGTATCAGGACATTTGCAGCAGGAGATAGCTATAACGATTTGGAAATGATTCATTCTTCTGACGCAGGATGCCTATTTCGTGCGCCTGAACGAATTCTTGCCGAAGAGCCAAATTTAAAGCTATGCACTGAATACGATGAATTCTATAAAGAGATAGAGAAGTTCGTTAATAGCAGAGAGGATCGATAGCTTTGAAGAAGAAACAAAAGAATGGCAAAGTTGGATTTGTTATCAGCATAGTAGTTCTTCTTTTAGGCATGACCATAGGATTCTTGCTTTTGGGTACTGTTTATACAGGACCTGTGTGGGTAAAGCTGCTTGTTTTCATCATTTATTTGATAATTGTCTTTTTCCTTATTCATTTCAGTAAGGATTTTGTCACAAACTTCTATTCTTGTGAAAAGAAAAAGTAGTGTAGTCAATTCTTTTAGACATAAAGATTTGTTTGATTAATCTGAATTAAACGCAAATTATTATGTCAAAAAATAAAGAGTTTTGAAAATAAAAAACTTGATATTCTTTGAAATAGCGTCTATTTTATGGACATTAAAAATTAAGTGGAGCGAATTGAAATGGACGCTTTTACACAAGAAATGAAAGAGAAGCTACTCGAAGAGAGAGCTAGTTTGATTTCCAAGCTTAATAGCGAGGAAGACAAGTTCAAGGATGAGGCTATGATGTCCTCTGGAAGAGGGGATTCTAGTGATCTATCAAGTGATGAGGGTGCTTACAGAAACATGGAAGCACTTAATGCAATGGATGCAAAGAAGCTTAAGGCTATAGAAGGTGCGCTAAAGAGAATAAACGAAGGTAAGTATGGTTATTGCCTTCAGTGTGGAAAGAAGATTCCAGAAGGAAGACTTAGAGCAATTCCTTCAGCAGTTCTTTGTGTTGAATGCAAATCTGCAAACGAAAGATTGTAAAGATATTTGTTTGATCAAGCATGCAACTCCATCTAGGGGTTGCTTGTTTTTTTATAGGTATGGATTGTATTTTATCTCGTCTTTGATAGTTGTGAATTCTCCATGCCCTGGAAGCACTGTAGTATCTGGAGCGAGAGTCTTTAGCTTATCAAGGCTCTTTAGCATCAAGCTATAGTCTCCACCTAGATCAGTTCTACCAATTCCGGATCTGAATAGAGTATCGCCAGAAAAAAGCACTTTGTTCTCTTTGTTATATAAGCATACAGAGCCAAGGGTGTGGCCTGGAGTGTGTATCACTTCAAATCCAAATACTTCATCTTCATAGTTGTTCCATGTACGAGGAAGATTTGAAAAGTTGTCTTTGAATTCTTCTAGTAGAGGAGATGTTTTCAAGAGTGATATATTTGCTTTCCCTCCATCCTCGAGAAAGCAATCGTCATTCTTATCTAGATATACTAGGGCTTCAGGATAAGCCTTGGTTAGCTCTGCTAGCCCTAGCACATGGTCGTAGTGGCCATGTGTTAGAAGTATAGCCACTACATTCAATGAATGGTCTGAAACGAACGCTCGTAGCGCCTCTGTCCCGTTTGGTGCGTCAATGATCAAAGCATCTTGATTTTTTTTTGAATAGACAATGTATGAATTGGTATATCCAATTCCTAGGACAAAGGGCTGAATGTTCATCTGTTTGAATAGTTGATTTGTGCTTTTCTACCGTTGATCTCCATTCCGTTGAGCTTAGCAATTGCTTTCTCGCAATTCTCTTCACTCATTGTAATGAAGGAATACTTATCGTGGACTCTAAGAGTGTAGATATCGTCTCTTGTGATTCCAAGCTCAGTCTGCAACAATTTAGATAGATCCTTGCCATATAGGTGCTTCATCTTTCCGATGTTTAGATACAATGTCTTAGCGCCTTCTGGAAGAACTCTTTCTTCTCTTTCTAAAGCTGGCTTAGCACTTGGTTCTTTCTTTCTGATAACCTGGACTGGCTTGTCTTGAACTGGAGATTTTCTCTTTTCAGGCCTCTCCGTCTTTTCACTCTTCTCGCTTTTTGATGCCATGGCTTTTAGAAGGATTGCTGAAAAATATCCTCTTCTTGTGAAAGGTACCTTCTTTTTAATCAATTTCTTGATTTCTTCAAGCTCTTCTGGATTTGGATCTGTGTTGATTTTTTCCAACATTTGATCAATTTTCATTGACAAGCGTTCTTCATCCGCTTTTTCCATTTACAAACTCCTACACGCCCTTTAAAAGGGGTTATTTCTTTATCTTATAAAGACAGATTAAAGCGTTCCTCCAGTGGATGGAAAAGAAGGAACGCACGTCAAAAGAATAAAGCTTAGCACTATGATTTGTCAACAAATCGTACAAAGTGTTAACGCCTTAACACTCGTAGAGTACCATTGATCATATGCTTTTCATTCATAAAAGATGTTCTTAAGATATGGGCGTTATCTGGTTACTTTTCTCAGAATCCCCAAGTAGGAAGCATAAGAAAATATCTTTGTCTTGCCTGCTTTATAAAATCCATGCGGGAATATTTCCGTCTTTAGGCGGGAGAGTTGTCACGTCTACTTAGGGCAACAACACTTAATGTGTATGATTTGGCATTGAAGAGCGCAATATGGTAGACTGTAACAATGGATTCAAGAGCTGATTTGGAAAGAGATATAGATAATAGATTAAAAAGGCAACTTGAGCTTATCAGAGACCAGTTCCTTATCCTTGGGGATAAGGTATACAAGGCTACAAAGTCCGAACCCTTGAAAATCGGAAGGGAAATGCAGGAAGAGTGCATCTCCTCTGAAGCAAGGAGAGAGGAAGCTGAGAATAAGTGCAAGGAGTTATCTGTATTTGCTCTTGAATATGAAGAGAAAGAAAAAGAACATGATGCAATAAAAAAAGATCTTGAATATCTATATGACCGCGCGCGTAGCTTCAAAATTAGGCTTGGGGCAATACTATATGAAAGAGCAAGCTTGGATCTATTGGATAGGGAGTGTTTTAAAGAAGTTTATTCTGATTGTCAAAAAGAACAGGATTTGAGAAAACGCTCAGAGAGCAAGAATCCTCTTGATAAACTTGCGTCTCAAAGTGGACTTCAGAAATTGCAGCGCAGTGCTAACGACAGATACATAAGATATATGGACAATGCACTTGAAAATGCTTCTGTTTCAAAAATCGGAGGCAACAATGCTCCGATGATCTCTCAAGAGCTTATGTCCATTCTTGATAGAATAAAGCCTCTCGAAGAGAAGAAAGAGGAATTGGACTCTTATTTGGAAGACGGGCGAGATGAAGCGCAAGCTTTGAAAAAGGGTGGCTTGGAAGAGGCTAAGGAATACCTGAAGAACGTAACAAAGCTCTATAGGGAGAACCTTATTAGCTATGGCTCATACCTTTTTGACAAAGGTGGCATCTGGATCAGTGAGTCCACTCCTTCCGATGTTCTTGATAGCATTGAGAATATATTGAATCTTCAAAATGAATATGCTCAGATCAATGCTGAAAAGCAGGAGCTTCAGAAAGCTAGCAAAGCTGATGACTATAGAGCTTTGATTCTTGAAGAGAGACAGAAGATCCAACTCCTTCTTCGCGAGAAAGACAAGATTGACCAAGAGATATCTGAAATCGAGAGCGAGATTGAGCGTTTGCAGGCGTTGATTGATCGTTTAGGATAGTCTCTTGTCGCGAGAGAGCAAAAGCTATAGATTATATTTATCCGGTTAAATCTTATGAAATACAATTTACATACACATTCATTTTATTGCGGCCATGGAAGTGGCCTTATTCATGAATACTACGAAGAGGCAAAGAATAAAGAGTTTGATATTCTAGGCTTTTCCGAGCATTGTCCATTTCCAGATAATAAGACTTTCAAGAATACACGAATGAGCTTTGATTCGATGCCTCGATATACAGAGGATGTAAGAGAGTGCCAAAGAGAAGGAGGAATAAAAGTTCTTCTCGGCTATGAATGTGATTACCTTCCAGAGTGGAAGGGATACTTTGAAGATCTCTGTGGCGATGTCGATTATTTAATATCTGGCACACACTATGTTTATAGGGATGATGGAAGGAAAACATCCCCATTTCGTGAAGACTTCTCTTCTTCGGATCTTGTAAAATACACAAAGACATATATAGATGCAATGCGCACAGGCCTCTTTCTCTTTATGGCACACCCTGATGTATTTCTTCTTAACTATCCATGGAATGAGAACGCAAGAAGTGCAAGTTTGGATATCATAGAGGCAGCAATGGAACTGGATATTCCATTGGAGATCAACTCAAATGGAATCGAGAAAGCGCGGGAAAGCGGATCCGCCAGTTGGGGCTATCCTAATGATAATTTTTGGCACCTTGCAAAAGAGAAGGCCGTTAAAGCAGTAATCTCATCAGATGCTCACAAAGTCGAGAATCTATATAAGAACTACGAAAGAGTGTGGACTTTCTCGCGTTCTTTGGATATCGATATTCTCTATCCAGTGATCAAGGATGGCAAAATAGAGCTTAGAACTGGCTCTGAGATGTAAATGTAATCTCTTCTCCTGAGTTTGGATGAATGAATGTAATGCTCTCTGCATGTAGATATAATCTCTCTCCATGGTCATTGTGGCCATAGAGTCTGTCTCCTACGATAGGATGCTTTAGCCCCGAAGCAGAGTGAACTCTCAATTGATGGGTTCTTCCTGTTTGAGGGAAGAATCTGACTCTAGTGCAAAGCATGTCTCCCAAGCGTGTGACATTTATCTTTTCCCATTTTGTGATCGCTTCCTTCCCATGATCGAAATCCACTATCTGATAAGGCCGATTATCGACATCAAGGCGCATAGGTAGATTAATTATTCCACTGTTTTCTTTGATCACTCCTTCTAGGAGAGCAACATAGCTTTTTTTGACAATTCTATTTTCAAATTGCAAAGATAGCTTTTTGACATTCTCTTTCTTTAGAGTCATTATCAACAACCCTGATGTATCCATATCAAGTCTATGGACAAAGCATTGTTCAGGAGATGATGGAAAGAGCTTATGGAATCTGTAGGAAGCTGAGTCCAGCTTCTCAGGCCCTCGTCCAGGAACAGACAAAAGTCCTGATGGTTTATCGATAATAGCAATGTCCTCATCCATATATATAAACTTCAGACCAAGCATTTGTGGTAGCAACAGTCCACATCTCTCTTCGCATGGACCATAGAAGCTTCCATCTAGCTTGAACTCTGCAAGAGCCGCAATTTCCCATCCCTTTCGCAGTGCGTAGTTGATAAGCTTCAAGCCAGCACAGTCTCCTGTGCCAGTAGGAGCTTTCTCAGGAAGCGTTGAAAATCTTTCGCCATTATATGTTGAGAATGTATATATTTTCTTCAAGCGCTCCAATGTTTCATTACTTAGTTCTGCTCTTTTTGCAATTAGATCTTTCTCTCCATTCTCGATTCTATCTGTCAGCTCATGGATCTCTTTGTCGTTTATATCGACAATGCGCTGGAATTCATTGACAGAAAAACATGGAGGAACATAGCCAGGAACTGTATAGGATCCTTTGATCGAACCAGAGTAGCCATAGAGTGTTTTTATGCTTCCATCTTCTAGTCTTGCGTATAGGATTCCAAACATCTGAGTGTCTCTCAGCTCTGAAAGTGGATAGTTTTTGCTATCAGAAGGAATGGAGTATGAATTGTTTTCTTGGAATGTTTTAATCAATTCCAATGCTTTTGATTTTACTTCATTGGTAAGAAGAAAGCTTTCCATCATGCCTCCATTAGATGAGTTACTAGAATCCTGATTCCCATTATAATAAGAACCAATCCACCAAGACGCTCTGCATTCTTCTTGAATTTCTCTCCAAGTTTAGAGCCTAGCTTTACTCCAAAATAGCTGAGAGTGAACGTAGTAAGTCCAATTATTGTGATAGCATTAAATATATTGATATCGAAGAAAGAGAATGTAATGCCAACAACTAGTGCATCAATCGATGTAGCAATAGCTAGTGGAAACATAGCCTTGAATGAGAAATGATTCTCTTCTTCAAGCTTTTCATCATCTCCAAATGACTCCCTGATCATATTGATTCCAATGATTGATAGGAGAATGAAAGCTATCCAATGATCGAAAGAAGTGATGTAGGATGAGAATGTTGAACCCAATAAGTAACCCAAAAGAGGCATCACTGCCTGAGCAATACCAAAGTATAAGCCTGTGATCACAGCCTCCCGCACAAGAATCCTTTCTTTTGATAGACCTTCGCAGATAGAGATAGCCAACGCGTCCATCGATAGGCTTATTGCGATGATGAATATTTCCCAGATTGTCATATTGATTCCTTTGTCGGGTAAGGCGGATTTGAACCGCCGACCCCTTGGTCCCGAACCAAGTGCGCTAGCCCCTGCGCTACTACCCGAAACAATGCAAAATTATAGCTATAGTTGTACTAAGTGTCTATTCTAGCGCTATTAAAGTGCCACCACCCAAGATAGGTGTAGAATTTGAGTATCTATAGCGTATGACATCACTAGGCTTAAAGACATGTCCCAGTCCTATGTATCCTGTGATATCAGTGGCGCTTTTCTCTCCAATAGGAGTAAAGACATTTGCACTCAGACTATTGGAAAAGATTGGCTTTTCAAGTTTTCCGCCAGAAAGAGAGGAGGAAGAGTATGTCAACAAATCCGTTGTCATATGTACTCCAATTCTTAAAGAAGTGTTCTTCTTTCCAAGATCGATTCTGAATCCAGTGTCCATATCTGTTCCAAGCTTTATCTCAAGAGTTGCAATCGTTCCATTGCTGACTGTATCGCTGCTGGTAACGTTCTTTGCAATGCTTGTAATTCCAAGTCCCATGTACCACATGACTCTGTCCGATATAAAGTGTCTGAACGCAGGACCAATTGTAAGAGAGAATATGAATTCCCTATCTTGACGAGCTTTGATCTCTTCTACAGCAGGATTGTTCTCAACATCTGGAGTACTGGTTTGATCTTTGTTCTGTCCAAGCGACGTATCAGGAACTGGAATAGTGTTCTGTGTTTTATCAGATTCTGTGCTATTTTGATCTTTCCCTGTTTCAGTGCCAAGCGTTGGAGTTTGCTGAGGTGTGAACGAAAAATCTGATTTAGTGTTCTGTTCAACTAAAGAATCAACATTGGGCTTTGAGACAGAATCATTTCCTGTAGAGGGAATCTGGATAGTGTTGTCCTGAGGTTTATCATCAGGCTTTGCCTCTTGGTCTTTTGAGTCGCTATCACTCTTTTCAAATAGAGACAAAAGTGTTGTGTATGGTGTTTGGATTCCCATACGAATATATATTCCACTTGTCATTGAGCTTCCGATGAAGCCATAGCCTGTATAATCGAATCCAAAACGCTCATCATTCATGATGGCAACGGAATCATCAATTGTCTTATAGAAGGTAAAGTCATATTCACCAAAGGTACTAGCCCCTACATTCAATGCAATAAAAATAAGAATAAGAGATAGCACAATTCTATGTTTCACACATTGATAATAACATTAATAGGAAATTGAGAAAATCCACCCTCAATTATCGATTTTGGCAAATGGCATAAAATGTGAAATCTTATATGTTTGTCTTATAAGAATCTATGTGTTTCGAAATTTACAATCAAAGGTTATGCAATCAGGATTGATTGTAAAAATATTCCATTGTATACTTTTCTTAAGGAGAACAAGGATATGTTTTTTGCTAGAGAGAAAGAACTTGCTGCAATACGAAAGACTCTTGGAGAAAATGGGAATGTCATGGTTTATGGGCAAAGGAGAGTAGGAAAGACGACTCTAATTCGAGAAGCTGTGAAGGAAGTTAACGCTGATGTAGTTTGGTTCGAATGCGTAGAAGGAAACTATGAATACAATATTCAGCTTCTAGCTAAAAGTGCATCGCTTTCTTTGAATAGAAGCTATATGTCAAACATATCTGATCTTTTTGATCTAATGGATGCCATCAATGAAATTGGAAAAAGAGTTGTGATTGTCATAGATGAATATCCATATATGAAAACAGGAAATAGAGGATCCTCTGTCGATTCTTATTTTCAAAGAATCATAGATAGGCACTATGAGAATATATCTTTGGTTCTCTGTGGATCTTTTATCTCGATGATGAAAGAACTTCTGGAATCAGACAATCCTCTTTTCGGAAGGTTTTCATTGCAAATCAATTTAAAACAATTCGATTATAAAGATGCATCTCTCTTTTATCCTAATGTTAGTACAAGACAAAAGATTGAATTCTATGCAGTATTCGGAGGATATCCATTTATTCTAGAATTGCTTGATCAAAAGCTTTCATTGGAAGAAAACATAGAGAAACTACTTCTTGGCACATACAGTGTTAGAGAGGAAGTAGAAAACACAATATTAAAAGAAATATCAAAGATAGGAATAAGTCGGGAGATCATAGCCCGGATTGGTAACTCCAGATTGCGTTTTAAGGAAATTGAAGATGCTTTCAAAGTAGATGTCAGAGGTTCTCTTGATCGAGAGCTGAAGCGCTTGATAGATATGCAGTTGATAACAAAGAGCTATCCAATTAACAAGAAAGATGACAAAAAGAAAAGCTTCTATGAGCTAAATGATAACCTTTTGAGATTCTATTATTCATTCATATTCCCGGTGAAATCGAGATTGGTATTAATGAATGAAAAGGCGTTCTTCAGCTCTTTCATTGCACCAAAACTGAATACATTTATATCGAAAAGATTTGAAGGTCTTGCAAAAGAATATTTTGTTAGAAGAAACATTTCCATCAATGATACCGATATCATCGATATTGGAACTTATTGGTATGATGATAAAGTTAACAAGAAAAATGGAGAATTCGACTGTGTTCTAGAAACAAGAGACAACGAATATTGTGTCTACGAAGTCAAATATCTCCAGTATCCAATGACGAGGAATCTTATAGAAGAGGAAGTGTTTAAGATCAATGCCATTCCTGATCTTAAAATTAAGACAATCGGAATGATCTCCTCTAGCGGCTTTGCCTGTTCTTATGATGGGATCAAGTTAATAAGCGGAGAGGATCTATACGCGTTAAACTGACTTTTGCTGGATATTGAATCTAGCAATAGATATATATCATAATTCCATTAACGCTGTTAATTTAACAAATGGTGACTTTTAACCCACTAGGACATTATATGGCCACTTCTTGTTGTACCCTTGCAATATGAAAGCTACAAGAGAAGACATAAAGAAAAACCTAATCAAATATGACATCACTGAATTCCAGATTGAGAAGATTGCTGATGAAATCATCGAGTATTCGCATTGGAACACCTCGCTTGACGCTTCGGTTTCCGGACATCTGTCCAAAATGTGGGATTGTTCATCCACCTGTCATAAAGGGCGGCAAGTCAAACACTGGCAAGCAGATGTACAGATGCAAGGCTTGTGGAAAGAGATTCACTGCCACAAATGGACATCTTATGGAACACTCGCACCTGGACAAGAGCAAATGGAAGGTTGTCATCATGGATACGATAAAAGGGAATTCCTTGAAAGCAACCGCCAAATACATATCCGTAAACATCCTGACAGCCTTCAGAATGAGACATAAGCTGCTGAGATTTCTGGAGGATCGTCTTCAGGATTCCGTCCTTGCAGGATATGTTGAGGCAGATGAGACATTCGTAAACATGAATGGAAAGGGACACATAGGAGATCTCGAGCTTGAGGTAAGAAATGCATCTGGTCAGGCCGGTATAGGAAAGATGGCCTGCATAGCATGTGTCGTTGAACCAAATGGAGCTGCATACTGCAGAAGCTACAACTGGGGAAACATTGGCTGTTTCGACACTGAGCAGATCCTTTCCCATGTCGAGGTTGGTTCAACCCTCATCACCGATGGCCATGTTTCTTACAAGACACCGTCAAAGAAGCTTGAGCTAGATAGAATCATCGTCAATGGGAAGGATAGCAAGCTTGAAACAAACCTGAATGCAATCAATAGCTTCCATAACCAGATAAAGGAGCTCATAAGATTCTATAGAGGAGTCTCTGTAAAATATATCAACAGATACTGTGCCTTGTTCTCCTTGAGATGGACCATAAAGGTGAAAAGAACAGCGGATGTAATATCATACGTCAAGGAATTGATTTGGAATCATAGGATGCATGAAACTCTGGAACAGGTTCTCAATGAAAATCTTTGGGA
>CAKQTE010000010.1 GCA_934276485.1 uncultured Spirochaetales bacterium | reverse complement strand
AAGAGTTCATGGAATATCACAAGGAGGAGGCTGAGAAGCTCCTTGCAAAAGGTAAAGCCGAAGGTAGAGCCGAAGGCAAAAGAGAAGGCATCGATGCTGAAAAAATTGCAACTGCAAGGCGTATGCTAGAGATGAACCTTGACCTGAACATAATCTCAAAAGCAACGAATCTGGATACTAAGACAATCGAATCCCTTCGTTAAGAGAATAAACGAAACCATGAGCCCAAGATATTAATCGAGGTCTCTTATTGGTTGAAAACAAATACATAACCCAGAACCTTTGCTTGCCTAGATGTTCCTTTGAAACTTTATAATGAGTATCAATATGATCGGTTTTTTGATCAAGACTTCCTTGTTTTCATGATTTCCAATTTCAGGTCATCCATCAATTACAATAGAGCTCCAACTCGGGCATCCTCTACTCCATCCTTAAATGAGTATCCAAATCGTCCTTCCGCAAATTCAGATAACATATGAGCAATGGCTATCTCGTCATCAGAGAATGCACATTTGTAATATTCATTCTTATATATAATCCTATCACCAAGAGATATATGTGTAAGAGTTGGGGCAAGGCTGAATACATTTGAGCTTCGATTAAAGATAAAAAGAAGTGTTATTGGATACCCTTCATCATCGATATATGTCACACCTCTTTCGTCTATTACGCCCTTCTCTCCCCTGATCTCAATTCTAGGGCAGAGACGATAGTCGTGATACTGCCCCTTTGTGAAATCATTTATGAATATGCCTTGTTCATATTCAATCATCTTTATTGTGCGAAGTCGCTCTTCCATGTTTTTGCCATGAGTCAAACCACCTCTATCTCCTGTGACTCTAATACGCTCATTGCGTTCAAGAATTGTCTTTGAAGAAAGGATTGGATAAGGGAACAGTCTTCTGCAAATGGATGCTGCATGATGATTATGCAGTCCCGATAGATATACGGATTCAATCTTCCCAATATTTGGAAGAGCTGCATAGACAGATGAAAACAAAGGAGTATGCCAATATTGTTCTAGCGTATAGCCTTCAATGTTTTCAGCAACAAAAAGAGAATCGCTATCCAAAGATGAGAACGTCGTCTCTGACAGTATTGTCTCTCCTCTTCTTGACAGTTCTTTCAACAGACTAAGAAAGCCGTCTTTACCACTTGCTACAATGACAGCATCATGCTCTTTTTCAAGAGCAAGGTTCAAATCATTTGTAACAAAGAGACCATTTGAAGAAAGCTCTTCTGCGCGAGATCTTGAGCGTGTATAAATAGCAACAATTTCAAATTTCTCAACAAGCGCTGATGCAATTCTAACATAGAATCCAGCACGCCATCCTGTTCCACATAAAACAAATCGTTTCATATTTCAAAACCTTGATAAATCAATTAAAGTTATATCATGTTTTTAAGTATTTTTAGCAGATTCTATGAATTCCTTTTATTGTTTGTCATTTTCTTGAATATATATCAGAGGAAGCTTCCTCATACAGACAAAAAACGAAAAGCACCACTATGGTGGGCCATCGATTTCCTTGTTGTCTATTTTTTGATGTTCTTCAGACTCTCCAAAGGTCTTCCTGAGTGGATCGATTACATCCTATTTGCAATAGGCCTTGCAGTAGGAATAATCCTAAGAAAATACTTCTGGCCATATAAGTTGCATTGCTCTTCTTGTGGGAAGAAACTTTCCTACAAAGAAATCATGGGTGTTGATGAAAACCTATGTGTCGAATGCTTTAGAAAGCAATTCCCTAAAGAATCGAAAGCAGCAGAAGAGAAGAAAGTGCCAACAAAGCAACAAGAGATCGAAAACGCTTGCGTAAAGGCAAATAAAGTCGACGAAGTTCCTTGGGGAAGTTGGGAGCCTACGGAAAGATGTGTCCTTACTTATCTATTTGATGGAGATAAGGTTCTTCTTATTGAGAAAAAACGTGGTATGGGAACAGGTTACCACAATGCGCCAGGCGGACACATAGAGCTTGAAGAGACGAAAGTTGAAGCTGCTTTCAGAGAAACAAAGGAAGAGACAGGACTTGATGTGTCTGACTTAAAGGAAGTTGGAACACTGTATTTCCAATTCAAGGAAGGAATCAGGATGATCGGTTATGTTTTCTTTGCTTATTCATACTTAGGAACACTAATTGATGAATGTGACGAGACACGTCCATTCTGGTGCAATGTGAAGGATATTGACTACTCAATGATGTGGGAAGACGATAGACTTTGGCTTCCTCTTGCACTAGAAGGAAAGAAGTTTGAAGGGTATTTTGTCTTTGATGACAGAACAATGCTCGACAGCAAGATTGTTGTAGATGAAGATGAGTAAGCTTGCATTAGGACTATGGAATATGGGTGATGGATTATTTCATCCCCTTCTTTCTCCCATAGAAGGAAAAAGAATAATCAAAAGTGCAATCAAGAAAGGTATTACGTCTTTCGATAGCGCATTCAGTTACAAGAATGCTGATAATCTACTTTCATCTGCTATCAAGGAGATGAATATTGAAAGAAGTTCGATTGAAATCACAACAAAGATCATGCCTGTTCCAACTCTGAAAAAGAAGTTTGAAACTGTCAAGCATAGACTATCAACAGATCATGTCGATGCTCTTTTATTGCATTGGCCTACCAAAGAGACGGAGCTATACAAAAGCCTCAAAGAACTGGAAGAAATACTAAACAAAGAAGAAGCAAGAGAAATTGGAGTTTCAAACTTTCCTCTTACACTATTGCAGAAAGTAGCTCACGACTTTCCAATAACGATACACGAGCGACCTCTTTCGTTGCTGTGGTCAAATACTTGGGAAGAAGAGAAAGAACTTGGCCTTAAAACATATGCATATTCGCCACTAGGAATGGGAATACTAGCAAAAGAAGGAGATTATTGCTTCAACGATTCCAGAAAGGATCTGTTTATATTCAATGAAGGAAAGGATGAATACAAAGCGCTAAGAGACGAGATGTACGCTATAAAGAACGAATATGATATCTCCTACTCCGATATCGCATTTTCTTGGCTCATGCAAAAGGACCCCGAGAGCATTGTCTTTGGAGCATCTAGAGAGTCTCATTTGGATAAACACATCATCACCATTCCTGATGAATTGATTTCTAGGCTAGATAAGCTCTCTGCTAAGCTGGGACAAAAAGCACCTAAAGACAATATATTCTCACACAATTATGATATCTAGCCGAGAAAGCCCCGGGGCTCAGCTGTGGGATGAGAGGCTCTGAATCTGTATTAATTTCCTATTTTCAAGACGATTTTATTGAACTTAAATTATTATAAATGTTAAAATTAGAATATAAAGAAAAGACAAGGATTTGTTATTGAAAATCAGTGATAAATTAGCTTAAGAACAATTTAAGATTGCTTAATAATTATCAGTAGTTCAGACTACTTATAAATACTGAGGCTGGACGGGCCTCAGCGGTCCAAGATGAAGTAAGACGCCACTATGGTGCATTCATCGCTTGTAGGGCCAGAATCCAACAGGCTTTAGCCGTTGGAGTACGTCAATTGGTACAATGAAAACATGAAGACTTTGTTAGAAGAAGCTAGTGCAGAAATTGAAGTAAAGAAATCCAAATTCATCTCTATTGCATATCCAGTCAGGACACTGGAAGAGGCGCGCGACATGGTCTCGTTTACAAGAAAGCTTCATCCAAATGCAAACCATGTAGTTCATGCTGCTGTTGTAGGAGACAACGGCACAATGTACTCTTCTAGCGATGACAAAGAGCCAAAGAACACAGCTGGTAGACCCGCACTAGAGGTTCTCAAAGGCTCTGGAATCACAAACATAGTTGTTTGCATCATCAGATACTTTGGAGGCACTCTTCTCGGAACGGGTGGTTTGGTCAAAGCCTATTCAGATAGCACAAAGGAAGTCTTGAAAGTAGTTAAAACGGAAGAGTTAATAGAGCGTGTTGAATTCTCTCTGTTATTGGATTATGAATTCTACACACTCGTAAAACGTTTGATGACTAAAGTTGAAGCGGTGGACCTTGTAGAGGACTTCCTGGTCGGGATAAGCGTAAAAGGAAGAATCCCTATAGCAAATGTAGAAGAACTAAAACAAGGTATTCTTGAAATCGGACAAGGAAGAATACAGCTTACTTTGTAAGACGATATTTCTTGTTTTGTTCTAGATACGACAAGGAGTTATCCTTATTTCCTCTATTGTTATAGAATTCATCTTCGTTTTCAACGAACTTTATCCCAACAGAAATAGCTTCCGTCAAAGCATCGATTTCGACTTTGTCAGGAGTATCATCATGGGTATGAGCCGGAGTCTTTGTCTCAGGACGCATACTTGTAAGAGTTGTTGCTTTATAGCCAGCTTTAGCAGCAGACGCAGCATCTGTCTCGCCTGCCATTATTCCCAGCTTGCCTGTTGCAATATTGTATCCCATGGAATGCGCAAGTTCTGCACACTTTATTGCAAGAGTACTATTAAGAGGCACCAATCCATTTCCATCCTGTGTTAAGAATGCAAGATCCTTTGCCTTATATAATCCATCATAGTTGATCACTTTTGCGTTCAACAACAAATGCGAATTATTCTTGAACCATGCCTCAGAGCCCTGTATTCCACACTCTTCTCCATCAAATGATGCAAATATAAGGCGAACATGCTTTAAGCCATTTCCCGCTTTCTTTTTGGATGCAAAGTACCTAGCTAGCTGAACTACAACACTCACTCCCGAAAGATTGTCTCCAGCACCCTTTACATAGCCCAAACCCATTGATTTTAGGCAGAAGAGAGATGAATACGATAGCAACACTCCTATTATTGATGAAACAATATATCCTACAGAAGTAATGCCTGGAATAATATGCCCATATAGTAAGTCCAATATGAACATCACAATTGATGTAATGGTAAGCACACATACACCACTGAATGGAAGATAATACAAAGAGAAGTTCCTCCAAGACAGATAGTTCTGTATCTTATTCTCGCTTGCACTATCGTGATGGGCTGTAAATACCACAGTCTCTTCAACCAGATCATCTGGCTCAAGAACGGCATGGACATTCGCAGCTTCATCAGATGGCATCAAGAACTTGAATACGTTTCTCTTACGCCTTATTTGCAATATAAAGGATGCAGTCCAAACAGCAATGATAGCCATCGAAACAAGGGGAAGATTGAATATGTTCAACAACAAGATTATTGGAGTGATCAATATCAAGGAAAGCAATACGCCCTTTGATATAGAGGTATATATACGCGCACTTGTGATCGTTACATCTTTCTCATCGACATAGCGTTCAAACAATGAAGCAATCTGTCTTGCTGCACGCCTTGAATCCTTTGTGGCAGCAGGACGTGGCCCTAATGTTTCATATAGATTTGTCAGCAAACCTAGAGCATCTTCAGACAACTTTGCAGAACGAAGAGTTTCTTCATACTTCTTCTCCACAGGCTGTTTCTTGCCGCCAGTAAACTTTGTAATCAATGTCTTTAGCTTGTTAATCTTAAAATCCATACACAAAAGATAATATATGATTTGTTCTTTCGTGCAGAATAAACGCATGAAGAAATTAGGCTCGATAATTTTAGCCATTTAAATGAGGAATTTCGGTTTTTTAGCTGAAGTTCCTCTTTTCTTTTGATTGGATGTAGTGTATAATTATAACTACTGGAGTCTGAAATGAATTATCCTGATTGGGTTGAGAAGCATAAGGAAAAATCAACGTCTGTTAAGAGGATTGGAGATAGCTACTATCTCTATAGGGTTACGTCAGAGCGCGTGGCAGGAAAGAAGCATCCT
>CAKQTE010000009.1 GCA_934276485.1 uncultured Spirochaetales bacterium | reverse complement strand
ACAACGCTTTCCTGCACATAAAAAGACAGCATCCTCTCCTTTGGGGACAGATGTTTGCCAAAATCAGAGAATAGAGATACTTCTGCTAGACAGACCTCGGTGTCAATGAGATGGTCTCTCAGTCTTTCGAGTTTTTTTTAGTGTCTGTCTCTTTAAGAAAGGAAGCCATCGCTGCTTTCTCAGCCTCCGTACGTGTTCCAACCAAGGCCTTTTCTATCTTGTCTACATCATTCAGAAGACCAAGATATGTGTGTCTATCTATCTCGTCCTTGGTTGGAATATCGCATTCTCTTGAATAATTCGTCTCACTGAGAATATTACCATTTTCATCTTCAATTGCAATTGTGTATCTGACTTTTCTCATTTCTCTTTTCCCCTCATCTTGGCTAGCTCTTTCTGAAGTATCTCCGATGGATCGCCATCATTGAATGCAGCTCTAAGATATGGGAGCTTCTCTTTCTCAATATATCCAAATGAGAAAACAAGCTTGTGCACAGGCTTTCCTTTCTCTCTTCTGGACTCAACAAGAGAGCAGAAGTATCCATCTCTACCTCCCTTGTTATCTGGAATTGCCTTCACGAACATAAACTAGCCTTCAGTTCTATTGATAAGTATTTTAATTGAAATAGATTATAATATAAATAACTAGCCTACGCAATATCCCAATATTAAACCCATGCCAAATAGACATGGGTCATCTCAGAACTTTATGCTCCTATGTATAGTTCATCCGCACAGGTCGAAATCTTTTTAATATGTTCATTTATCGTTGGCAAACCAACGTCATACAAAGTGGCCATCATCTTCTGTGTCAGCCATATATTCTCATCCTCATAGCGCATTTCAATGCTGTCCTGCTGGTCACCAACAGAAGCAACATAAGTTAAATACTCAGCGGCACTTGAACGAATAAGTTTATTATCTTTTTCTTTTTTCAATTCTAAATTCTCCCTTGCTTTTCAAATAGTTCCAACATTACGAGAAACTCAAACCAATTCTAAAGTATATATTTGACCTTCTTACCATTTCCCATTCTTTGAAGGCACCCAGAATCACAAAGCGCTTTCAAAACCTTGAATGCTTTCGTCGTCCCTGAATCAAGTACATCTTCTGCTTCCTTTCTTGAGATAGAACCATACTCACGAACATATTCCATAATTAAGTTTTTCTCGTGATTAATTACATCTATGTTGTTATATGTGACAACATTTTGTTTTTGCTGAGGCAACTCATTGCAATTTGGAAGTGTTACCCTAAACACACCAGGCGCTGTTTCGAATATAGGCTCTATATCTATATCGTTATAGCTTCGCTTAATCTTGCTTATTCCAGTCCCAAAGCTTTCAATTAACTTCATTCTATAGAACAATGATGCAAGATTTGGATTTCTAGTTCGTGATGCACCTAGATATATAGAATCTAGAGTTATACCTTGTACCAATCCTCCTACTGATACGAATTCCATTCTGTCATCATAAACATTGATGATTGTACTTCCCGAGACAGAATAATCACTATGCACCAAGCAATTAAGCCAAGCTTCTCTAACAGCTTCCTCTGGATAATCTCTTATATCTATTCTGTTTAATCCTGAAAAGGTTGCTTTAATCTGATTATAATAGTCTAGAAATTGAAACACATCTTCCATCTGCCTTAAAAGAGAGCCGTCAAATATACGACGAGTACGAAATATAGCCTTATCAGAACCTTGGAATATCGCAACTTTCGTGGAAACTAAGCATTGATCAGATAAGAGAAATGCTAGATTTGTATATAAGTCATCGTCACCTATCATTTTCAACGTCTTCATATGAACTCTATCTAGTTCTATGTCTCTTTTTCTAAATTCTTTTTTTGCATCTTCAAATGTAAGCTCTTGATTAATGCTGCGTTCTGACTCATATGAGTGTCCACTGTTTTTGACTATCATCTCCCTGATACCTTCATCAGATACAGGTAGCGAAGCACTTCCTTTTCTTATATACACACCAGATGGCTTAAGACCTTTTCCTTTCAGATAATAAGGCCTATTAGTTCCTGTAGAGATGATAATCTCTACTACATCCTTTTTCTCCATTTTTAATGATCTAATAGTCACAAAGGGCATTATGTCTGGAGAAATAGTATCCTTTATAGAATTGGCTACTCGTAGCATAGTATCATCAGGATCTTCAACTCCACATACAATTCCATTGTTTTGAATACCAATTAGAATAGTCCCACCACTAGCATTTGCAAATGCAATTACTTCTTTGTTTATTTCTGCTACGTATTCTTGTTTAAATTCAATATCGTGGTTTTCATAAATAGCCATGCTTTCTTTCCTTTCTTTTCTTTCATTATACATGTGAAAGATAGATAGAGCAAGAAAGCTCATGAATCTATGAAATGGATCGTCTGGAGAACTCGCATCCGCAATAGCTTTGTCTATATAGATTTAGCTCTTTAGCAAGCACAACTGAGCGTGCGAATCCATTCTTTTTTTTGAAATCTATTGGTTCAAACCCCTCTAGGTCTTCACCTTCGGTGAAAATCGTAGCACTCTTTTTGAATCGTGATACTGTTAAAGTAGTACAGAAGTGATCTATTCCAAGTTCCTTTGCCTTCTCTGCAGCCCTCAAAAGATTGAAGCGAAAGCATAAAGAGCACCTATCCCCATGCTCAGGATCTTGCTCATGCCCTTTTACCGCACATCTCCATGCATCATGGTCCCACTGATCTTTAATAACTTCAAGATTATAGTGGCGTGCAACGATCAAAAGATTGTCGTAACGCTTCTCAAACTCCTCTTCTGGCCAGATATTGCTATCTGAATAGAAAAGGACAGGTTCCCACCCATCTTGCAATAATCTTTCAATTGAGGCTGTGGAACATGGTCCACAACACACATGAAGAAGAATTCTGTTTCCCATACAAAAGAAAATGATATAACATTATTTCTTGAATAACACCAAACATGGAGACAAAATGCTTAAAAAATATCGAACAATAATTCCAGTCGCAATCATAGCCATTTCATTTGCAATGACATTAAGTCAATCAATTCCAAAGGTAATTCCTGTTGTAATGATGGCTATAGCTGCAATTCTTTTGATCTATACAAGTAGAGGAACCTTATACTTTTCAAAGGCAAGCAAGGCTTTGAACAAGAAAGAGGAAGGCTCGATGGAAAAAGCCATTGCACTATATGAAAAGGCATACAATGCAGGACTTCCTTACCAATATCTATTTGTTGTTGGAACAATATTCTTGCAACATGGAGATATCGAGAAAGGAAAACAAGCGCTAATAGATGCAACCAAGGCTACAGACAAGAAACTTGTATTTCAGGCAACTGAAGCTCTGTCGATGTACTATTGGATCAAGAAAGATCTCGACAAAGCTATTGAGCTATGTATCAAGGCTCGCGACATGAACCTTAGAGACAAGAACCTATATATCAACCTTGGTTCCTATTATCTTGCAAAAGGAGATACAAAAGAATTCAAACATGTGTTAAAGGAAGCTTTCAAGTACAAGCAAGAATCTTCTGCACTTATCGACATGCAAGCTCAATGCTTGATGCTTACAGGAGACTGGCATAGAGCTGGAAACTTCTTACACACTCTCTTTACACAAACTACCCCGGCCTACATCGATCCATATATTCATTTTGCATATGTCTACATGCATTATGGAGATGTTGATATGGCTAGAAAATATCTATCAGATTGTTTGGAGAAAGCTTCATTTTCAAATATGTCTTTGTATTCAAAAGAAGACATTGAAGAGATGATTGCAGCACTGGACAATGAAAAAACAAGATGGGCATTTGTAGATAACGCAACAGCTAATGTTCTTGCGTCCTTCAATGGCGTAATGCCTAGCTACAACAGAGAAATAACTAAGCCAGAGTTTGAAGCTCTTCCAACATTCGCCGCAGAGGGAAAGATGCAAGAAGAGATAAACGAGAAGGCAGAAAATGAGCCAGACACATCTCTAAATGAAGAAGATGAAATCTGGCTTCAAAATCATCAAGATTAATATTTCAGATTAAATAGGAGGGACGCAACAAATGCATGCGTTCCTTCTATTGTATATTCGTATCCCATCTTCAATCTCATTGGAATACTCACGAGTCCTATGAGAGAAACGTTTGTTTGAATATCCAATCCTGTCGATACTCCGAACCTCATATCAGACCAAAGCATATTGCAATATAGTCCAAGCTCAGAATTATCAAGAATCAAGAACTCTCCGAATGTGAAACTACGAGGAATATCATAACCAACTTCCAGACCAATTATCGTGTTGTGATATTTAGCATTTGTTCCATAGATCTGCCTTGCGCCATAGTCCAAGATACCAGTAGCATAATCATCTGAAAAGAACAAAGGAACTCTACCCTTTCCATCGAGAGTAAAACGAGTTCTGATACCTCCATCAACATACCAAGTATCGTTGTCATTTATGTAAACACGAACCAAGCCCTTTAGCTGCATGAAGTTTCTGGCATTTTCCCAAATGATTGATGTTCCAGTGACCATGTAGCCACCATAAGCAGATATATATCCAAAATTGAAGTTACCATCGAACTTGCTACCAATTGATAGAAGTGTCGCAGCCCCCATTGATGGATCTGCATAATCCTTGTAATACTCCATTGTCTGATGAACACCAAGCCTGAAGTCTCCATCAATGTTCATTGGAATATAATCAATACCTTCACGAGCATAAAGCGTTGGCTTAAAGCCTGCATTCTTTCGTCCGAAGTCTGCATTCACCTCTCCTGTAATCCTCAAGTTGTCGAGAGGATAGTAGCCAATGTATGAACATGTTGACCAAAATGCTGTGCTATCTCTTAGATCACTGTTATCAAAACCAACACCAGTACCAACTCCAATTTCAATCGAATTTAGCAAGAAACTATAATCGAGGCCTATGATCATTGAATTCTTCAAGTAATAATCAGAATTCTTGGAGAAATTCATCTCCTTCATTCCAAGTGAAAGAATGAGTGTTGGAGTGGATGCTTCAATTCTATCGAAATAGCTAAGATTCTTTCTTATCTTCTCTATCTTCGCAGGCTTATCTGTTCTAAGAACATTCATGTTAGGAGAAACACTACCAGCTTTATACAATACAGATAGTTCGTCTTCCATCTTCTTAGCGCTCTCATATCCAATATCTGACATCTCAAGAGCTTTATTGAAGTCCATGAATGAATAGTTTTCAACTGCGCATCGAATCCAAACGAAATCTTGCCATTTCTTCATATCCTTTGCAGCATTCTGTCTCTTGATGATATCAAAAGATGAATTAAGAACTGCAACAGGATTCAACAATTGGATATTCTCCTGATCATAGAAAGTGGATGAAAGAATTACTGTATCTGAATACTCGTATGCAGCATTCAATGGTGCTAATGAGATAATTCCTCCATCTACTAGCAAGTGCCCCTGATATTCATATGGAGAGAAATATACAGGGAGAGCAAAAGAACCAATTAGAATATCTGTAAAATCACCCTCTGTAATCCTAATCTCACGCTTTGTGACAAGGTCTTCGCTAACAACCATTACTGGAATATCTGTATCCTCTAGCTTAAAGTCCTCGCCTACCAATGACTCAATCATGGTTCTAAAACCAGTAGGAACCAACAACCCTCCCTTTAGAGGAAGTGTAAAACTAAATAATGCAGATAGATCTGCTGTCTGCAACACTTCTTCAATATGCTCAGGCATCAAGCCTGCAGCATATAGCATGCCAACAATCGATCCCATTGAGTTTGATACTATGAAATCAGGAACAATGCCCTGCTCTTCTAGATATTTAAGTACTCCAATATGAGCACAAGCTCTAGCAGAACCACCAGTGAGAACAAGACCGATAGGATCTCTTTCACCCTTTGTCTTTTCAAGGATTCTCGCTCTGAATGCCTCATCTCCATAAGTTATAGGGATATCAGAATTGAACATCTCATCAAGAAAAGTAGAGCCTGTGTTCTCTGCAAACAATGAGGTTATGGTTATGATAGCTAATATTAGAATACAAAAGAATTTTCTCATATTTCAAAGCTTATCGATTCTAAACCTTGAATGCAATTGATTTTCTTCCGATTGCCTCTACATTTTGCCAATATCCAAAATATGGAAAAGAACTATAAAAGAATGTTATACAATTTCAAAAATTTTGCTGTTTTTCTATTTCTTCTTATCTTTTTTTCTGCTATGCTCTTATCTGTTAATGCCGACATGGCGGAACTGGTAGACGCAGTAGACTCAAAATCTGCCGGGAGCAATCCCTTTCGAGTTCGATTCTCGATGTCGGTATTATTTTTTTGCCCTAATTTCTTACAATACAATCATTTTCCTACTCAAAAGCCTATTTTTCATACTACATAAAGACACCCAAACCAAATGATAAAGAACATATAATATGATTTTCCAAACTACTAAACAGACAATAAACACATGATTCAATTTTCGTGCTAATATCATATTGGCACTGCCATTACGGTGAGCATTTGGTCATCTTCAAAGCGTTTCGTGGAGAAGGTACCAAGCCTTCTCAAGTCCTACAAAGCGAGAGGAGGTGATTTATATGCTGACGTTAATTCTTGAGATCATTTTATGGCTCTTGAAGATTGCAGAGGCTATTCTGAAGCTTTTGAAATATAGAGGTAAAGAAAAATCCCGCCATTCTGACCAAGAAGTAGAGCGGGATTAATCCTCAATAATTTTTGGCCAACCGTTCATCGGCAGTGCCATCTATCTATAATATCACCTCTATTTCCATTTTTGTCAAAGCTTTGCACCTAAAATGCCAGGACAAACGCATGAAAGGTTTATTTTTCATTGAATGAAACTTGTCCATCTTTTTTTGAATTCTGAACCATTTGATTATACATATTTGTCATCTCCAATTGTATTTTCTATTTAAATTTAGCTTTCAAAGCACATGATAAGGTCTATTTTTTGAAAATGCAGGCATA
>CAKQTE010000008.1 GCA_934276485.1 uncultured Spirochaetales bacterium | reverse complement strand
CCCATGTAAGGCGTATCTGCATTTTGAAAAAGACTCATCCAGAGCGTGTATGGGATGATATTCAAGAGTTGAAGAATATGCTTACTGTAGGCTTGGGGCAATGGGATGAGCTGATGACATATCCTTTCCCATTCAAGTTCTTGCAAGAGTATCTGGACAACCAGAGTGAAATGACGTTTTCAAAGCATTGGAGTGAAATGTAGTATTTCTGGTGTTTTTCTTTATTGGCTGGCAGGATGGTGAAAACTTTCCTGTCAGCTATCTTCCATTCTGCATTCTTTTGCCATTTTTTGGTACTGCAGAGTTACATATTACAAGGTGGTATACTTTTGAATTATTAGGAGTGGTACACTTTTGAATTAGAATCTACTGTGTTAAGAGTAATTGTTATTTGAGTTATTTTCCTTTTTCTCAAAATTAATTGATGATTTTGTGATGTTATTCAAAAAAACTTTGTATTTTTGCAATTGGAGACGATCTTTTTTCTGACAGTGCAGATAGATTGCATTATGTTTTTTTACTTTTGCATCCAGTATTTGAACTATTAGACCTTTTGGGGTAGAAATAAACGTAATATTCAAGGAGGATGAAAAGAAAGAACATTTATACAGATGAAGAGCGTTATTGGATGACAGGTGGGAATACAGGGACATTGCCTACCCGTATCATCCCGTCTGTTATTAACAGCTTGGCACCAAACGAAATCTTCGTGTTTGGAAGCAATGAGCTAGGTATGCATCATGCAGGTGCAGCTCGTGTGGCTTACAATGAGTTTGGTGCAGAATGGGGAAATGGTGAGGGATTGCAGGGTCAGTCTTACACTATTCCCACGATGGAGGGTGAGCATAGTACAAAGCTTGCCGTCATGAGATTTACGCAATATGCCAGGGTGCATCCGGAACTGAAGTTTCTGGTAACTCCTGTGGGTTGCGGTATTGCTGGTTATACTCCGGAAGAGATGGCTCCTATGTTCAAGGAAGCTGCTTATTTGGAGAATGTGTATCTGCCTATCAGCTTCTGGAAGGTGCTGATGGGAAGTAGAGGAAATAACATCTAATTTAAGGAAAAGTAGTATGGGGCAGTTTAAAGTACATGTTCAGTATATCATATATGGTTGTTGTGCCATTGAGTTGTTGATTGGTGATAAGCTGATCAAATGTGATGCAGGTTATGGGGGGCCTAATCCTTTGGCCTCCTTGATTGAAGCCTGCCTTGATTTTTTCACTGCTAAAAAACAGGGTTTTGAAACTGAAGATTACATCGAAGAGACGGACACCACATGGGATGAAGAGCCGGGGGAGATGTATCTGGGACTGAAATTATTAAAAAACAATTTGGTCATCATGGATATACAGCAGAGGGACGATGAAAAAAACGTTCTTCAAGAATGGCATGAGACAGTTCCTTATGAAGATTTCAAGGAGGCTATTGTCTCGGAGGGCTTTCGGGTGCTGAATGCATTTGGTATCTTTGGTTACTATGCAGCATGGTCGGCTCATGAAGATTTTCCTTTGGCTGCATTGCTCCGTCTTACCGGTAGTATTGAGTTAAACTGGGATGGAGACAATTGCTTTACGGATTTGTCGAAGGAATTGGCATGTCTTTCAAGCTATATAGAGAAACTTCAAATCAAGGAAGAGACCCATTACGATGAGTGTAAGCTATATTATGAAGCTTGGCAACTTCAATGCAGTGAGGATACGTTTGCTGTGGGTGACAAGGTTGATTGGACATGTGTGATGCCAGCTGAATATAAAAATGCTCATGGTATCATCATTGACTTTGAAGAAGAGCACCATGGCTTTGCTAAGTATTCCATCAGTGGTACAGTTACGCAAATCATAGCTGAACGCAGTGAGTTTCCTAAAGGGGAGCGAGTTGTATCTTACCCTCAGGCAAAAACCATTCAAGAGGAAATCCTCAGGGCTGATGGTCATGAAAAGGATTTTAGCAGTGACAAAGAAGCAGATAGAACGTTTTGGGGATACATCGTTACCCTCAAAGATGCCGTGGTGAAACCCTTGTCGGAAAAGGAATGTAGTATTTAAGTAATAGAGGAGCATTGTTATGGATAAAAAGCCTTATATTCGTATATCACCTGATATTGATGCCTTGTATATAGATAGTGATAGTTGCTGTGCTATTGCATTTGGTGACGAGATTTGTAATGAGTGTCCTTCGATGGGTCCTCGTTTCAGTATCGTAGTACCGGGAATAGAGGAATGGGTACAGCGATACGTGTATGCTACAGACTTTGTAAAAACGACGACAGATTCTTCCTTTGATTGGATTACATGGCATTATGAAGGATTATGCTTCGCTAAAGCTGTTTGGGGGCAAATGCCTAGATGCTACGAGCTATATTATGAGCCGCCTTTTGAGGATCATAGCGGCACTGTTGGGAAACTTCTAATCGATGAAAAGGTTGATGGGTTGATTGACAGATTGCGTCCGCTAGCTAACCTGGCTTCTGCCCCTCTTTCTATCAAGGACAACATCGTGTATAAGTTGGAGCGAAAAGGGGATAGCATGCTGATTAGGTTTCGTATTAATAACCTGGTCTTTAATTTGCCTCTTTCTTTCAAATGTTTGACAGGAATTAAGCAATGGTTGAATGACATCATCGATACAAAGACCGGTGTGTGCACTGTTCATGTACAAGAATATGACCTTCATTATTCGCATCAGACAGTAGGCATGCATCCTGAGATGGGACGATTCTGGATTTCAAAGCGCTATCCCTATGATAGCAAGTTTTGCGCATACGTGGATACTCAAGAATTTGTGAATGGGTTCTTGTCTCTAATCTCTATATTTAAATAAGGTGAAAATATTGAGCCATTTTTTGTCGTTTCAATATTTAACGGTAATTTTGGATCCAATATTAATTTTAGAATTCATGTATATGGATGAATGGTTGAAAATGAATTTTGTCATTATTCGCCAAAAATGCATGAGCAATTAGCTGCTCTTGTTGGTGAATCTATTTTAGAGTGAATAGAAATGCTGGAGTCTTTAGTAACTTAAGCAAACCAGTTTTCATCTGATTAGTATAATTATATTGTATCATCTCATTTGTTGGGAAGGAACTATGGAGGTTTTGATTATTACATATGGGATAGCATGGCTCTTATTGCTATCATTTTCTTTGTATATGCAGTTCACGGAGAAAGAGAAGATTTTTCGTCGTGATGTTTGGCTTGTCTGGCTTTTGCTATTTGCTTTTGCCCCTATCATACTGTTGGGATTGCTTTTGTCTATTCCTGTTTACTACATTTGGGGTAGCACAGGAGAGTGTATTGTTTTACAGAAAGAGAAAGAAGAACGGGCAAAAGAAAAGGAACAGGCTATGAAAAAACAGGCTGTGGAGAATTTTGAGAAATGCCACGATTCTTTGGTGGATGCTGCTGTGATTGTGATGATTGGCAGAAAATTGCTGCGTATAAATTTCGGCTCGCTTAGAACGCATGAAGAATTGCTAATGATGGTTGCAGGTGAACACATTCCTTCTATTGGTGAGAAAATATTAGGTGTGTTAGACAAAATAAAATTATCGGAAGGGTATAGTTTGGAACTCGTGTATCCTGATGGTAGCGGAATTGGTGGACGTACTTTCATCAATATCAAGGAACCAAATGGAAACTTGACTACAAATTTTTTAGATTTTATCGAGGTGGAAGACTCTCCATTATGTGCTTTACAGGTATATTTCTTATGCAAGCTGTGGCATCATCTTCCTAAGCATTGGCATGGGAATTATGACCGAAGGTTCAGTGTTTTCTCCAAAGATGATCTTTCAAAGATTAAAGTTCGGTCAACAAAAGTACGAGGTGAGCGTCCTCTAAAGCCTTCTGATATTTATGAAGAAGAAAATGATCTTCCTGAGGAAGCCTTGGCCTGTGATGTGACTCCTAGAGTTACTCGATATGAGAACAAGTATTATGTTAGTTGTTGTTATTGGTCTGAGTTTGGAGGTCTGATTCGAGAACTTGTTGAGATCAGGATAGAGAACAACAAGGTAACAGAATTTCTGGATGCAAACAGAGAGGTCCTTTATAGATATCATTGTGGTATTATTTACTAATAGGTTAGACAAATAGATATATTTTTTCAGTAGATGGCAAGAATTATAATTTTGTCACAACAAAATTTCCACATTTTAACCCATATTTCTTTTTTGTACCTATTTTTTTAGTAACTTTGTACCCAAATGCAATCAAAATGAATAGACAACAATGAAAACAACAGTTTTATCACTTACACTCGTATTGGCAAGTTCGTTCATGCTACCAGTTACCACCACGGCTGCCAACAAGGTTCAAGAGAAGGCTAAGACTTCTGTCAAGAAAGGCAAGAAGCAATCATCAGCCACAAGAGATGACAAGATTTTGCCCATGTCACAGTTCGTTGACCAACTGATGGCAAAGATGACCCTTCAGGAAAAGATTGGCCAGCTCAACCTGATGGTGGCTGGTAACATCACCACTGGAAGTGTACAAAGTTCGCAGGTGGGTAGTGACATCGCTCAGGGTAATATGGGTGGTGTGTTCAATATCAAGGGGCTTGATAAAATCAAGGCCCTGCAAGACATCGCTATCAAGAACAATCGCCTGGGTATCCCGTTGCTTGTGGGCATGGACGTAATCCATGGTTATGAAACCATGTTTCCGATTCCATTAGCTCTTTCTTGCTCATGGGATACAGAGGCGATGAAGAAGGTGGGAGAAGTTTCGGCAAAGGAAGCGAGTGCTGATGGTATCAACTGGACGTTTTCTCCGATGGTGGATGTGGCTCTCGATGCCCGTTGGGGACGTATTGCCGAGGGAAATGGTGAAGATCCATATCTGAGCGGTGTGATGGGTGCTGCGCTTACCCAAGGTTATCAAGGGGTGGATATGCGCACCGACGAAATTTTGAGAGCCAACCGTATCATGGCATGTTTCAAGCACTTTGCTCTCTATGGAGCCGTGGAAAGCGGAAAGGAGTATAATACAGTGGATATGAGTAAGATACGTATGATGAACCAGTACTTACCACCTTATGAAGCTGTGGTAAAGGCCGGTGTAGGAAGTGTAATGTCATCTTTCAATCTCATTGATTACATTCCTGCCACTGCCAACAAATGGATGATGACTGATGTTTTGAGAAAGCAATGGGGATTCAAGGGGCTTCTTGTCACCGACTATGAGTCCATCAAGGAGATGCTGAAGCATGGTACTGCTGCTGATCTGAAAGAAGCTTCTGAACAGGCTCTAAAAGCTGGTACAGACATGGATATGTGTTCCAGTGCCTTTGTGAAGCATCTTGCACAAAGCGTTGAGGAAGGGAAGGTGAGCGAGGAGGATATCAACACCGCCTGCCGTCGCATCCTGGAAGCAAAATATAAGCTGGGATTGTTCAGTGATCCATACCGTTATTGTAACGCCAAGAGAAGCAGGAGTGAAATCTACACTCAGGAAAATAGGAAGGTGGCTCGTAATATAGCTACTGAAACTTTCGTACTCCTGAAGAACGAAGGAAATCTTCTGCCTTTGAAGAAAGAGGGAAAGATTGCTCTGATAGGTCCACTTGCCGATACCCGTAACAACATTGCCGGTACATGGAGTGTGGCGCAGACTCCTGATAAATACACCACTATCAAGGAGGCGATGGAGAATGCACTCCGCGGAAAAGCCACCTTATTACATACACAGGGAAGTAATATCTGGAGAAACCGTGAACTTCAGAAGAATGGCGAGTTTGGCAATCCTATCAGCTGGGGTGATGAGGCAAAAATGAAGGCTGAAGCCTTGCAGGTAGCGAAGGATGCTGACGTGATAATATGTGCTATGGGTGAGAGTGCCGACATGACTGGTGAATGTGGCAGCAGAACCAACCTGGAGATGCCCGATGTTCAGCATGAGCTTCTGGCAGAACTCGTAAAGATGGGTAAGCCTGTGGTACTTCTCAACTTTGCAGGTCGCCCAACAGTCCTTTCTTGGGAACAGCAGCATGTATCAGCCATCATGAACGTATGGTTTGGCGGTTCTGAGGTGGGTGATGCACTCTGTGACGTACTCTTTGGAGACAAGGTGCCTTCAGGTAAGCTTACAGCCTCCATGCCTAAGACTACAGGACAGGAGCCTCTGTATTACAACCATCAGAACACCGGCCGTCCTGTGGCTGATGATAATATGAGGTTTGCCAAGTTTGCCAGCAACTGTCTTGATGTAAGCAATGGTCCTCTTTATCCATTTGGGTATGGCTTGAGCTATACTACCTTCGACTATAGTAACTTCAAGATTAGCAGTCAGGAGGCAGGCATCAATGGGAACCAGGAAGCTACCGAGTGGCAGGATGGCAAGAAGATAACTGCTACTATTACCGTAAAGAACACGGGGGCACGTGATGCCGATGAAGTGGTACAACTCTATATACGTGATCTGGTGGCAAGCATTTCACGTCCGGTAAAGGAACTGAAGGGATTCCAGCGCATTCATCTCGCAGCCGGTGAAAGCAAGGAGGTAAGTTTTGATATTACACCCAATATGCTCAAATTCTACAATGCAGAATTGAAGCACGTGATTGAACCTGGAGACTTCCAGATTATGGTGGGAACAAACAGCAAAGAGGTGAAAACCTTGAAATTCAGAGTGAGATAAATATCAATAAATATATTGAATACAAATGGAACAAAGTATGGAATCAGAAAAGATGCCAACATCGGAAAGCTTGTTAACTCCATCCTCAGAAAAATCAATTCTGGAGGAAGTGGTAGTGGACGCAATACCTCAGATAAAGGACAACAAAAAGGAGCTGGAGGAGAAGCTAAGACTCTGCCAGGAAGAAGTAGAGAAAGAAGAACGCTTGATGTTCGCTGCACCTATAGAACATACGCAATCAAAAAAGACGCTGCAGAAAGGGTTAGGTCATGTATTTTCGCAGGGGAGAAATCTCTTCAGAAAACTGATTACAGGGAGTGAAAAGGGATGAGAAATTCCTAAATCTGGTAATATTGGATAGATTCTTGTTATCATGGGTGATTGACAAGATTAGATGTGGTATCATGAACTTGCCCCTACTTGATTGAATTCAAGTGGGTGCGTTCTTGCGACTCTGTTGTGATTATTTAAAAATTTAAAAAAATATATACGGCTATCTTTAATATATGGTTAGTTTATTCTTTATTTTACAATATTTTTTATACCTTTGCATCAAAAAAACTGTTATGTTGGATTTAGAAAAATATAGGCAAAAGTTGATTCTAGAAAATTATGATTTTCTTGAATCCAAAGTAGACTGGATATTTAAACACTGTAATATCAAATTTTTAGACTCTTTCATTGGTGATGAAATGGATAAGTTGTCTCTAGTCCAGTTTTCGGAGATTACAAGGATCAAATATTCAGAAGTATCAAATGTACTTAAAGGCAAAGTAAAGTTTAAAGATTCACAGCAATTTATTTGGAGTTGCTGTATTTTATTTCACTTTGATGAGATAGTTGGAATCTTGAATACAAAGTATGTTTTAATGGATAAAAGCTTTGATAGAGAACTGTTTGAGAAAAATTTCGAGCAATCTTTATCTGGATATGTTGGTTTTGCAAAGGACTTGAAAAGGGTGGGTGAACTTGAACAGTATATAGAAGAATTTAAGAGACTCTCATACTTAATAAAGGATGACACAAAATAAAGACTATATCGCCTCCATTGACAGAAATTTTTCTTATTTTGCAGTTTCTTTCAAACGGGTGTTGGAAATTCTTCCTCTTTTGGTCATTAATTTACTATAGGAGCGTAATCTGCTGATTAGGCTTCAATGGCATCCTAAGGTTTGCTCAATCTGACCATTACCTTGTTTTGGTCCCCAAAGGAGAGAAGACAGAATCACCATATTTTGACATCTTGGTCGAAGCGTCTATTTTAGGTGTCAAAATAAGGTTTTCATACACAATATATTTTCCGATATGTCGTTTTAAAATAAAGAATTAACAAACGTATCTATGGACAGAAAAATAAAGCATATCATAGCAGAAAACCCTTTTCTTACTTTGGAGAAGATACCAAATTACTTCTACTGTATCATCAAGACATTTTCTGTCTCTTGTTTACTGTTGCAAAGATACGGTGAATTGGTGGGATGGCAAAGGGAGATACTCTAAATGGAAGGTGGATTTTTCCTATTTAGTAGTAGGGATTTGTGAACAGTGGTGGTTTTTCGTTACCCTTCGTATAAAAAATCATAATATTTAAGTAATTTGTTTCTATTCTAAAATTTAATAACTATTTTTGCATGAGTATTACAATCTTAATAGCTTATGCAGAATTCAATAATAATAGAAAATTCCCTTTATGAAGAAATGAGGAAACATCCTTTTTTCTTCATTAAACTTCATGCAGAAAATAGTTATGATAATAGAGGTAAACAGGAAGTCCATTATAAATGGGTTTCAGTTAATCATAAAGATAAAATAGAATTTCTTGTTGATAATTTTGGAAATCGAGACTTGGGCTATTGTTTATGTAAGGTTGACCGGGCAGAGTTTGTTTCTGATAAAGAAGGACAAATGAATAAAACTGAGGTTACTATGTACTTTCATGATGTCGTTCCATCAGAAGAGGATTTAAGCGCAATTTTATATGATTGCGTTTCAAGAAGCATGCATCAGGAGGACAAGTATTCATTCGTAACATTGATATGGGTTTTGGATAAGTGTTCTATCTCCCAACAGACTCTTGTGAGTGTATTACGTAAAATACCTAATGCTCAATCACGTTCTTATGTTCTTGATCTCTTGAGACAGCATGGACGATGCCTATCGAGAAATAAGCAAAAGGTATTGACAGGTGTTTGCGAGGAATTCGGCGTAAAATATGATATATATATGCCAGCTATGTTGGTGGAGGCTCTGGATTTTTATAGTGAAAATGAGATTGACAAAGAGAATTCCAATCTCTTTTCACTGGTTGATTTTGTCATGAATAATAAGCCCCTCGTTGATTCATCTTCTGAAAAGACAAATAATCCTTTGATAAAACTTCGTAAATGGTTTATGACGGATGAATCCTTTGACGATTACTCTATTTTGCCGTCTTTGTTTTCTCTGGTTTCTGAGTCTGTTAGATTATTGATAGTGAAACGATACTTTCATGATGTGAGATTGGAGAATACTAGATTCGATAGCGAACTCATCAAGCAGTTCATTTATAATAAGTATGATAGTTTTATCCGTTACCGATATAGTATCAACACACCTAATGATGATGTTGTATTAACAGTGCCATTATTGTGCGATACCATTTTGACACTGTATAATACCAAAGGAAAGGAGTTTCAGAGTTTCAATGGTATTTTGGATTTTGCTATTACTCATTGTGATTCTTTTCATCCTGCTGTGGATTGGAAGTTAGATAAAATTTTGCCCACCTGTAATCATGGAGTTATAATCAATAATAGCTTTAAGGGCTTTATTGATTATCAGTATATTTGTAAGATAAATCAGAGTAAACTCAATGACATGGAAGGTTTAGAGGCAGTCATTAAAAGTTTTCTAGATAGTTATTTTGTCCGATTAAAATATCCTGTATGCAAGTATGCCGATGGCACCATGCTTGATTTTGAGTTAAGCAAACAATGCTTAAAGAAACATGGAGAGACTGGTTGGCAATTAAGTTGTGTGGATTTTAAACTGTATCCTGATAAATGGATGGTTGACAAAAATGTACCTTGCTTAAAAGTATTTATAAAGAAAGAATATTTCGAAACTTTGCGGACAAGTCTGAATTTTGGTCAAGGTGCTGTTATTAGCTGGGATATGATCTCAATTGAAAACTTTCGACAGTATGTTATGTACTTAGTTTCTCAATGCACTTGTTTGGGTAATGGAGAGTTCTTGGTTCCTTCATATAAACAAAAGACTTTTGAAATTAATGTACTTGAAGAATTTTGGGACATCAAGAAGGTTCGTATTATGCCTCGCAAGAAAATTAAGGCTGATAAAAATCTTGATATATTCGGATTTTGGAAGGAGATTAGCCAGACGCTTTCTGAAGCAGAACTCGGAAATAAACATTCATCTGGATATATGGCTGCTGAAGAAAATATGGGCAGCTTGTTTCCGATGAAATTTCAAAGAGATGCGTTGAATCTTTAAAGTCTATATTGGGTACAAATGAGTTCTATGGTGAATATTTCGAGATTCCATATCAAAAGAATGTTCTGGCAGATATTATCAATAAGTTTTATTTCAGGGAAGCGTTTTCTGATAAAGGTCAGAACTATTCCGATGATTTCTTGGTAAGAAGGTCTTTAAATACTAAGTTTGTGCCTTTATGTGCTCCAAAACAGAATGACGTAAATTTCTTTGCCATCAATTTACCATATTTCTGGTGTAGAGGTAATGAATGCTTTCATAATAATTTGAATAACCAATCTCTTGATAGCATGGTAAGATGGTATCAGTACACCTTATATCATTTGGCTGAAATTATAGGGTATCCAAAACTACATTTAAAAGAAGCTGGATACGAGCCGGATGATGCTATGCGTACTTTCATTGCAATAGCAAACAGAGTGCTACAAAAGTTTAGAAGATTAAAGTGTAGAGGGTGCGGACATCTGATGTTTGCAAACAAGAGTCGTGGATTCAATCGATACAATTACTTCTCTTGTGTCAATCCCTTATGCCCTGAGCATGGGAAGTCTATCTATCTGAACTACTGCTTCAAGTGCAAGAGAGGATTGATAGATTCTAGGGATACCAAACGGTGTCCGAACAACTGGTATATCTGTCCGGATTGCCTGTCTTGTTGCGATGATAACATGTATGCCAGACAGGTGCAGCTCTACATATTGGCCAACAAGCCGGTTCCGGACAAACTGAATGCCATGTTGGGGCAGGGACATAATGACAAGAACATATTTTTCTGCCCTGACTGTGGTTCTCAGATTTTGATTACCAAAGATGAGCATGATAATGAAATCAAGATTTGCCCTCACTGCAAAAAGGGATTTCAATGATAAGTTGTAGACCATTTTAGTGGCTGGAGTGTTGGAGCAGATGGTAGTTTTCATGGAAATTACTTGCTTATTTCGAAGGTTTTTCATATCTTTGCATTCTGTTTTTAATAATAATGAATATGAATAAAACTCAGATTGTATCGGCATTTGCTGAAAAGGCAGGCATTACAAATAAAGATGCCTCCATGTACTTCAACGCCTTGATGGGTGTTTTAGCAGACAACATTGTTGAGGGGGATGGCGTAATTGCTATTCCTGATTTTGGCCGTTTCTCTATCAAGCATGTAGCGGAACGCCCGGGTGTCAATCCTGCAACGGGTGAGAAAATTACTATTGCTGCTCGTGACAAGGTAGTATTCAAGGCTTCTGAGAGCCTTCCCTATTTTTCACGAAAACATAGTTGTGAGTAGGTAAAGATAGCTAGTTTTATATCTCAAATCGGTGAGCCATCAGTGAAAACTGGTGGCTTTGTTGGTGCTGTGCAGATAGAATGCGCTGATAATTTGTACTTTTGTGGCAAATAATTGAGAAATTTGTGACGTAGTATCTTATTTTTTTGTACTTTTACAGGCAGAAAACGGATACTGTTGTCCGCTAACATGAATGAAATGGCTTATGGAAGAGAATATTTGTCCTGAATGTGGCAGTCCTAATCTTCAGTGGTATGAGGATGGAACAGTAGAGTGTTTGGATTGTGGGTTTGTTTTCAACCCATAGTTGAATTTGTGATATATATAATAATGTATAGATATGAAGCAGACTTTTTCATTATCAATATTTTTGATATTATCCCTAGGTGCGCAGGCTCAGACGCTTAAGGAGTCTGTCAGGGGAAGATATGGAGAGTATCAGGGAAGTTCTGAAACCAGGATATGTGTGGGGAAGGCTACCACTACCTATCGTGACAAGTATGGTCGGGTGACTGGAACTTCTGAGACCAGAAAAGGTGCATTCGGCAAGACAACTACTGTTTATAAGGATAGGTATGGTCAGAGAACAGGAACTTCTACCAGTAGAACAAAGGGTGTGTTCTCACCTACCATTACCACGGTATATAAGGATAAATATGGTCAGTATGCCGGAACCAGTACTTATCGCCACTCTGGTAATGGGGGAACAGCTACCTATCGTGACAAGTATGGGCAGGTAACTCGAACCGGTAAGGTTCAAGGTAGGATTCCAGCGAAAAGTTCAACCTATTTTTATGGAAAGAACAGTAGCCGATCAAGAAATAAATAGGAGGGGAAGATAATGAAATTTGGATTTAGAACACCATCAATCAAGCGCAGTATCTCTGCCAGAACCACTGGTAGAGCTAAGCGTGCCATTAAGAGAGCAATCATACCGGGTTATGGAAGAAAAGGGATGGGCTTGCTGACTAATCCCAAGAAATCCATTTACAACAGGGTATATCGAAAAACTTCCTTTGGACTGGGGGATATCGTGAAGTTTCTTTTTGGCAAGTGATAGCTTGGTGTCATTCAAAAATACTTAGAATGGAAGAGAATATCTAATCCATGTTTGAATTGTTGCGGCATGGGATGCAAGATGTTCAGAATGCTATTTCTTACAGGATTTTTAAACGGTATAACAGTGGTATCAAGGGACTGGATGATCTCTTGAATAACTTTTATGCGGGTACTTTAGTTACAATTGGCGGGTTGAGTGGAATGGGAAAGACTACTTTTGCACTCAATCTGGTCAACGAGTTTGCCATCAACCAGCTTCATCCTCTGCTCTTCTTTTCTTTGGAGGGGACCTCTTCGTCGTGTATCAATAGGCTCATAATCATAGTTTGCAATATTAGTACTACTCCCCTTGTTACATGAAAGATGGTGCCGCAGGAATGGAAGATTCTTGATGAATATTCAATAATCATGAAGGATGCTCCTATTTACTTGGAGGCTAAGAAGATTAATCATATTGACAGCTTATGTTAGGCGGCCAGACAGGTCATGGAGGACCATGGCATACATATCATCTTCATTGATTACGTACAATTGCTGAATACCAGGGAAGGTTTTTCTGATAACCGTTACCTCAATCTGAATTACATTACTCGACGATTGAAGGAACTTGCTAAGGAATTAGATGTGCCTATTGTTATTCTATCTCAGCAGAGTTGCCAAAAAACGATGGAGACGATATGGAAGAGAAGCGTCCTAGATTAACGGATTTGCGCGATAGTGGTACCATTGAAGAAGACTGTGGTATGTTGATTTTGCTTCACCCCCTGAGTATTTTCATGTATATCAGGACAGAAAGGGAAATGACCTATACGATATCATGGAAAGCTGTGTAGGAAAGAACAGATGTGGTGGTATGGGGCGTTGTTATGTGAAATTAAGCGCAGCTACAGAGGATTAATCAAGAATGTATCTGATTCTTTTGTTTCTCTAGATGAGTTGGAATCTGCCAATTCGGATGGTGTAAATAGTGAGCTTCCTCCTTTATCACCTTCTTTTTCTAATGGTCCACTCTCTTTTAAATAGAGGTACATCAAGGAACTTGATGGTTTCATTAAACATGTTTGCTGTGTATTATGTAACTTTGTTGCTCAGCCAAAAGGGAAGAATAGGAGCTTTAAACAGTGTTAGTTCTGGGGAACCAGTTTTCATGTGGGGCTTAAGTCTTAGTATGCTCTGATATATGACTTGTCTAAAATCTATCATGCTACACATCAGAAAAAACGGTTTGAAACCTTTTTCTTAACTTTGCTATGATATTTTAATATCTTTATGGGATGTTCGCACATTTTTTCTAAAATTGGGCGTATTTTATGATATTATATTACTTTTCTGATAACAAAGTTTAAAATGTGCTATTTTTTAGTTATTATTGTTTAAAATACACGTATGAATTGACCAGCGTATCAATATTTTCTCTAATTTTGCTACACTAATCAAGGCAGATTGATACCTTTCTCTGTATAAGTAAAAGGTGGAAATATAAATGCAATTGAAACTAGAACAATAACAATTTTAAACAAACTCATTAAACAAAATGAAATTTTACAATTCAAAATGCCTGATGGCCTCATTGGCCTTGTTCGGCACAACAGCCTCTCTGTGGGCAGCAAATTTCACTGCCATGTGGGATTTTGCCAAGATGAACCCTACATCGCTCAGCAATGTTTATTTCCAAGGTAGTGAAGGACATATCAGTTCTTCCAAGTCTGGAGTGCAGATTTTTGCCATTGCCAAAAATGGCAAGTTTGACGTGCGTACCGCTGATGCGCAGATGAATGCCAACACCTATCTGAGAATTCCTGTTTACAATGTAGGTGACCAGGTGATTATCACTACACATGTGGGATATCACAACTATGTGATTGGTTCCAAGACCGCCAATGCCGACAAGTTCACCTACACAGCCACTGCTGATGATGTCAAGAATGGATGGGTGCAGATGGAAGCCAAGGCGACTATCTATCTTCTCTCTATCCAGCTGAATTCAGATGATGCTTCATCTTCTTCTGCCGGTGTTGCTGTGAAGGCTACCGCTACATGGGACTTCAGTCAGATGAATCCTTCCTCTTTGAAGACTGTACAGATTGAAGGAGCCAAGGGGAAAGTGGCTTCCAATCTTGATGGCATTCAACTCTTTGTGCTCGGACAGTATGGCAAGTTTGCTGCTAGAACCAACGATGTGCAGTTCAATGAGAAGACTACTATGCGTGTGCCTGTGACTAAGAAGGGAGATGTAGTTACGGTGACCAGTGCTGCCAATTATCATAATTACGCCATCGGCGGCATTCATGCCGACAATGATGTGATGACCTACCAGGCTACGGATGCAGATGCCAAGCAGGGATATGTTGTTCTCTACAGCTATGGACAGACATACCTGAAAAGCATCAGTGTGAATCTCCAGGCATATGTGAAGCCATCAACCAATACTGGCAGTACATCTTCCAATGCGCAGGACAATGGTTCCTACAAGGATAATACCACGGCCACAACCGTTCCCGTTACCAATATCAAGAACTTTGTCATCGTCAAGCCTGGCGATGTTAATTCGCTGCTCTCAGCCATCAGCAAGGCCAACTCTGCCAATGCCAGCGTGAGTGCCAGCAGATATTATATTTATGTGCCTGCTGGTACATACAATCTTGGCAGCCGCACCCTTACGGCCATTACCGGTCACAATATCTCCATCATCGGTGACGGTATGGACAAGACCATCATCAAGAATTCTCCAGTAGTAAGCCAGGAGGGTATTTCAACAACTGCCACTTTGCTGAACCGTGGCCAGAACACTTATCTGCAGGACCTCACCTTGCATAATGCACTCGACTATTATAATGCCGGTTCAGCAGGTAGAGCCGTGGCATTGCAGGATAAGGGTAATCGTACCATAGCTAAAAATGTACGCATGCTTTCTTATCAGGACACTTATTACAGCAATGGAAAGGGACAGTATTATTTTGAGGGAGGCGACATACATGGAACCGTTGACTTTATCTGCGGTGGCGGTGATGTCTTCTTCAACAAGACAACCATCACTGTAGAGAAGCGTACCAAGAGTGGTTCCGGTTCCTGCATCATTACAGCACCTTATACTGATGCAGCCAACAAGGGTTATGTATTCAACAGCTGCACCATCAAGAACTACGCGGAAAGCTACAGCCTGGGGCGTGCTTGGGGCGGAAAGCCTCGCCTGGCATTCATCAATACCAAGATGAACGACACACGCATTGCCAAGAGCCGTTTCTCTACAGCCGGCATGAATACCGTGGCTGACAAGTTTGTGGAATATAACTCTATGGATGCCAGCGGCAAGCAAATTTCTCCATCATCCAACGTGCTTACCTTCACGAAGGGAAGTGAGTCGAAGAAGATGGAGACCATCATCTCTTCTGCCGATGCCAAGCAGTATAGTCTCAGCAAGGTGTTTACTGATTGGCAGCCAAACAATCTGACTGCTCAGATTTCCGTAAGTGGAGTAGTGGCCAATGGTCAGACCATCAGTTGGAAGAAAGGCAATGCCAGCGCTTATGCCATCTACAAAGATGGAAGTCTGGTAACCATGGTTGATGCCAACACCACTTCTTACAAGGCTAGTGGCAGCGGTACTTATACCATCAAGGCGGCCAACTCAATGGGAGGATTGGGAAGTGGTCAGAATATCAAGGTAACTGTATCTTCATCTGACAGTTCTACTTCTTCTGGTAGCCAGGTGTCAACCAGTTCTTCTTCACAGGTCAGTGGACTCTCCAAGTATGACCTCAACCAGCCTATCGGATGGAGTAATGTTGGTGGAAAGGTAACGGGTTCGGAAGACAAGAACCCTGTACTCGTTTCTACCATGAGTCAATTTCTGGAAGCCATGAAGGGCACAGAGCAGAGAACCATCTATGTAAGCGGCACGCTGACAACCAATGCTCAGGTATATGTACAGAATGCAGCCAACAAGACCGTTTACGGACTACCGGGTTCTGCCCTGGCGAATACCACACACACCAGCAATGCCAACAATACGGGTGTACTCTGTATCAAAAACTGCAAGAATATCATTCTGCGCAACCTTACCTTTAAGGGTCCAGGAGCTTATGATATCGATGGAAAGGACAATCTTACCATGCAGAAGAGTACTTATGTATGGGTAGATCATTGTGATTTCCAGGATGGTTGTGATGGCAACTTCGATATCAACACTGCTTCCGATAACATCAGTATCACCTGGTGTCGTTTCCGTTATCTTATCACACCATGGTCTGGTGGTTCCGGCGGTTCCAACGATCACCGTTTCTCTGATTTGATTGGTGGCAGCGACAATGCAACTGGAGACGAAGGTAAGTTGAAGATTACTTTTGCCAACTGCTGGTGGGATGAAGGCTGCAAGGAGCGTTTGCCACGAGTGAGATATGGTAAGATACATATTCTCAACTGTCTCTACTCCTCAAGCAATGTAGGTTATTGCATTGGTGCAGGTTACAAGAGCAACATCTATGTGGAGAATAGTGTTTATGCTACTGCTGCTACCCAAAAGAAGCCTTGGGATTGCAAGACTAGTGGCAGTTATAAAGACTACAACATCACTTTGAAGGGTTGTGAAGGTGCTTCTGATGCACAGAGCAAGAGTGGTAACAACGAGTATTTCGTTCCAGCAAAATACTATACTTACAAGGCTAACAATGCTTCAGAAGTGAAAAGTTATGTTTCTGCAGCTGCCGGTGCAACTCTCAAGGTGTCTTATGGTGCTGGTGTAAGTAAGTCAAGATCTGTTTCCTTGGGCGATACAGATGGTCAGACTACAGGCATCTGTGACTTTACAGAAGCTGCATCTGTACTCTCTACTCGTATTTTTACCTTGAAAGGTAATAAGGTACAGACTCTTCAGCCAGGTTTGAACATCGTGAAGACCACCTACTCAGATGGTCATACAGATGTGAAAAAAGTATTGAAGAAATAGAATAATGGCCTTCGGGATATGATTGTCCCGGAGGCTTTTTTGGTTAGTGTTACTTCCATGACATCTATCTATTAATCAAAACAAAAACTCACTGATAATATGAACTGTTATTATTAGTTGCACAAAACAGCCTTTTTCCGAAAAGAATCAGATAATCCACTAAAATTCTACATATAATCCACCATACTTAGCCTCTTTTGGCGTAATTTTGCCATCACCAAACGTATTTTCTGAAAAAGAAAGGCTTTGAAAAGTCGATGCTTGATTACGGATTGGCAAGTGAATAAACAACTACAATTTTAATATAAACCGAAAGTAACCAATGAAAAAGAATGTTTTAATGACAGCTGTCATGCTGCTTGGCATCATGTCAGGTTGTACCGACAGCTTGGAGCAGCAACTAGCTCCTGCAGCAGAGGTTGAAACTGAGTTGGCAACAAGAGCTTCTTCAGGTCGCCTTAGTACTTACACACCTCCATCGTATATTGATGATTATGCATCAATGGCAG
>CAKQTE010000007.1 GCA_934276485.1 uncultured Spirochaetales bacterium | reverse complement strand
AGCCTAAAAACCTGCTGTATTGAATGAAAATATGGCAGGTTTTCTATTTTCATAAAGCCTTTTCTATGATATATTTTATGTGTAAATATATGTGTATCATAGGAGCTGGCCATGGGTGCTTATACTGTTCCAGACGAGATAAAAATGATGAAACCTAAGGGGACTGCCGTCAAGGTTGTAAACGGTGGTTATTATGTTTATACAAACTCACGCCATAAGGATGCTGAAAGTGGTAAATGGAAGACAGACCCAGGAAAACTGCTAGGTAAAATAGTTCCAGGTATAGGATACATTCCAAAGGGAACACAAACAGAAGAAAAGTCTATTACTGTATATGAATACGGTGAGTATCTTCTTGCCTGTTCACTTTGTCAGGATGACTTCCGTATTCTCAGGGAGTGCTTCAATGCCGATGAAGCCTTCCAATTATTTGCACTTGCTTGCATATTTGCATTTGAGGGATATATAGGTTTAAAACCATCTGAAGGTATATATGAGAGAACGCTCATCGCCCACGATTATCCAAATCTCAAGTACAGTTACCATAGAATAGGCAAACTCCTGTCTGGAATCGGTAGAAATGACAAGATGCTGGAGTTTCAGAAGAAATGCATTAGTTCTTCCGATACAGTAGCTGTAGACGGCCACATTATTCCAAGTGATAGCAATGATAACGATTTGTCATTTAACGGTTACAAAGCAAAGGAAGTAAAGGGAGAACAGATGAACCTGTTGGTTGCGCTGGATGTAGATACACATCTTCCTGTAGCTACAAAAGTATTCCCAGGTTATATGGTGGATAAATCGGACTTCAACGAGTTTATTAGACCTCTAGGAAGCATTGAAGGAAAACTGTTTATCATGGATACAGGCTTCTACTCTGAAGATAACATTAAATTTCTTCTAGAAGGGAAAGCCAATTACATTATGCCTTTGTCTCCCAATTTGAAAGCCTATAAAGAAGCAATAAAGCCTGTTAAAGGAAGGAGATCTCAGTTTTTATATTCAGCTTCATCAAAGACGGACCTTGTTGAATACCGTGAAAGCACTGTTACTGAAACAAGCAAGAGAACCATAGCATTCCAGAATATGACTGAAAAGGAGAAACTGACCAAGGAATACCTTAAAAAGATAGAAGAAGGTTCAACCGGTCATACAAAGGAGAAGCTTGATAAGCTTGTAAACACCTTTGGGCTTGTTGTACTTGAGACTAGTCTTAACCTGAGCCCCAAAAAAATCTATAGCTATTATAAATCTAGATGGGCAATTGAAACCTATTATGACAGGATAAAGCACAGTATTAGCTTTTCAGAACTGAACCTGTCTGAATATGGAATGGTTCAGGGGATTGCATTTGTCATGTTACTGACAGGGAGAATTGACCAGAGAATACTTGCTGCAGCCAAACAAGTGAATAAAAGTAGTAAAGATCTTGTAAGGCTCATGAGTGCATTAAAGTTGTATGATAATGGTAAGAGTAAATGCCTCAATAACACCAAGAAGGAGCACTTTGAGATTGCTGAGAAACTCAGCATGTCATTTGATACTTCAAAGAGATGTCTGGGGTAAATCTTGATTTGTCACATAAAATTTTGAATCGCTGTGATATACCTAGCAAAGTAATGAGACGGGGTTAATTAATCCTTGAATCCAGGGCTGCTATGATTATTCGTGGCAGCTCTTTTCTTTGATCTTTGTCTACATAATTATCTTGTTGAATGCAAACAAACATATGAGCTTATAAAAAGAAGGATACAAAGGCATAACAAAGCAGCTCCTATTTGGAGCGCAGATTACAGTTAACAGATGTTATCCTTAGCAATTAGCTACAATAGCGCCTATGTGATTGTTTTACATTTTGCTGTTTGACCATTGCATATTGAAGCGTGGTATCAATCTTCTGATGACCAAGAAGTTGTTGCACCTGTTCAATAGGCATCCCTTTGTCTATTGCTGTTGTTGCCAATGTTCGTCTGAATTTATGAGGATGAACCTTAGGAATCGAGAGTTTCCTTCCAAGCTTTCGAAGCATAGCTTCAATAGCCCCAGCACTCAAAGCTCTTGCTTTGACGTTTGCAGATACAAACAAGTAAGGATTATTGTCTATTCGTTGTTCTAGATAGTTTTGAAGATGAATCTTTGTACGTGCATCGAAATAAACAATACGTTCCTTGTTACCCTTACCTAGAACTAGGCATTCACGTTCATTGAAGTTTATATCATCACGTCTAAGTCTTACCATTTCCCCTATTCTCATGCCTGTTGATGAAAGCATGTTGATTATTGAAAGATTTCTTAAGGAATCGCAATTATCACACATGCGTTCCAATTCTTCATCGGAATAGGTATCTTTGATTATCTTACCAGTTTTAACCTTATGAATACGTCTAACTGGACTCTTGATGATGTAATCTTCATCTTCAAGCCATGCAAAGAAACTAGATAGTATCCTTCTGATGTTATCCATGGTTACTCTGCCGCATTGGTGTTCTTCTTGGTATTGTATTAGATACAACCTTAAGTCTTCTGTTGTTAATCTTTCTGGATTCTTCTCTGTTGTAGATAGAAGGTGTTCAATCGTTCTTTTGTAATAAGAAAGCGTCTTCTCTGAACATCCTTCTATACGTTTTGAGTTAAGAAACAGATCTAACAGATTGTTTCCATGTTCTTTTCGATTATCCTTTTCTTCTAAATCCAATAACACCATTCCTTCCAATGAGGACTCTAACGCAAGACGAAGTTCGTTTTGCTGTTCATTTGTTAAGAACTTCAGCATCTTGCGTTGCACTTCAATTATGAATTGCTCATTCATATTGCAACTACTCCTTTGTTTTTTGATCTCTGAAGTTCTAATGTTATGAAATTGAATACATAAGGTCATTGAAAAGGCCCTGAGCCTTTTATATCCCAGAGCCTTAAAGCATTTATTTGCTTCCAATCGATTATTTAGCAGACTTAACAACTGTCCAATTTGTTCCGTCTTGCTTTAGTTCATAGCCTTCTGCTACATATGTCTTTTTAGGAGCTACAGAGAATGTACCACCTGTGATAAATCCTTCCTTATCGTTAGACTTAACAGAAATCTTTATCTCCTCTTCTGAAGTACATGTGAACTCACCACCCTTTATTGAAATTTCTACCAACTCAGGTTTTGGTGCTACTGCTGCTGTTTCTCCAGTAGCCTGGAAGAAAGGAACAAATGCATTAAATTTACCAGAATTAACAACAACCTTAACAGGAAGACGTGTTGTATGCTGCTTTACAAAGATTGCAGATGCAGTATTGGAAGTAATTGATCCACCATATCCAGGATCATAACCATATACATTTCCTCCTGTCAAAATAGCGCCATTTACAGTAAGTTCTCCGGCAGCAATAGCAATTGCATTACCTTCTACACTAGAGATTTCTGCATCCTTTTCAATTACTACTCTAGAGTATCCTGCAATGTAGATTCCACTTGCATCTGGAGCAATAATCTTTGCATTTTCATGAATATTAATCTTAGGAGCCCTTTCATCAGTATTCTTTATGTTTCCACTTATCCAAAGAGGTTGCTTACCTTTTACTGTTCCATAGATATCAATTACTACATCATAACTCTTTTTATTTTCATCAAATACTGCAATAACAGTTGCATTATCTCCAGTATTTGTTCCTTCGATTATTACGTCTTTGCCTATTGATAGGTTAACCTTAGCATTCTTTTCAGGATTGGAAGTACCAGTAACACAGAATACAAAATCTGCTGCTGTACTTATTTTACCCTTACCAACTACGTCTAAAGACGCTCCCTTGAAGGACATTTCCCCCTGCTCGTTGGCATACATAATAATTACTTTTTCACCAAGATTAATGTTTTTACCATTCAAATCAAGAGTTAATGTTTCTCCATTTATTAATCGAATGTGATCGGTAGCATTAATATCTTTTGTTAGACAAATAAGTTTTGTTCCAGCTGCAATTTCTGCATTAAGTTCTTCTTCAGTAGCAACTCCCTTTCCCCACACAGCCTTAAGTGTAATATCAGCCTTTACTGGAGTAGCAAAGTCATATTCTTCTTCTCCTAGATACCAGCCAACTAATACCATTCCTTCGATTTTAGGATCTTCAGGTCTAGCAACTGTCTTTCCTTCTTCTACCTTAACAGCATCTATCTTTGCCTCAATGCCTGTCTCAAATGTTACTGTATACTGCTTTGGTTCAACAGTTGGGTTATCGCAAGCAACAAAACTAAAAATCATGCTTATAGCAAGAAGTAAAATGATAATTTTCTTCATACGAAATCCTCCCTTAGAATTACTAATTATCAATAGTACAATTGCATATTAAATTCTTTTTTTACTATTTGCAATTTATATTTTCAGATACCATACAGAATTAATA
>CAKQTE010000006.1 GCA_934276485.1 uncultured Spirochaetales bacterium | reverse complement strand
ATGCTCTTGTATTTCCTTACCTTCTTTCTCTTTGGAGGAGATGTCCTGATACCCTTCTCCTTGTCTTTGAAGAATCTGTTATAAGAACGATATATCCTATCCGTTATATCCTGTACGGCCTGGCTGCCAACCATTTGCCAGAAGCTGTTATCATCGCTGTTCCTGATATCCTTGAGGATCTTCTGAAGCTCATGCTTCCTCATAAGCTTCCCGTCTTTCTTATACTCATCCTGAATGATGGTGAGTGCAGTATTGTATATGATACCTCCAACATTGATCATGTTGTTAAGGTACTTGCAATCCTCATCATTATAGAGCTTTACGGTCAGGGGCCTCATGCTTTTTCCTCTAGTCCTCGATACAGAATGCATTGGCATTGTTTCAAGATAAACAACCAATGGTTTCAATGACAGATTCCTGTCTTTTCCTTATAATTCATATAGCTCAAATATAATTTAATTCTAAAGAAATCGTCTCGAAACCAACAAATCAAGAAAGATTCTCAGAGCCTCTCCTCCCACGGCTAAAGCTCGTGGGCTTTCCCGGCTAGGGATCGTAAGAACTCCTTCAGGCAATGTGATTGAATATTTGTTGCTTCAGAAGTTAAATGGATTTTTTGCCTGTTATAAAACATTTATTAACAGTTTCCCTGTTAATTAACAGAGGAATTATGGCAAATATCACGACATTGTGATATAATTATTATTAGAAAAAGGAGGAACAAATGCCAGTATTATCGCGATTTTACGGCATCATTATAAGAATGTATTTCATGCAAAGTGAGCATAATCCGCCTCACATTCATGCAATATACAATGAAGATGTTGCGGCTATTGATTTTTTGACAGGAGAAGTGATAGATGGTTATTTACCACCAAAAGCTCTGTCATTAGTACGAGAATGGCTTGAGCTACATAAAAGAACATTGCAAGAGATTTGGGATACACAAGAATTCAGGAATATTCCACCGTTGCAATAAGGAGGTAAGCATGTTCCATAATATTAAAGAAGTTTTCCCCCTAAAAGATTTCAGACTAAATGTTCATTTTTTCGATGGATGTACAAAATCCTATGATTTAAATCCTTTAATTAATTCGATACCTGAGTTCAAGACTTTAAAAGATAATCCTGCGAAGTTTTATGATGTTTCTGTTGATGTTGGTGGTTATGGGATCATTTGGGATGATGACCTGGATTTATCTTGTGATGAATTATGGGAACATGGATATCAGATAAAAGCACCTTTTGATAATCTTATTGCATTCAGTGATGCAACATCAATTTGGCATCTGAACGAAAGCACTTTAAGAAAAGCTATCACATATGGGAAGCTTAAAAACGGAATAGATGCATGCAAGTTTGGTAAACAATGGGTTGTTTCCATCGATGCCATGAAAAGAGTGTATGGAGATCCATCTTAGTTTGGCCTGATAGAAACAATGATTGCTTCTACATTTTCTAATCACAATAATTTGACTGGCAACAAAAAAAAGTTCCATTTAAAATGTTGTATTAAAAAGAAACTTGATCAGTGACTTAAGTCAGAACTGAGCGTTCTGCTTTTTTATTTTCCACAGACCTAACATTTTCCTATCAAGGATTAAGATATATCAACTGTATCCTTTGTTGTAACATCTACGTCTTTGATTCTATTTACAGCATACAAAGGTAGATTAACTATCCATTCTTGTTCTCTATATGGAGATAAAGATATCCTGATCCCTTTTGTCTCAGGATGATCAAGACAAAAGAATCTTAGAGATTTTGCTCTCAGATTTTCTTCAGCTTTTACTTCAATTGGTATTACATGTTTTCCATCCTGGACCAAAAAATCAAGCTCTTGTTTAGAATCGTCAGCATGGAAATAATAAATGCTTCCATAACCAAGTTTCGATAATTCTCCCAACACGTATTGCTCTGTGAAAGATCCCTTATACTCTTCAAAGTTATTTGACTTACCAAGTATTTCAGATGCAGGAGCTTCGGACAATGCTCCTAACAACCCACAATCCAGAAGAAATAGTTTGAATGCCTCTGTATCCTCATAGAACTTTAATGGAATAGTTGCCTTTTTGATTCTATTAACCTTCACTACAAGACCTGCATCAAGCAACCATTGAATCGCAACTTCAAAGTCTTTTGCTCGAGCTCCATGTCGAATTGCTCCATATATGAATTTTTTGTTTTCCTTAGCAAGTTGCTGTGGTATGGATTGCCATACCTGATGAATTCTTATAGTTTCTCTTGGCTCTGAATGTTTTGATATATCTTTGTTATAAGCATAGAGAATGCTGTTTTGGATTTGTCTTATTTCTTCAAGACTTCTTCCATTTACAAATGCTTGTACAGCTTCTGGCATACCTCCAACAAAATAATATTGCCTAAGTAACTCTGTATATTGATTATGCAGAATACCAAACTGTCCTAAAGCAGTTTTTGTTAAATGCTCGTAAAGCATTTCTCCTTTAATAGCAAGAATAAATTCTGAAAACGACATTGGCGATATATTCAATATATCAACCTTTCCAACAGGAAATCCTGTACCATTATGAAGTGACAACCCCAGTAGAGAACCAGCTACTGCAATATGCAAGTCTGGACGCTCCTCATAAAAATATTTAAGGGAGGTCAATACATTAGGAATTTCCTGTACTTCATCGAAGACAATCAAAATATCTCCTTTTAGATATTTCCCATGTAAAGCCTCAAGGTTCATCAATATGGTTTGAATATTATATCCATTTGAAAAAATCTGTCTTAAATCTTCATTACCATCACAATTGAAATAAGCAAAATCTGAGTAATAATTCTTTCCAAACTCTTTTAAAATCCAAGTTTTACCTACCTGTCTCGCTCCATTGAGAATTATGGGTTTTCTATTTTCAGAATTCTTCCATTTTATTAGATCTTCAATTATCAATCTCTTCATAAGTGTCCTTTTTAACATAAATTTACCCGAATAAAATGTAGAAATCAACACAAAAATACCCGAACTTGCGTTTTTGACCACAATCAACATCATTCATATGAAATATACAGATATGAATTAACTATAGTTCCCTGTGAGTTTTTCTAACAACATCAAGAATTTAGAGGAATCTCAACAGGGGGCTTAATCTTAAACTGCTTTGCAATCTGGTTTGCTTTCCTTACGAACTCACAAGTAATAACTCTGTCATCAAACACTTTGCATTTTTGGTTTCTTAATGCTAAGAGCATTGACTCAGGATTAAAGTTGGTGTCTTTTACCTTTTCTTGAAGCATCTTAACAATAACAGAAGCAATGAAAGCGAGTACTAAATGGCCTCTGAAAGTTTCTTCTTTTTGGGTCCTAATAGGAAGCATTTTTGTATTGTTCTTACAAACGTCAAACACTTGCTCAATCTGTTGTCTCGTATAATAGATCGGTAGGATATCATCCTTCTTAATAGGTCTTGAAGAATAGAGAACAAAGAGACCTTGTCGCTTTCTGATGTTGTGAAGTTCAACTAAGGAGAGGTTCTTTTTGTCTGCGGTATCAAAGGCCTTGGAGCTCTCAAGATATTGCATAT
>CAKQTE010000005.1 GCA_934276485.1 uncultured Spirochaetales bacterium | reverse complement strand
AAGAAGAGAGGAAGAAAGAGAACCAAGCCTCTTCCTGATCCAAGTGCACCAAAGAAAAAGAGAGGTAGACCTAGAAAGAATCCTGTTTCAGAGACTCTATAGTACAATAAATTGGGGAAGTTTTAATATATATGTAATTGTTAAAGAAAAAGCCAGAACTTGAATGCTATCAAATCCTGGCTTGTAGATTATCGTGTTTCAAATGATTAGATAATGAATTGGATAGTGCAGAACGCTGCATAGATTAGTAGCAGAATAATACCTTGAACTCTAGATAGCTTTGCTCTCTTAAGTGCAGGAAGCGTTAGAATCAGCATTACTGCAAACATTACAGGGATATCGAGAACAAGAGATGTAATCTTGCCGCATAGCATTGAATCCTGTGGGATAGTAAATGGCTTCAATGTAACAGACATGCCACTAACAAGTACTAGATTGAATAGGTTTGCACCAATGATATTTCCAAGAGATAGTGAACTATGACCCTTTACAAGTGAAGATATAGCTGTAACAAGCTCAGGAAGAGATGTTCCAAGTGCAACGAATGTCAAAGCAATTACTGCTTCTGGCACTCCAAGTGCTGCTGCGATCAATGTTCCATTATCTACCAATAACTTTGCCCCAACTGCAATTAGAGCTGCCCCAAGAACCAAAAGAACAATGTCTTTCGTCATTGTATTTGATACTGTAGTGTCATCAGCAGGGATCTCCACTTTTGGCATCTTCTTTACTGCCTTAACATTGACAAACATATAAACAACAAAGAGTCCGAGTAGAAGAATACCTGTCCAACGTGCAAAATAGCCAGTTGTGTATGCAATGGATGCATAGAAGATAGCTGCAATGAAGAAGAATAGTGTAGGAATCTTCAATGTTTTTGGATCAACATCTGTTGGTCTGATAGCAACAGTTATTGCTGCAATTAAAGATGTATTACAGATTACAGATCCAATTGCATTACCATATGCAATCTCTCCATGACCGGATATGGCACTAGTTGCACTAACCATTACCTCTGGTAGTGTTGTGCCAATGGATACGACAGTTGCTCCGATTAAGAGCTCTGGAATATTGAAGCGGTGTGCAATGCCTGTAGCTCCATCTACAAACCAATCGCCACCTTTAATTAAAAGTACAAGTCCTACTGCAAATAATAAAACTGGAATGATCATCATATTACCTCAAACGAAGTAATAATCTCTAAAATGATTCTTTATGTCTATCATAAAGCGAGGAATATCCTGAAAATAGAAAGCTTTCTAGATATTCCTAGGTTCTTGTGTTGTTATAGAGAAAAAATCTCGTCCTCTGAAACTAATATAATATTGTTGTTTTTTGCAAATTGTATTGCACTATCTTTAAAACCACTGAAAGAAAAATAGTAGAAATAAACCTTACCGCTGGGTTTTATGCGTAAAGCATTGATATCTTTTTCTATATGTTTTTTAAGATCCTCTATATCAGCTTGCTTGTTTCTGAACTTGCATTCTCCGCTGATGATATTTCCATCTCTATCTTTTGCTATGCAATCAATCTCTGTAGTTTTATCCCACCAGCGTCCAATTTCTGTAAACATAAAAGGAAGTTCCTGTGACATATTCTTTCGTTTGAGGTACTCAATACATACGTTTTCAAAAACAGATGATGCAAAATATTCAAGGTTTGGTTCAATAAGCTTTGTGTAAACTGCTTCGGTGTCACCAAATTCCAAAAGAGTCATGTTTGGAAATACAAAAGCATACCAAAACCTAAAGAAGGAGTTCTTGATCCTATATATACCTCGTTGAGGATTAGGCCTTTCTCCTCTTGTTGCGGAGAGTGGCAACTCTCTTTCAATCAAGCCCAAATCTATTAGATTTTTCAAATAGACACTGAGCTTTCCTTTTTCAATAGCAGTATCATTTTGAATTTCGGAGAATTTTGTTCTTCCTGATGCGATAGATAAAATGATTGTATTATATCGTCCAGGCTCTCTCATTTCAGAACGCAATAGAAATTCTGGTTCTGAGTAGAGGATACTTCCTTTCCTGAGAATCGCAGCTATGATGGTTTCTTTTAAAGAGAGAAAAGAATTAAACTGTTCCAAATAATATGGGATGCCACCACAAATAGAGTAGGCGATCAATTTTTCTTTGTTTGTGTATCCTTCCAAAAAGCCAATGGAATCATAGAAGTTCATTTCTTTCATCTTGTATATTCCAGTGGCTCTTCCATAAAGAGGATTCTTCTGACTTAGAATCTCTTTTTCTATGAAGCTCATAGAACTACCACAAAGTATTATCATGATGTTTTCATCTTTAAGGAAAGTATCCCATTCTTTTTGAAGGATCGATGCTATAGAGTTGTTTTCCATAACTGCATATGGGAATTCGTCGATGATCAAGAGGCGTTTACCATTTTCATTTTCAGGATAGTCAACAACGGAAGAAAATGCTTTTTCCCAAGTCTCGAATGAAGAAAAGTATTTGTTATTGTCCAATACAGATGCAACACTCTCACTGAAGGCTTTTAACTGCATTTTGTCTTCTATTTGAGTGAATGTATGAAAAACTGACTTTTTGTTTTTGCAGAATTCTTTGAGAGTTTCTGTCTTTCCAACTCTGCGTCTGCCATACAAAAAGATCAGCTCTCCTTTCTTTGATGCAAATCTTTCTTCTAAAAATTGTAATTCTCTTTTTCTACCAATGAATTTATTCATATGATTAGATTAATAGTCAAATCATGATTTGTCAAATTACGATTTGACTAATTTTAAAGAGAACGAAGCACTAGATAATCGAGCTTGTATTTGATTTTAGAAAAAGAAAAGTCAGGAAATGAGTTTTATCAAATCCTGACTTAGCTTAGGCCCAACGGGAATCGAACCCATATCTGATCCTTAGGAGGGATCTGGTCTATCCATTAACCTATAGGCCCAACGCAAGCATTATATTGGAATTAAATATCTCTTGCAATCTCTATTCCTTTTCAATTGTTTCATTTACAATTGGTTTAGGGAAAGAAATATGAACGTATCAGAAAAAATGAAGATTAATCCAGTAACATGTTTGCAAGACGCTAATATCTATGACGCAGAAGAGATCATGGAGAGAGAAGGTGTAAACCATCTTCCTGTCTTGGATCATGAAGGTAATCTTGTTGGAATCATCTCCGACAAGGATTTGCTGACAGCTACACCTAATAAGGGTACTAATCTATCAATTCATAAGATGGCATATATGCTTTCCAAGCTGAGTGTAAAGGATGTCATGACTACAGAGGTAGTCACGATATATCCAACAGCAGCTGTAGAGGAAGCTGCTAGAATCATGGTTGACAACGAGATTGCGTGTCTTCCTGTTGTAGATTCTGGCAAGCTAGTTGGAATCATCACAAAAACAGATATGTATAAAATTCTTCTTGAGCTATTTGGAGCTAGGTACTATGGAATCAAGGCATATTGTATTGTCAAAGATAAGCCTGGCATTATTGCAGAGATTACTTCTGAGTTAGCTAAGAAGGGTGCTGATATCGTAGCTATCGGTTCATTAAAGAAGCCTGGAGGAGAGGGTGTTGTCACTATCAAGGTCCAGGGAATCGATCAAGACGAATTAAGAGATATCCTATCCCCTATGGTTGCACGTATTGTTGATATTAGGGAAATGTGATGTCTAGAAAGAAGAATAAGGCGATAGTAAAGGAAAAACCAAAAAAGGAAGAAAGAGAACCATCTTTCTTCGACAATATAGTTCTTAAGGAAAAGAAGGAAGATTCTAAGCCTAAGCAGCAAGTGAAGGCTAAAAGTCAAACATCAAACAAGAAGCCTGGCGAGATAGTTCAAGGCTACAATCCTTCTATGTCCTTTGCTGACATATTATATTCCTATGAAACTACTGGAAATCCTTATTCCATGCCTAAGCCAAAAGCTAGCAAAACTGTAAAGAAAGAGAGCTTTGGCGATATTCTTGATCAATGGGAAGGTAAGGGCAAAGGAAAGAGCAAGGCTCAAAAGAGAGTCGAGAGTGTCAAGAACACATATGTTCCTACAAAATCATTTGGAGACATTCTCTCTTCTTTTGAACAATCTTCTCAGTCAAAGAAAAAAGAAGAGAAGATTGAAAGAAAGAAAAAGGAATCTAGACCTATCAATGAGTTCTTCAAAGAAGAAGACGAAGACAACAAAGTCCAAGCAAGCGTTGCTTGGTCGATCCTTGGTGGAAAGAATGAGTCTTTCGTAAGACCTGAGGTTGAAAAAGAAGAAGAGAAAAAGGAAGAAGAGATAAAGAAGGAATTCAAGCGCTCGACTCCTAAATATACTCCAACATCTGATTTTTCAGATATTCTTGATCAATTTGAGGGCAAGGTAGAGCCTAAAGCAGTTGTTGAAGAAAGCGTTGTGATAACAGAGCTTCAAAAGCAACTTAATGAAGAGAAGAGTGAAGAAGAAACTCCTATCTCCGAAAATGGATTCTTTAGAGCAGAAGACGAGGATAATAAGGTATCTGAAAATGTTTCTTGGTCCATTCTTGGAGGAAAGAACGAGGCCTTTGTAAGACCTGAAGTTGAAGTAGAGGAAACATCAAATAGCACAAAGCCTAATTCCTTTAGCTCTTTTCAAAAGAGTGATAAATCATTTTCCGAGATTCTAGCGTCTTTTGAAAAGAAACATGAGAATGAAAAGAAGGAAGTTGAAGTTGTAAAGACCTTTGAGGAAATCTTGGCAGAAAAGGGCGATACTCAAGCTGTCAAGCCTGTCTATACTCTCACTAAGCTTAGAACTATGCTTCCACAAGCAACACTTGATCTTCATGGAAATACGCAGACAGAAGCTGAGAAAATCGTAAAGGATTTTCTTGATGAAGCTGTGGAAAGTGGACTCAGAAAGATCTGTATCATAACAGGAAAGGGCCTTCATTCGGAGTCGGGAGAGGGAGTGCTTCGAGCTATCACAGAACGCGTATTGAATGAATCAGGTGTTGTAAGTGAAAAAAATAACGCTCCACTTAATGCCGGAGGCTCTGGAGCGCTTTGGGTAATCTTGAAAGCTTAACGTTCTCTATAAACGATTCTGCCCTTGGTTAAATCATATGGGGAAAGCTCTACTTTTACAGTGTCACCAGGAACGATTCTGATGTAGTGCTTTCTCATCTTTCCTGAAAGATGGGCAAGGATAACGAGCTTGTTTGTTAGCTCGACGCGGAACATTGTGTTAGGTAGAGCTTCTCTGACTACGCCTTCTACCTCTATTGCTTCTTCTTTAGCCATTGTATCTCCTATATTTTTAAAGACTTAAGAAGTATAGAATTCCATATCGATAATGTCAATGTTTGAGCCGTTTGCTCATTTGGGTGTGTGTGATTCCCATCCAGCTTTTCCATTTGTTAACACAAATGAATTCTTCCTCTTCGAGAAAAGTATTTCTTTGAGAGAGTTAAAAGACATTATATAGTTGAAGAATACTTAGAAGAAGTAGGATGTACTTAAGTTCATGGTAACGATGTTATTCTAGTATTGGCGGATACTGGAGCCGGTGATTGAGCAAATCTCCTTAGCGGTGGATATGATCAATTT
>CAKQTE010000004.1 GCA_934276485.1 uncultured Spirochaetales bacterium | reverse complement strand
AAGCAAGCCTTCCTTGACAGAAATTATCAATCAGAGGAAGGCTTTGAATTAAAAATCATCGATTAAAGTGCTGAAATAGTGTTTTACTTAGGTTTTCTATAGTTCAATGGATTGGGGAAGTTTTAATAGTTTCTGTTGGATTTTTGGCAAAAAAAAGCTATTGCTTCTGGATTGTATTGCAATAGCTTTGATGTGTTTTTTTGTTTCTTTAAAAGAACATTTCCTTAAAGTATGGGAGTTCTTCTACCCATGCACAGTATTCTCTCCATTCAGAAAGCTTATGTGCCTTTCTTGCATTATACATAGCAAAAGCATTCTCGTATGACATAGTGCATGTACGCTTTTGGTTATAGCTTTCAGGAAGAAGTTGGATTATTGAATACCAGACTTCTTTATCCTTTGTTTCAAGATATAGCTTTCTTAGTCTTTCAAGTTCATCAACTACAGTAAGAAAGCATGTTCTGCTTTCTTCTGTTAATCTTTCTGCAGAGAAATCATCAATGCTGAATTTCTTTGCTTGAATCTTGTGCATAGTGGATGTGGAGTTTGCAACTGTTCCTACTTTATATGTGTCATATTCCTTCCACCAATAGAGTGGGGCTGTGATATCTACAGAGATGAAGATTTGGCGTACAAATTTTCTGTGATCAGGACCTGCATGACATAGTCTCTGTGCTAGAGACAAGTCATTCTCTCCAAATTCGAATGTGCCATCAGGAAGTGTTTTACTGTCTCCTTTAGCCCAGCTGTTCATTGGGTTTCTTGCACCGCGAATTGCATTCTCAAAGTTCATTACACAGGTTTTTTCTAACTTAATCATAATTGTCCTCGTCAAAGAGTTTACGTGTATTGTGATATTGAGTCCATCTAGAAAACCACTTTTTTCTATTTTCACTTGAAGTTGAGATTAGGGATTCGAAGCAATAAGAGGAAAAGTTTAGCCAAAACCTATCCACCTCTTTTTGAGGAAAACGATGCGGATAAAAACAAAAAGAGGAAGATACAAATTTAGTTTTCTAGGGGTCTTGTCTAAACGATTGATTAGAGAGTAAGATAGAAAAGTACAAGTTTTGGAGAGATGGCCGAGAGGCCGAAGGCGCGTCCCTGCTAAGGACGTATACTGGTAACGGTATCGAGGGTTCGAATCCCTCTCTCTCCGAAGAGCCTCCTGAGAGTTTTCTTGGGAGGTTTTTCTTTTTATCGGAAGGATCAAAACAATTATTAATATGACTTCAGATAGCGCTCTTCAGAAAAGAAAAGATAAGATATTATAATAGTAGGCTATATATATAAATGGAGGCATTTGTTTTGGACAGAGACCCATTCAAAGAATATATGCACGCACCAGAGCCAGATAAGAAAGAGAGAGTTTATGCATGGCATACAGCTATTGGCTTGCAAGCTGTGGATGGCTTAACTCCCTCAAAGTATTTGGTAGAAACAGCCATTAGGAATATTGATGGTGATATTTCAATGGAAGATGCCATACATCTATTGGATAGTTATTATATTGCCAATCCATCATTGGATTCTTCTAATAGAACAGAAGAGGCCGATAAGGTTTCAGCAAGGATTGCTCAGCTTCTTTCAGAAAAAGCATTTTCATTTATCCCTAACGAGTACATCTCGATACATAAGAAGCTTTTTTCAGGTATTTATGATCACGCTGGCAAGATTCGTGACTACAACATCTCCAAACGAGAATGGGTATTAGATGGTGCATCTGTCTATTATTGTAGTGCTTCAGAACTGAGAGCGACATTGGAATATGATTTTTCAGAAGAGAGACACTTCAACTATAAGAATTTAAGCATGGATGCAATTATTCAGCATCTTGCAATGTTTGTATCTAGGCTGTGGCAGATTCATATTTTTGGAGAAGGCAATACTAGAACAACTGCAGTGTTTTTTATCAAATATTTGAGATCTTTGGGTTTTGACGCATCAAATGATATTTTTGCTGAAAATGCATGGTTTTTTAGGAACTCCCTTGTTCGGGCAAATTATAATGATTTGAAAAATGGCGTTCACGCAACTACAGAATATCTGGAAATGTTTCTACGAAACTTGTTGCTTGGCGAGGATAATATTCTTTCAAATCGCTCAATGCACATCAGCGGTGCGTTTTCTGAATTATCAGAGGATAGTCCTGAATATGCAAAAACGGACATTGGTAGTAAAAAAGCGAACATTGAGACAAAGATTGCGGACATTGCTTTTATAGGGTCAAAAACAAAGACCCATATATTAGCTCTATATGAGGCATCTTTTTCTTGTGATTTCTTTGGACGTTCATTTATTGAAAATTCAACAGGTCTGAAAAAGACAAGGGCATTTGAAATCATTCAGATTTTGTTAGAGCATGATATTATCGAGCCAGTCAAAGGACATGGAAAAGGAAAATACAGATTCAGACAATAATCAGAAAGTAAAACCTTCTCCAATAACACTGAGCTCTGTATTTTCAAATATAGATTTTGCTTCCTTTAGGATTTCTTCTTTGTCTTCGCTATGGTAATGCGTTAGTAGCAGTTTCTTTACATTTGCATCCTTTGCTATCTTTGCTGCCGATGCAGAGCTAAGATGGTGACCTTCTTCTGCACTTTTGTTCGATGGGAATGTTGCTTCTGACAAAAACAGATCAACGTCTCTTGCAAGGTCCACTATTCCAGGAAATATGCCAGTGTCGCCTGTGTACGCAAATCTCTTGCCTGCATATTCAACTCTGAGCCCATAGCTTTCGATCAAGTGAACCATTTGTTTGAAAGTTATAGTTGCACCAAATAGAGAAACTGTAAGATTGTCCTTGATTTCTATGTGCTTGAATACATCGTTTGTCAAAAGTTCATTTGAAGCCCATTCTGGAAGAGTAGGCATAAATAGTGAAATTACAGGAATATCTTCTTCCTTTGCCTTTCTTGTTTCCAACATGTACTTAACGCAAAATAGATCTGCAACATGGTCAAAGTGCAAGTGTGATATGATAATGGCATCCAATTGCTTTATATCTATATCACGTTGTATTTTCGCACTTGATCCAGAGCCCATATCAATAAGGATCTTCTTGTTTCCAAACTCCAATAAGAAAGATGAGCATGCGCCATCTTTTTCTGGACATGTTGCATTGTTTCCATAGACTGTTAGTTTCATTTGTGTTCCCATAAAAAGAGCTTCTCCTCCATAAGAAAGAGAAGCTGGAGATTATTTGCTATATGAAAAAAGGATTCTTACCATTTGATGCTTTTTTAGTGAGAAGGAGAAAGAATTCTTGTTTTCTTGATTGATTTTGATTGTATTACCTTCAACATCAATGCAAGAGATACCAAATATTGGTCTTTCTGTTTTAACACGGAAAACAACATCCTCACCGCGTTCGGAGGAGGCAAGAATCAAGCCTTCGCCTTTTGATACGTTCCAGCATGTTCCGAAGCATTTAGGTTTCACTTCTTCCAACCATTGGTCGTCCAAGAACTCTGCTTCTCTCAATAGAGGCTGAAGCTCTGTTCTGAAAGCAAGCATCTTCTCTGCGTATTCTCTGAAAAATCCATCTTCCTTCCTGAGTTTTGTAGTAATTCCCATCCATAGGATATTTCCAAGAGATACTGCACGGTGCATATCATGGTAGAACCATTCTTGTCTATCTTCTTCCTTTTCCCAAGAACGAGGGTTAACCATATTCACCTGTACCTTTTCTGGAAATGTGTACTTGAATACGTTATAGCTTTCGTCGTAGTCAGCGCCGTTCCAAGTAAGATTTGCCCAAGTGTAAGACGAGTAAATGTCTCCAATGTTTTCTGTCATCAGGTATGCGTTCTTGTTGTAGTCCCGCATTCTCTCCAATAGAGAGGAGAGTACATACAGGTATCCTTGGTTAAAATCCCCAATATCTTCATGGCTATGACCTTCTGCATAGCAAGGGAAAGGCTCTGCAGATGCAAGCTGATCGAGGTATATTCCATCGCATCCATAAGCTTTGTAGCTGAATTCTGCAGTATCAATCAAATAATCTCTCCAAAGAGAGTCTGAAGGGCAATTTACAGTGAAATGTTCAGGACCATACTCCTCGTCATATGTTTCACCTTTTTCATTACGCATTGCCATCTTCTCACCAACAGAATGGTGAAAGTCTGATTTCTTATCAAAGATTCTTGCATTGATGTAGAGTGTTGAGAATCCTCCATGATCTCGTACATATTCCAGACCTCTTCTGAATTCCATTGCGCTACCAAGTTCCATGTCAGGGTAGTACTCTGGATAGAATGAATCGAATCCAGTTCTGTTCCAGGATGCAATGAACATGTGTCTTACACCAAGTTCTGCACCTTTGTCATATAGCATAGGAATATCCTTGAATCGATGGTCTATGTTTCCTGTTCGCTTGAAGTTGTAGCATTGGTTGAGAGCAACTTCGTCTTTCAAAAACTCTGGAGATGGTGCAAATGATAGAAAAGGAGCTATATACTCGCGATATATCCTTGCGCCATAGTGCCAATCTTCTTTGCTGATAGCAATCACATATTCCTTGCTTGTTTTTCTTTCTCCTTTTCTGATCCTCTCATATTTTCTGAATCCGAATGCCATCCAAGGGTTTTCTTCATCTCCACTTGTTTCTGCGATCACACCAGTCACAGGATATGAAGGGTCATGGGATGCTATGTATATTCCATTGTCCTTTGAGTAGTAGTACATCCAGCTCATGGACGCAAGTCCACAATAGTTGATCTCTCTTCTGTAGTAGGAATCAATTGGAACGCTTGCAGCTCTCCAGAACTCCTTTCTGTTCTTTCCATATTCCAAAACAGGATTTGTTGTGATCTCTCCTGCGTGGTGCGGATATACTATCTTGTCATTTGAGCCAAGATATAGGCCACTTATATGAGGCATTAGGATTTCAACTACATCCAATGCACTTTGGTTATCGATCTCGCAAGATATGATAAGTTTGTCGTCCTGTGCTTTGATTGAGAGCTTAACAAATATGTCGAAAGATGAAAAAGAAGAGTAGGTGATATCAAGATAGTCATCATTACCTTCGATTATAGGCTTTGATGGCTGCAACTCAATTTTCTCTTTGTCTTTGAGTCCATATAGAGAGATCAAAGGAAATGTTGGTTCTGTTTTGATATAGTCTTCGCCACTTTCCTTGTTGACAAGGGCCGTGAATGTGTTGGCGTCTTCTGAGAAGAAAGCATATAGCTTTGATGTCGAAAGCGCTCTTCCTTTATTAGTATCCATATTTTTCATAGTTAGCTAACGCCTCTCCATTGATTCGTGGTGCATCTGGCATGTGATTTGAAATATAAACACTTGGTTTCAAGCCTCTCTTTAACAGGCTTTCTGCAACAGATGCTTGCAATGCCCACATCAGGTAACTTGCTCCGATGCCGGACGCAGGGCACATTCTTTGATTCATCTCTGGAACATCGATAAGAGTGTCCCCATAGTTTGTGCAGTTGTCCAAAGTGTATGTACAAGCTTCAAACAAGCGTTTGCCGCTTGGATGCTTGCTTGTTAAGTGAGATGAATATTCGACAGATGTGATTCCAATTGTAAGACATCCCATATCATTTGCTTTGAGTGCAAGATCTACTGGAAAGTAGTTATATCCAGAAACGGTTCCGATCATGATAATGTCATCTGGTAGGATGTTTGCTCTTCCTAGAACATAATCTGCAAATCCTGGGATTCCATCATATCCAACAATGCCTCTGGCTTTTGATGGACGATATCTAACTGGATTTTGAATCTCACATGTGATCTTGATAGGCTTGAGAGCCATCATTCCTCCTGTTCTACCAACTCCTTCGAACATCAACATATGGCCAGTGTCCATAATATGCCAAGCTCCGCCTTTTGCTAGGCGCTCTGCAATTGAATCAGCTGCTTTCAAGATTGTTTCTTTCTGTGTGTTCTCTATCTTTTCGAGAACTTCTTTCATTGCTGTAAAATATGAATCCATCAACATTGTGTTGCCTTCCTTTTGTTTTCTAGATTTTCAGCTATTTCCTTTGTTATATCGATTTTCTTATATTCACTTAGTAAGCATAGGGCTGCGCCTGTAAGAGGTGAGTACAAACCTTCTTGGTACTCTAGGGTTGGCACTTTATCCTCTATGGCTTTTCTGACGCGACTTGTAAATAAAGGGCCTATCTTTTTTGTTCCTCCAACAAGAGCAACGGGTAGGGGCTTGAAAGAAAGATGAGAGGACACATCATATGCAAGATCTGCAAGAGCTGAGGCTGCTTCTTCAAGGATCTCGAGAGCGTATTTGTCTCCTTTTTCTGCACATTTCTGAACTGTATATGTAAGAGAAGCTATCTTCTTTCGATCGAAGTCTGGCTCATATGCTCTCTTTCTTAGAGCTTCGATACTGTCTATGGAGAGACTTTGTAATGCAACGCGTTCAAGAATTGTTCCTTCGATTCCCTGATCATGGAGCATTGCTAGTTTTTTCAAGCAAAGAATTCCAATATGATAGCCGCTACCTTCATCTCCGAACAAAGGTCCCCATCCACCAGCTTGTGCTATGTTTCCTTCTTTGTCCTGTCCATATGCAAACGATCCCGTTCCGCTAAGAATCGTTATTCCATAAGGAGAGCCGAAAGATGCATAGAATGCACTCTTTTCATCAGCTTGTAATATGATGTCATCTCTTTTGAAGCGCTTTCTTACTTTTTCAATACTTCTAGAGAAGCCGGGGATGAATAGACCGATGTATTCGATTTGTTCAATATTTAGTTTTGCCTTTTCTAGGCACTCCTCGATGCCTTCGATAACAGAATCTGATGCTTTGTCAGGATCTAGGAATATTGCATTAGAGCCTTCTTTCTTGCTTTCTGCATAAACGCACCCTGAAGAAGAGAAGATAATGAAATCCGTTTTGGTTCCGCCTCCATCACAAACTAAAAACATCTTGCCTCCTATTTCAATGCCCTGATTCTATCTTTGTAGTTTTCTATGGCCTTCAAGTTGTATTCATCTCCTCCCGGAAGATTAGCTGACAACAGTATAGGAGGCATTTCGCCGTTCTTTAGGAAAAGATTCTCTATTTTAAGCACAATTCGTTGTGCAATGAATAAGCTTGCAAATGTAGATGCACCACCTGTAATCTTGTCTGTTCCGGGAATGACCAGTAGGCCATCGCCCTTAGGTGCATGGTTGTCGATTATGATATCGCTGACTTCGAATAGTCTTTGCCCTGTAGGGGCTCTGGATGTTAATGTCTCTGATATCTTTTTAGAGGTTACACATATTACAGTAAGACCTCTTTCCTTTGCATATAGTGCAGCTTCGACAGGAACTGTATTGATGCCAGTATTTGATGAGATGATGATTGTGTCACCAGCTCTTAGATCCTCTTTTTCGAGGACTTCCTTTGCTTTTCCGCTAACTCGCTCTAGCTTGGTGCTTGTGATTGCACCAGAGTGGAGCATTAGTTCCTCTGATAGTATTGGATTGACTGGAACCAGTCCTCCAGTTCTGTAGAACATCTCTTCTACGATCATGTGTGAATGACCTGTTGAGAATACATGGATCAACCCTCCATTTTTGATCGAAGCATAGGATGCCTGAGAAGCCTTATCCAAAGCATCTTGTTCTTCTTTCTCTATTCTCTTTAGCATGTCACATAGCTTGTCGATGTATAAATCATCTTGTAACTGCTTGCAGGTCATACGTTCCTCCTCTTTGGATGAAAAGGCGGCGAGTTGCCGCCTCTTCACAGTCTTTTTTTTATTTGCTAAGGATAGGCTTTGCTTGTTCATCAACGCGACGAGCAAACTCTTCTGGTGTAATTAGTCCAGCCCAGAGAGATTCGCATTCTTTCTGGAATAGGTTCTGGAATTCAGATCCGTTGATATTTGTTGGATATGGAACTGCTGTTTCAAGAGCCTGGACAAAGTACTTGTTGAAAGGAGTCTTTGCTTCGAATGCTGTTGTATCTACAAGAGTTGATGCTGGAAGACCAAAGTTCATATCGAGAGCAATCTGCTGTCCTTCCTTTCCTGATAGGAATTCAACAACTCTCCAGGAGAGCTCTGGGTTCTTTGCTGTTGCAGGAATAACCCAAGTATTTACGAATGATGATGTCTGGCTGATTCCATTGACATATGGCATTGGAAGAGCTGTGTACTCAACACCTGCTGCATCAAGCTGGCTTGCTGTTGATAGTGCGCCGATCTGCATAGCAACCTTGTTTGCCATGAATGATGAGAATTCGTTGTCGCCAAACTGAGCTGCCTGAGCTGCTGATGGACATACCTTGTATGTATTGTATAGATCATACATGAACTGCATAGCTGCCTGTGTGTTCTTGTCTGTTGATAGAACACTAGACTTTCCATCTTCGCTATATAGCTTTCCGCCGAATGCTGCGATCATTGCGAATGTCTGGTCTGTGAAGTTCTTCCAATAGTATCCCCACTGAGCATCTGCTCCAGTTCCCTTTGTGAGCTTCTTTGCAATTTCAACAAATTCATCAATGGACCACTTGTCTGAAGGAAGAGCAACACCTGCATCCTTGAACATCTTTGTGTTTAGGTACATTACCTTTGGAGTGATGTCTCTCGCTGCTGCATATAGGGTGCCATTTACTGTTAGAGCATCCAATACTACTGGATACAATGAATCCTTGTAGTCCTTGCTAGCAAGATCATCTAGTGGTCTTAGCATGTTGTTTAGTGCATAGCGAGGAACCTGATCCATTGCAAGCATCATTACATCTGGGCATTCGCCAGCAGCGAGCTTTGTGATCATTGTGTTGGCATATTTGCTAGGAATTGTTACGAATTCAAGCTTAAGGTCTGGGTTTGCTTTCTCGAAGTCTGCCTGCATTTTCTGCAAGTGGTCAAATTTTGTTACATCCCACCAAGTGTAGACTTTAAGGGTTTTTGGTCCTGCTACAGTTGCTTCATTTGCACCTTGAGCAAAGAGAGTACCTGTAAGAAGTACGAGAGCTAGAAGAATGACTGTTAATTTCTTCATTTGATTTCCTCCATTTGTTTTATGTTTAAGTGCGTACACTTATTACCTAGATCAATTGCCTCCGAAACCACTGTTGAGGTTTGTAGACATGAAGTACTTCTGAAATACCAAGAATACGATCACGATAGGCACGATGCTTAGCGTAGCGCCTGCGATCAATACAGCCCAATTGGGTTCCCATTCCTTTAGATATTTCAATCCAACAGTTAGCGTAAGCTTGTCGTAATCATTGATTACCAGCATTGGCCACATGAAGGAGTTCCAGACGCTTCTGAATGAAAGTATTGCTGTTGTTGCAATTGCAGGCTTTGCATTTGGCATGATGATCCTGAAGAAGACTCCTAATCTTGAGCAGCCATCGATGATAGCTGAATTTTCCAAATCCTTTGGAATGCTTAGGAAAAACTGTCTAAAGAAGAAGATGTTAAATGCATTTGCTCCTGTGAACATGCAATTAAGAAAGAGTGCGAAATATGTGTTTGTAAGATTCATATCAACGATGATCTTGAAGTTTGGAATCAGCGTTACATGGCTAGGAATCATCATTGTTGCAACGAACATCATGAATATAACGTTTCTGCCTTTGAACTTAAGGCGAGTGAGCGCATATGCAGTGATGGATGCGATGCTTATCATGGCAATTGGAATTGCAATTGATAGAAAAGATGAGTTAAGGATGAACTTTCCAAAAGGCAGGATCTGGAATAGTCTTAGGTAGTTCGCTGTCGTTGGTGGACGAGGGATCATCTCCAGTGGATTTCCAGAATATAGCTGGGAAGATGGTTTGAATGAAGATAGTACAGACCACACGAAAGGGTAGATCATGCTAACACAGAGAGCAAGCATGAATAGTGTGAATATGATGTGATTGATTATTCTCTTGGTTCTTCTCTTCATATATTTCTTGTCGTTCATAATTAACCTTCCTGTTCGTTTCTAAAGCGATACTGAATCATTGTTACGATCATGATCAGTGCGAAGAAAATCCAAGCGAGAGCAGATGCATACCCCATGTTGTAGTTCATGAAGCCTTGCTCATAGATGTAGTACATGATGGTGCTTGTAGAACCTACAGGACCGCCTTGAGTCATGATAAAGATGGATTCAAACATGTTGAATGCCTCAATAACAAGCATGATCACAACTACGAATGTAGTGTTCGCAAGCATTGGAAGAGTGATCTTTGTAAGCTTCTGCCAAGGAGTTGCTCCATCCATGTTTGCAGCCTCATATAGGTTTTCTGGAATGGTCTTTAGACCAGTGAGGAACATTAGCATGTAATATCCACCCATCTGCCACACACGCATTATGACCAATGCTGGTTTGCTCCACTTTGGGTCAGATAGCCACATTGGAGGGTTTTGTATGCCTAATGCATATAAGATGTTATTCAATATTCCCATATCAGGATTGAAGATCCAGATCCAAACCATGCTTATTGCGACTGTGGATGTGATTGATGGTAGGAACAGAGCTACACGATAGAACTTTGTCATCACTCCTGTTTTCTTGTTAATCAGGAGTGCTAATGCCAATGAGAAGACAAGTACTATTGGTACCAATGTGATTACAAAGAACAATGTGTTTCCAAAGTATGGATAGAAATATTGGTCTTGTTTGAAAGCACGTGTGTAGTTGCTGAGCCCTACAATGTTAGACTTAGCCATGAGGTTGTAGTCTGTGAATGATAGGTATAACGAATATAGCATGGAACCAAAAGTGAATATGCTAAATCCGATAAGTGCTGGAGATATAAAAAGCCAACCAAGTAGAGCTTCTTGCTTTTGAAGCGTCATTCTGCGTTTTGTATTTGTTTTAGGCGACATCTTATCTTTCATCTTTGACTATCCTTCTTTACTTGCTTTTTATTACAAGACGTTATATTGTTATAACAAATTTATATTCATGAAAATACTTTATCTTCTTTGCTTGAGGATGCTTATTGTTCCAGCGTGACATTAAAAATGTACTTGTCACCTCTGTATGCTGATTCAACATACTCGAAAGGAACACCTTCTCTGTTATATGTGGTTCTGGTTATTCTTAGCACAGGAGCTCCTGCTTTGATCTGCAATAGTCGTGCATCTTCACGAGATGCTTCTCCTGCTTGGATACTTTGCACGGCTTTGCTACTAAAGCATCTATATTTCTCATTCAAAAGAGTGTAGAGGGATTCAGTTAGGTCATAGTTTTCAAGTCCTGGGAAACGTGAGAATGGAATATGCACGTATTCAAGAGCCATCTTTGTATTGTCCGCACATCGTATTCTTGTTATTGCATATACTTGCTGTTTAACATCGATCTCTAGTGCTTTTGCCATTGCCTCTGTTGGGTGAATGAGTTCCATTTTAACAAGGATTGTGGATGGAACAAGACCTAGGTTCTTCATCTCTTCGCTGAAGCCTTTTAGTTGATTGAGCTGCATTCCGGTTTTCTTGCTGGATACGAAGCTCCCTTTGCCCTGTACTTTGTATATATATCCAAGTTGAGTGAGCCCATCGAGAGCCTGACGCACTGTGATTCTACTGACATTGAATAGCGCACCAATCTCGGACTCTGTAGGCATCTGCTCTTCTTCTTGCAATTTGCCATGTTCGATTAGGTCTTGGTAGTATTTAATGATCTGTGAATACTTCGGTGCATCCTTCATCATTCAATCCTTTTTCTGAAGACAACAAAAGAGATTGTTATCTGAACTTGTTATGACAACATGATAAAGTCTGAATCTAAAAGTTGTCAACAAATATTTCATTTCTTGTCGTGAGATGAAAAATACAAGTTTGTCAAAATCGAAGCTAATCTTGTACAATTAACTAAATGTGAGGTTTTTAAGAAGCTTGTGTATGGATTGTGCGTATTGTTAAGGCTTTGTGTAACTTTTGGATATTTTTGTGGCAAATTTATTTGACGGTTATGCAAATTAAATAAATATTAATGCTAAATAAGGAAGGAGATATCACATGAATATGTCATTTGACAGTGTCTCTCACGCAGTGCAGAGAAAGACCTTTGGAGCTATGATCGATGTGGCATTAAAGAAGCTTTATAAAGACAGGGAAAAGGCTTATCTCGATATTCTAGATCTAGCAAAGCAGTTCTATGGCAAGAACATGACTCAGGAAGTCTACGATAAGGTTAAGGCTACAATTACAGATCCAAATAACAAATGGATGAGATATATCAACAGAGTAATCGATGAGACAAATCCAAACGTTGTTAAGACAATGGCTTTGAACCTTGGCTATGAGGCTTTCTTCAGGGGAACAAAGACTATCAGAAAGAATAGGGAAATCTACAATTGTAATATCCCATGGTTGATCCTATTCGATCCTACAAGCGCTTGTAACATGCATTGTGTTGGATGCTGGTCCGGCACTTATGGCCATAAGCATAACCTCTCATTCGAGGATATGGATAAGATCGTTACTCAAGGTAAGGAACTTGGTGTTTACCTTTATATGCTTACAGGAGGAGAGCCTCTTGTTAAGAAAAAGGAAATATTGCAGCTTGCTGAGAAGCACAATGATGTTGAATTCTCAATCTATACAAACTCAACACTAATCGATGATGATTTCTGTAAGGAAGTCGTAAGACTTGGAAATATAACATTCCAGCTTTCAATCGAAGGAACTCCAGAGACCAACGACTCAAGAAGAGGAGAGGGCCACTATGACAAGGTCATGAAGGCTATGGACCTGTTGAAGAAGTATGGCATTATCTATGGAACATCAATTTGTTATACAAGACACAATATCGAAGCTGTTACTAGCGATGAGTTCTTGCGCATGATTTCCGACAAGGGTGCACGTTTTGGATTCTATTTCCACTATATGCCAGTTGGAAACAACGCAGCTCCTGAGTTGATGCCTACTATGGAACAGAGAAGATATATGATCGACAGAATCAGATATATCAGATCTGAAAAGTGTGACATTGAGTTCTTCCCAATGGACTTCCAGAATGATGGTGAGTATGTTGGTGGATGTATTGCAGGAGGAAGAAACTACTTCCATATCAATTCAGCAGGTGATGCAGAGCCATGTGTATTCATTCACTACTCAAATGCCAACATCCATGACAAGTCTATTTTGGAGATCCTGCAGAGCCCACTATTTATGGCATATCACAAGGGGCAGCCATTTAATAGAAACCATCTAAGACCATGTCCTATGCTTGAAAACCCAGAGCTACTTGAGCAGCTGGTTCATGAGACAGGTGCAAAGAGTACAGATCTTGAATCTCCTGAGACTGTTGAGCATCTTTGTGGCAAGTGTAAGGAATATGCACAGCAGTGGAAGGTAGAAGCTGATGACATTTGGGCACACCAGACACACAAGAAGCCTCTATATGAGAACTACACTCCAGAAAATCGCACAAAATAATATACTCGATACATATGAGAGCAGGATTCTACTGAGGGTCCTGCTTTTTTTGAAAAAACACAAAAAGAGAAAAACATAGTGTTAATTGATCCATTTAAGTGCTTTAATTGAGTTTGAGGGTTTCTATGGATTTAAATGGATTTGTGGCTTTGGATAAACGATTGAATAAGATGATGCCTTTCATCACTCCTACTGGCGTTATAATTGCTTTGTTTTTAGGAAGCATATTCACGCCACTAAAGCCAATGGTTAATACACTATTTGGGATCATGACATTCTTTGGTGCTATGAAGATTAGTGCAAAAGATATGGTAGATGCTATCAAGAGGCCTTTTTTTATATTGGCTTTTGTGCTTGCGTCTTACATTATTATGCCTCTTTGTGCAGAGGTTATATCTCTTATCTTTTTCAATGGAAACAAGGATGTAGGCTCAGGATATAACCTTATCAGAGCTATTCCGACTGCTGTTGTTGGTTCCATTTGGGCTACAATCTACCATGGAAACCTAGCTGTATCATTTGCAATTCTTATGCTAGATACTGCGCTTGCACCAATAATGACTCCATTCTTGTTGAAGATATTCACAGGAACTACTGTCTATGTTGATTCTGTTGGAATGATGAAGTCCCTATGCATAATGGTTGTTATTCCATTCATTCTTGGATTGGTGTTCAATCATTTCTTCGCAAAACCAATAAAGGAGAAGGTTGCTCCAATAACAAATCCTCTATCAAAATTGATCCTTTTATTGGTGGTAATCATCAACGTTTCCCAAGTTTCAAATAGGATAGTTGAGAATATTTCATGGTCATATCTGATAATTGCAGTAGCTGCAGTATTGCTAGCTGCAGCAGGATTTCCTGTTGGAAAGCTATCTTGTCGCATATTCAAGCTACAAGAGAAAGACACTATTGCAATCACATTTGCTGTTGCTATGAGAAATATCAGCGCTGCATTGGTGTTGGCTATCGACTTCTTGCCTCCTGCAGCTGCTCTTCCTGTGATCTTCTCAATTGTATTCCAGCAAACAACAGCTGCTTTGATGGGTCATGCCTTATTTGGGAAAGAACCAGAAAAGGTAGAAGTACAAACAAAGGCTGCAAAAGCCTAAACGCCTAGTGCTGTTATTGGAATGACATTAATGCCATCTTCTCGTGTGTACCCATAGGATGTGAGACCACATATAACAGCAAGGAAGGAAGCTTCTTTTCCAGTTGCTTCTTTCATTGCTTTGTCGACTTTCAATAAAGTCTTCGCAGCATGATCTATCTCACCTGAGCCAAGCTTGATCTCAATAGCTCCCCATGAGCCATCAGGAGCTTCTATGATGGCATCTGCTTTGTTATCTTTGTAGTCTTGATAATGCAACAGTCTGCATCCTATTGCATTTGCATATATTGCAAGATCGCGTTCTACAAGAGATTCAAACAATAATCCAAATGTTTGCAAATCATTCATCAGGGATTCGACAGAAAGTCCTAGGAGGGCAGCTGCAATAGAAGGATCCGTAAAATGTCTCTTTTTCATTTGTTTCAGGCGCAATGAAGACCTAATTGATGGGCTGAATGGAAGCTGAGGGGACAGCAAGAACAGTCTTGAAAGAATATCAATATAAGAGTTAACAGTTTCATCTGTTATCTCTCCATTCATATCACGGATGAGAACGCGTTTTGAGGCTGTTGTGCTTTCATTTCTTGCAAGAGAACGCAAAAAATGATGCATCTTTACTATATCGATAGATTCTGCAACGCGAGGAATATCTTCTTGAATAACACCTTTTATATAGTCAGATGCAAAGGATGATGCATATTCAGCAGGATAATTTAATGCCTCTGGCCATCCACCTCTGATAATATAGTATGCAAGCTTTTCAATGCTTGGACTATCGACGCCTATTGGTTCTGGGATATTTCCCTTGAAAAGAGATGAAAGAGAAATATCTCCTGTTGATTCTCCAGATTCAAACAATGACATTGTTCTCATGTCCAGTAGAGATATCCTACCTGTTCCTGAATGCATTATCCCTTTTCTTTTCGGAGTAGATGAGCCTGTTAGGATATACTGTCCTGGTTTTGTTGTCTTATCGACTTCGAATTTCACGGCATCCCATAAAGAAGGTATTTCTTGCCATTCATCGATTAGGTGAGGCTTTTCTCCTCTGAGTGCAAATGAGTTATCTAATAAGGATAATCTGCGATTTGAAAAATTATCTCTGCTATCCCCAAGCATGATTTGGCTTTTTGCAGCTTTTAATGCTGTCCATGTTTTTCCACAAGCTTTGGGTCCTTGTACACATACTGCTTTTGCAAACATCAGTTTTTGCTGCAAAGTTTTATCAATTAATCTAGGACGATATAATTTATTTTCCATATCAATATAATCACGTTGCCTTTTAAACTTTGTCAAGGTGAGTTTGATAAATTCGACAATATGACTTTGACAAATTTATACAAGTCAGTTTGATAAATTTGTCAAAGTGAGTTTGATATATTTGGAATTTTTGTGTTTGAAAGTCCTATTTGAGCTTGCTTAGCATATCTTTTAGGAGTTTGTTTTGCTCTTCTAGAAGTTCAATGTGTCTATTGACTTTCCAATACCAGCAATTGAGTTCTCTACATACCAAGAAGACGATAAAACAGATTAATAAGACGAATAGAATTGAGAAAATATCTGACATAATATGCCTCCAATACAATTGTAGCTTGGATTGTGGCAATTTTCGTATTTGTTTTGGCAAAAAAATAAGTCTCTGTGAAAGAGACTTAGCGGAGAGAGAGGGATTCGAACCCCCGGAGAGTTGCCCCTCAGACGCTTTCAAGGCGCCCGCCTTCGACCACTCGGCCATCTCTCCATTTACAAGCAACTGAAAAGTATTTTAGAAAATAGTTGCACTTTTAGTCAATAGGAAAGACACGAAAGACAGGACAAACGCATGAAAGGTTTATTTTCCATTGAATGAAACTTGTCCATCTTTTTTTGAATTCTGAACCATTTGATTATACATATTTGTCATCTCCAATTGTATTTTCTATTTAAATTTAGCTT
>CAKQTE010000003.1 GCA_934276485.1 uncultured Spirochaetales bacterium | reverse complement strand
TTGTTCGGTCTCAAATACCAAAAAACGCACAACCTTGTGCTGCCTGATTACAGTATAAGGGCAATTCCTAAAATCCTTGTAATGTTTCGTTCTTAGTGGTGCGTTAGCTTACGTGTATATGTTTTTTATGCCTGAATTTTGGCCGATATTGCCAATGTAATTTCTCACTCGTTATGCTAAAATACGCTCATGGCAGCAATAAGATTCTATAAGCCAGCACTATACAGAAAAGATATGGATGCTGTATTACAGACAATGGTGGATGAAAAGATAGGACCGGGAGAAAGAAAGAAGGAATTCATTCGTCTTTTTCTTGATTTAATTAATAAGAAACAGGGCTTTGCTCTTCGAACATATTATGACGCTATTTTATTTTCTCTTAAGAGTTTGTCTTTAGAAAAGGGAGACGAGGTATTTGTATCTGTTTTAACGCCTCGTATCTATTTGGAAGCTTTTAAGGAATTGGAAATCAATCCTGTACTTGTAGATGTTGATGATTCGATGATCATTGATATTGATTATGTCTTGAATAACAAGAGCGATAAAACTAAAGCTTTGATTTTGTTTGAGCCTATTTGTCAGGTTGTTAGAAATATAGATGCTTTCAAGGATACAGGACTATTGATCATTGAAGATATATCCCAATCCATTGGCTCATCATATGGGGAAATTAAACCTGGAGTTATTGGAGATGTTGTGCTTGCATCCACCGAAGAAGATGGAATTGTCAGTACTGGAGGTGGTGCTTTTGTCGCAACAGATAGCGAAGATATTGGGGATAATATCAAGAAAGAGGTTAGTAAGCTATCTCCTTATGTTGAGCTACCTGATATGAATGCAGCTCTTGGTATTGTTCAGATTTCTAAACTCGAGAATATTCTTTTAAGACGAGATAATATCTACAAGGTTTATATTCAGGCTGTTAAGAAAACGAATTGTAAGCTCTTTGGATCTGCGAGCATGGATTTCCATTCAAATGGATATGGTTTTTCTGTAATAGTAAACACCAAGCCAGATGAGATGATTGCGTTTGCATCTAAATATCAAGTGAGTGCCAAAAAGACATTCTCAAATGCAATTGGATCAAGATATCAAGATAGATTCGATAGATTTCCTAAAGCGATTCCAGCTTTGACTCGAGGACTTTCGTTCCCTATCTATCCATTTTTGTCTTCTGTTGAGATCGAGTCCATACAGAAAGTCATTAGCCATCTTCATTAAAGGTAGTTTGTTATGAGTGAAATTAAATCTGTATTGATCATTGCTAATACAAGTAAAGTTGAAGCTGCTTCTATTGCAGGAGAGATTAGCGAATATCTTAAAGAGAAGAATATCTCATCTGAAATAATTTCTACAGATGTATCTCAAGATAAGCTTGATGTTGGCTATGGCTATGACATGGTAGTAACACTCGGAGGGGATGGAACAGTACTATATGCATCTCGTTCAGTTTGTTCTCTAGGTATTCCTATTCTTCCTATAAACCTTGGAACCTTTGGATATATCACAGAAGTTGGCAAAGATGAGTGGAAGGAAGCGTTCGAAGCATATGTGGGTGGAGAGCAGAATATCTCTAGGAGATTGATGCTCCGGGTTTCTGTTATGAGAAATAACAAGAAGGTATTCTCTTCAACAGCTCTAAATGAGATAGTTGTTTGTTCTTCTGGTATTGCTAAAGTAATTAGCTTGAAGCTTAAGATAGATAATACTCTGGCAGGATCCTTTAGAGCTGATGGTATGATTGTTGCAACTCCTACTGGTTCCACAGGATACTCCTTAGCTGCAGGGGGGCCTATATTGGATGCAGAGATGAATGCTGTTGTTGTAACTCCAATTTGTCCTTTCACACTATCAAATAGACCATTGGTAACAGCTGGTAAGAATGTAACGATTCTTGTTCCAGATAAGCAGAGAACAGATATTGTTCTAACAGTCGATGGCCAGGTCTATTTTGATCTAGAGGAAGGAGACGTGATAGCAATAGACACAAGCAGAACAAAGATGCTTTTGTTGCATTCAACTAAGAGAAACTTCACAGAAGTCATTAGAGATAAACTCAATTGGTCAGGAGAGATGCATGCTTGAGAGTCTTCATGTTAGAAACTATGTTTTGATAGATAAGCTGGATTTGGATTTCTCTGAAGGATTTTCATGTATTACAGGTGAAACTGGTTCAGGTAAGAGTATCATATTGGGAGCGTTGTCCCTGCTACTGGGTGCAAAGGCCGATAAGGATGCTGTTAGAAAGGGTGAAAAGAGTGCAGAGATTTCTGCTGTTTTTACAACTGAATCCAAAGATGCTCTAGCTTGGCTTGAAGAACACGCTATCGAATATGACGATCAAATTCTTATTCGTAGGATCATCAAGGAAACAGGAAGATCTTCGTATTCAGTAAACTCTGTCATGATCACTAGGCAAGAAGGAGAGGAGCTTGGGAGGCTGCTAGTAGATCTTTCTGGACAACACGCATACCAAGCATTGTTGAAAAATGAGAATCTAAGAACCTTTCTCGATGATGCATCATCTTCAGAAAAGTATCTCTTATCTTATTCAAACACATATTCTGAATACAAGAAGAAACAGAATGAGCTCAATGAACTTAAGGATTCTGTCAATAAGAATGCTGAAGAAGCAGACTATATGCGTTATTGCTTGAATGAGCTTGAGAATGCAAAGCTAGAAGAAGGGGAAGAAGAGAATCTCAAAGCTGAGATCCAAAGGATTTCATCCTCTGAATTCCTGTCTGAGAATATCTCTGAGGCTTGCGAAGAGCTAAAGAGTGCGATCTCATCTATTAGCCAAGCTCTTGCTGCTGTTAAGAAAGCTGAGAGAAAGGATCCAACTCTAATCGACAGTTCTTCAGAGATGGAGTCAAGGCTGATAGAGAGTGAAGATCTGTTGGAAACTCTACGTGATTATAAGAATTCCATCTCATACTCCGAGTACGAGCTTGAAGAAAAGAATGAACGCTTGAGTGCAATTCAGAAGATTAAAAGGCGCTTTGGAGGATCTGTTGAGGAAGCTATCAGAAAGAGAGAGGAATATAGGGAAAAGCTTGAAAGATGTGAAAACAGCGAAGAGCTGATAGCTAAGCTTGAAAAAGAGATTTCTAAACTATATCAAGAGCTTTCAAAAGATAGTGAGAGATTGTCAGAAGTAAGAGTAAAAGGCGCTGAAAAACTCGAGAAGAAAATAGAGAGCAATTTACATCTATTGGGAATGAAGAGTGCAAAGCTGAAGATTGCCGTTACTGTAAGTGATGATTTCACACCATATGGAAAGGACAGGATTTCTTTCCTGATTGCTGCAAATAAAGGTGAGAAATTCTCAGAGTTGGAGAATTCTAGTTCAGGAGGAGAGCTATCAAGAATAATGCTTGCACTCAAGGTTTCCATGAACAAGAAAGGAAATGTTGAGACAATGCTCTTTGACGAGATCGATAGTGGAATAGGTGGAGTCATTGCAAATAATGTTGCAACTCTTCTAAAGACTCTTTCTGAAAACTATCAGGTATTTGCCATTACGCACTTGTCTCAATTGGCTGTTAAGGCAGATCACCACTATTTGGTTTACAAAAAAGAAGTTGATGGAAGAACTCTTTCAAGAATCAAGAATATTGATGGGGATGAGAGGGTAAAAGAAATCGCTCGTCTCCTTTCTGGGGAAACAAGCGATATCTCACTTGAACATGCAAAAGCTTTATTGGAAGTTCAGAACTGAGTACAACTTTCTTGCACTCTCTTCATCGATATTTGCATGTGTCTTATTTGAATAGTAATCATATACAACATTTTGAAGTCCCTTGGTCTCTGGCTCAAATCCATGGGTTCTAGAGAGATTAAGGGTTGTAATTACAGCATCTGCTCTCTTTTGGTCGAGCTTATGCTTCTTAATCTCTTTTGCAAGTATCTCCAAGTAGTCACTGAAGATAGTGTTAACAGCATCAAGATCTGTGTCTCTTCCATATTTCTTTACGAAATCAATCATATTTCCAAGAGTAGTTAGCTTTTCATGTGAATCTGCATGGATATGATGAAGAGAAAGAGATTTTATGAGCTTAAGAGTCAAGCCAAGATTTTCCAAAATCAATGTCTTCATTGGAGTGTATTTTGAACTTTTTACAAGCATGGAAAAATGCTTCATATGAAGAGCGTTTGCAATCAGGTCATTGAACTTGATCTCACTCATAGCTCTATCTATCCACTGCAAAGTCTCATCTAGAATTCTATCTGGGATTTCATTGTTTGTGATCCTGAATCTCTCGATAGAGTTGCTCTTATTGCTGTTTTCTGAGATATACAAGTTGATACTTGTGCTCTCAGAAGATGATGAGAGAATTGAGAATGTGAATGTCTCCTGACTAAGAGTGTCTTGTTCTTGGATGATTGGATTTCCCTCTTTTTCGGAATATGAAAGGAGTGTGAACTTTCCATATCTATCCGTGAAATCCGTCTCCGATGCATAAGCCCTATTCAAGTAGAAATAGAGAGCAGCTTCAACTCTGCCAGGAAGTCCTTTCATCTCTTCTTGAGCAAGGCTCATTCCATCTCCTTCTGACTTGATATTTGACTTTGCATCTCTTAAGTCTGACAAGAATGGTAGCAGTAAATCATCATTGCAAAATGGCTGGAACATCGAGATAGCAGAGAGTGCGTACTTGATATCCTGTCTTGGTTCGATTCCTGAGATGTCAGAGAAGAAGAATCCACAGCTTGTGAGTGAAAAGTGCTTGTTCTTCATACCTTCAATTAAGTGTGATAGCTTTATATCCTCACTTTCGTCGAACTTATATTCAGAGTGCAATGAAGAGATGAACTCTGTCATTGAGATCTCGCCTGAGTATGTTCGACCTGCTTTCTTTAACAGCTCTAGTGATGAGATTTGGCCCATGAAGATATCGTTGATGTTCTTATCGAAGATCTCGTTTAACTTGTCACCAAGGTTTGCTAGTCCATTTCTTAATGGTGTTCTCCAAGCTTGGTTCCAATTGTCGCCTCCACCTGTGTGGCAACCACAATCCTTGTACCATCTTGAAACTCCATGAGAGCAAGACCAGCTTGTACCTTTTCCATCCTCGCCCTTACGTAGTTCTGCGTGTCTCTTTGATGGATGATTGGCCAAAAATGATCCATAGTTGTCGAGAACAAAATCTTCTCGCTCGTTGATCTTCTTGATTAGAGCTGCTAGAGCCATATCGCCATATGGTTCATGGTGACCATATATTTCTCCATCTGTTGCAGTATGTATGATAGATGGATTTTGATCTCTTCTCTTGATATCCAACAGGGATTTATATAAACCATCAGCATCTCTGAGCATATGACCAAAGCTTATGCCCTCAGCAAGAGCTGGGTTATAGAAGAATGCGTTGATCTCTCCACCATTAGAGCCAGTAATGATATAGCTTTGCTGATATGGGGCAGGGGAAGAGTTGAGGTTGATCATTTCTCCAGACTCGTTTTCAATCCACTTGCATTGCCATGGAGAAAGAACAATGAACTTGATTCCAGCATCTGACAAAAGCTGTATTACATTTTCATTTACACCACACTCTGGTAGCCACATTCCTTCTGGCATACGCTTGAAGTGGTATTCAAAGTCCTTGATTCCCCAATCGATCTGAAGCATTGCATCATCAATTCTATCTAGTGGAAGAATTGTATGATTGAAAGCTTGTGCCATAGCGTTTCCATGTCCTAAGCGCTCAGCAGAACTCTTGTCAGCTTCTCTTAGTAAATCGATTACATCAGGATGTTTTTCATCAAGCCAATGTAACAAAGTTGGTCCAAAATTAAAGGATATATAACTATAGTTATTAGTCAGGGAGACTATCCTTCCATCTATATTCAAATATCTTGAGTAACAGTTCGCATTATAGCAATCATGGAAGATTCTTTCGTTCCAATCTTCCCAAGGAGAGGCAGAAGCTTGCTTTGGAATTACACCTGTTCTAGGGTTCTCTCTTGGTGGTTGGTAGAAGTGACCATGAAGTATAATGGATGTTTTAGAATTTTCTTCAGCCATAAGTATGTATCATAACATAACTAGAATGGAGAATGGTACAGGAATTTTTGTTCAAAATGACATTTTTTAACCTTTTTTATCGATAGAGAAAAGTTAACTTAAAGAGATGGTTCAAACGTGGTTTTGAAATGGGTTTCAAAAATACTGAATAGAACTGAATTGGTATGATTTTTATCAAAAACAAATACTTTGTTATCAAGAAATTATCGTCTTGGTATTATCAATAAATTATTTTTAGCATCCTTTCATGTTGTTTATTGGAATGAAACAGTCAAGAATGCAAAAAGTGCAAAAGTTGCAAGAAATGTAAAACGATTAATCTGAAATAAATTTCTTTATGTTATTTTTTGTACTGTGTGAACATGATTCAGTTTTGACAGAAAACCTACGCTAATTGACTAATAATGCGTTAATCTTTAGGATTGTAAACGGACGGGATTGATAAAATATGGTTTTAATCAAGATGGAAAAGCTTGCTATCTCTGAGCTCAGAAACATAGCACAATGTGAAGAAATTGATGACTATGAGAATCTGTCTAGAGATGAGCTTATTCAAGCTTTGACTGAAAAATACGAAGATGAAGATGATAACTATGCTCCAGAAGAAGAGCGTGGTGATTCTCACAACCTAAGATACCTAGCTGGTATTACAGACTACAGAGGAATCTCTGAGCTACTAGATGAGCTACCTGGTGTAGAGGAGCTTCCTGAAAGTTATCCTGAGACAACAATTCACCTATTGAACAAGAACAACAACTGGGGATTTGCTTTCTGGTCAATTTCAAACTTGGATAAAGAGAAGATGGACGAAGCAAATGCCAAGCCTGTTCTATTTGTCTCCATAAAAGATAAGACTGGTAAAGTAGAGGAGTATGATATTCCTATCAAAGCATCAGATAGTGAATGGAATATCGGACTATCTGTTCTAGGTGGAACATGTACTGCTTATTTGGTATCAGTAGATCCAAATGGAAAGAGAGAGGTTCTTGCATCTTCCAATACTATTCAGCATACAGATTCATATTGGATGCATCATAGCGATGAGATGAGACAGAACGATTCTTTGTTCAAGGTCTATCTATCGTTGTTAACAACCAAGGATGGAGATTTGATTAACAATCCACTAGTTGAAGATATTGTAAAGGCTTATGAAAAGGAGGATAGGGATGAATAAGATTAACTTGATTCTTCACGCACATCTTCCTTATGTAAGACATTTGGAATATCCAAGATTCTTGGAAGAGAATTGGCTTTTCGAATCCTTGAATGAGTCATATATTCCGCTATTGAGGGTTCTTAATGAACTCGATGAGAAAAACATCAGATATAAGCTAGCTATTTGTTTCTCTCCAACATTGTTGACAATGCTCACAGATGTTCCTTTGCAGGAAAGATTTGTTGATTATATGAATCTTCATATCGAGCTTGGTGAAAAGGAAGTCGAGAGAACTTTAACTGAGGACACTGAGTGTCATGAGATGGCTAAGTGGTACCTTGAAGAAGCTAGAAAGAATCTTGAAATATACGAAAGCTATGAAAGAAACATCCTAACAGGATTCAAGGTTCTTGCTGATAAGAGAAAGATTGAGCTGTTTGCAAGTGCTGCAACACACGCATATCTTCCTCTTTACAAGGATTTTCCAACGGCAATCGATGCTCAAGTTGAGATGGGCCTAAGAACACATAGAAGAATCTTTGGCGAAAACGCAAGAGGATTCTGGCTACCTGAGTGTGGATACTATCCAGGACTGGATGAAGTTCTTTCAAAGAGAGGAGTTAGATGGACACAGCTTGCTTCTCACGCTGTTATTACTGCAACAGACAAATCAGAATATGGTGGCTATGCTCCAATTGAGCTTCCTTCAGGATTGAATGCATTTGCTCGCGATTGGTCTATTTCAAACCTTATCTGGTCTTCAAAGTCCGGCTACCCATGTGATTCAGACTATAGAGAGTTCTATCGTGATATTGGTTACTATCTACCAATGGATACAATTAGACCATATATTCATGAGCCTGGTGTTAGAGTCTTTACTGGATACAAGTACTATGCGATCACAGGCAAGAATGATCAGAAGAAGTACTATGATATGAAAAAGGCTATGGAGAAAGTATCTCTCCATGTAGATAACTTTTTGTACCATATCAGAAGAAAGGGCATCATGCTCAATGCATATGGCATCTCAAATCCAGTATATTCCTTGACATTTGACGCTGAGCTATTTGGACATAGGTGGTTTGAAGGAATCGAGTTTTTGAAAGAGTTCTTGGAGCGTGCAACTGAGGAGCCAAACTATGAGCTTACAACTCCATCAGGACTTTTGTTGCAGGGAGTTGAGACCGAGAAGCTTAGAGTAAATGAGTGCTCATGGGCAAGTGATGGTGGTGCAGATACTTGGCTTGATGGATCTAATGCTTGGATCTATAAGCACACTCTTAAGTCCATTGAGAGAATGCAGGAGCTAACTCATAGATTCCCAGACCAAGGATCTCTGAAAGGAAGATTCCTAAATCAGGCAAGTAGGGAAGTTTTGCTTGCAATGGCATCTGACTGGCCATGTATCATACATGACAATACAAGCGTTAGCTATGCTGAGAAGCGAGTCAGAAATCACCTTGGATCGTTTAATGTAGTTTATTCTTCAATGTGCAAGAACACTGTTAATACAGAATGGCTTATAAACGCAGAAAGACGAAACGCAATATTCCCAGATATTGACTATAAGTTATTTGATCCAGATTTGAATTAAGGAACTATCCCCATTTGGGGATTGTTCTTTTTAAGAAGGTTTTGTATGGACGTTGGAATAAAAGAAACGGTTAGATCATTTTTGATGTCATCTGGCTTTTCTATCATTACATTGGTTTCAATTGTTTTCTTTGGCGTGATCATCATCAAATGTACGATGAGATTCATAAAGACAGCTCTGCTTCAAAGCAGTATCGATAAGCTGATCGTCAAGTTTTTCTTGATCATCATTAAGATATGTATGAGCGTGGTCTTGCTGTTGTTTGCACTTGCTGAAGCAGGATTCTCACTAACAGGATTTGTCTCTGCAATATCTGCAATCACACTTGCAATAGGACTTGCCATTCAGGATATCATCGCAGGTGTTGCTAGTGGAATGATGGTTGTCACAACTCATCCTTTCAAGATAGGTGACTATGTTGAAATCGGAGGAAAGGGTGGTTCTATCCAGGAAGTATCTCTTTTCCATACCATCATGAACACTCCTGACAACAAGAGAGTCTTGATTCCTAACAAAACAGTATTTGCTCAGGATATCGTCAACTTCTCAACTAACGACACACGAAGACTCGATATGGTTTATGGTATAAGCTACGACACTGACAGAAAGAAAGCTATGGATAGCATCCTATCCTTTGCAAAGTCTCATAAGCTTATATTAAAGGACCCAGAGCCAATTGTTAGGATCAAGAGCTATGATGATTCAGAGATTAAGATCCTTCTTAGAGTCTGGGTTAGAAATGCCGATTATTGGACAGTTAACTTTGACCTTAATAGAGAGATTCTCGATGTGTATGAAGCAAATGGCTTGGAGATGGCATATCCTCATGTTGTTGTTTCATATGAAAAGGAGGATAAATAATGGATACATCTATTTTGGCATCCCAAAGTTTTCTTCATATGATGCAAGTTCTTTTTTGGGGAACTCTCATTACAGGTGCTGTTTTGATCTTTTCATATTTCACAGGAAACCTGTCCCATCCATTGGTAAGGGCTATGAAGAGGCTATCGAAACTAAGGCTTAATTGTTTATCTCTTTCTTCAAGAATCGATGCTAGTGGAAAAGTGTTGCAGGATGATAAGTCGATTACCAAGACATTAAGACTTATAATGAGACGGAAAAAATCCGTTGTGACATCAATCAATGTATATATCTATGACGACAACAAGAAGAACCTGAATCAATCGATGGTAACAAAGTCTCTTGATACCATTGATGCAAAGTGTAAGGATGCTCTTTCTTCCATCATGGAAGGGGATGCTTCAAGAATCGTTGACGACATGAACGAGTGCGCTGAAATTTCTTTGGATCTATATAGAAAATTCCAGGAGATAATCAAGAAGGAAAGTCACGATAAACTTTTTGATCTTTGATTTTCTTCTCGTTATTGCTTTTGTGCGTGAGAGCTTAATTGTTCTTGCGCATTTTTTTTCAGATTTTGAAATGTAAAAAAACAAAATATTTCTTGCCAAATGGGACGCTTTAGTGTATGTTGTGGGTATAAGTGGGATGAATTCCCGTAAAATGGGTGGAAAAGAGATGGCTTTCCTTACAGGAATGTATAATTCAAAGTTTGATGACAAAGGTCGTCTTTCTTTGCCAGCACGACTAAGGAACCTTCTTTCCGCTGAGCAGGTAGTTGTTCTTCCAGGGTTAGATGGAAATCATCTAATGCTGATGACTCCTGATTATTTTGAGAACGAGTTCAGTAAGCCAATTTTATCAACCCCCAAAGCGATGCTGGACGAGAAGAAACGAAAATTGATCAGGAAGCTCATTTCCCCAGCAATCTATGTTGATATAGATAGCTCTGGAAGAATCAACATTCCCCTCTCAAATAGAGAAAAATACAACCTTTTGAATAAAGGGGATGCGTTATTGGTTGGAGCTGGATACTCCATAGAGATATGGAATCCAGAGGTATTTAGATTAGCAGAAGAAGACGATGATGACGATGAGGACTTGTCATCACTCGCACAGAGTCTATACGACGAAGAGGATAAGTAGATGGAGATACTTCATTATCCAGTTATGCATCAAGAGGTTTTGGATAACCTTGTGTTGGATAGCGAAAAGAAGACATCTATGATCGACTGCACAACAGGAGAGGGTGGGCACACATCTCTCTTTTTGTCTAAATATCCAAATTTGACAGTAACTGGACTAGATAGAGATAAGGAAATCCAGAAGAAAGCCATAGAGAGATTCAAGGATTATGGTGATAGATTCATACCAGTTAATACTTGGTTCGATGAATACCTTGAGAAAGCAGAATCTGAGTCAGTAGATATAATCCTATTTGATCTTGGAATATCCATATTTCACTATGAAGAGAGCCTAAGAGGTTTCTCTTTCAGAAAGGCAGAGCCTTTGGATATGCGCTTGGATCCAGCACAATTTCTGTCTGCAAAGGTAATTGTTAACGAATACCCAGAGACAGAACTTGCAAATGTAATCTATAAGTATGGCGAAGAAAGATACTCAAGACGAATTGCACGTGCGATTGTCGAGAGTAGGCAAAAGGAACCAATTGAGTACTCAAATCAATTGGCTGAAATAATCTTCCAAGCTGTTCCTAGAGAATATAGATATGGAAGATTGCATCCTGCAACAAGAACATTTCAGGCTCTTAGAATTGAAGTAAACAAAGAGCTCGATAGAATAGCTCCCGCTTTGGAAAACGCAATCAGGGTCCTTAAAAGGGGTGGAAGAATTGGAGTAATAACCTTCCATAGCCTTGAGGATAGGATAGTTAAGTGGTTCTTCAAAGAAGAAGCTGCAAAGGAAGACGCTAGAATAAAGATCCTTACAAAGAAACCAATTATTCCAACAGAAGAGGAATGTAAGGAAAACGCACCTTCTAGATCTTCTAAGTTAAGGGTGGTAGAGAAGATATGAGAGATTTCAGTTTTGGTAGAGTATCGACATTAAAGTTCAAGTGTATAGCCCTGGTTTTGTTGGCTATCGGTTTTATTGTTGTTTTCATTCCACTATGGCAGATTGGAGTTGAGAATAGTTTTCGTCAGCAGATGATCAAGAGCCAGATCAGACTCAATGAGCTTGATGGTGAAGAGAGAGCTTTGAAAGCTTCTGCTTCCATTTATCTTTCGGAGGACGAAAATCAACCAATTTATGTCCAAGCAAATAATGTTATATAATGCTTTTTTTCTAGGTCATTTGTATAATGTTGATGATGGAAGAAAACAAGAGCAAAAACTATGACGATTTTGATATGATCAAATTGGAGGGGGAGAATGCCACAGATGGCTTGTTCTCTCCCTTTACCTTTATCTTTTTCTCTTTATTTATAGTGCTATGTGGCTTGGTTGCAATATATAGCGCAACATTTGATCTATCTGTAAAAAATGGTTTGGTTCACTACTCATATCTTATTAACCAAGTATATGGGATCCTTGCAGGAGTAGTTGTTGGAATTGTTCTGAGATTCATTCCATTTAGAATTCTAAAGCGTAGTTACTATGTTCTTTGTCCACTTGCATTTGTAATTCTTATCATGATGTTCTATCCATCTTTCAATACAGATGGAGTTTTTACGCTTTTTGGAACAAAGATTATTTCCGGTGCTGTTGTTGCAACATGTGCTGTGATAGCACTCATCAGTGGCGCAATTCCAACAATATATGAAAAGAGAATGGAAGTTCCAGGAGTATTCTTTACTCTTGTTTTAAGCTGTGCGATGGCATTGGCTGTTTTGACAGCATTGACTACAGGCATGGGATACTATTTCCTTATTGTTCTTGTTGTCTTGATAATGCTACATGCATCAGGAGCAAAGAAGAGTTTTATAGTGCTTGCTGCGATATTTTCGTTCGCAACAGGCATTTTCATGATAGTAATCCAGCCTGAGGTGTTGGATGATTTCTTCCATTCAATACTTCCGGTATCAAATCCCGAGTACTATAACCATGACTTGTTTACATCCCAGCTTGCTATCAAGGATGGTGGAATCTCTGGCATGGGAATAGGTAAGGGACTATATAAGCTAGGAGTTCTATCAGACGTTGGTGGAAAGTTCATATTTGCTTCTATCACAGAGGAAGTTGGATTTGTGGGAATCTTAGCTCTTTATGTTTCATTTCTATGCCTCTTTTTCTTAGGCGTTATGGCTAGTCGTAGAGCTTATAAGAAAAATGATAACTATTTATCAGGTCTTTCACTAGGACTGGCAGGTTTTGTCTTTATAGCAGCAATAATCAATGGGCTCTATTGCGTAGGGTTATTTCCATTTGGAGCTGTTAACTTGCCATTCTTTTCATATGGTCCTGGTGATGAGGCAATGTTTATTGCACTTAATTTTGTGCAATATAGGATTATTTATTTAATGGGACGAAAACATGAAATCATCTAAGATAGCGATTATCTTATTTGTGTTCATTGTTTTCTCATTGAGTTTTTGCTTTCTGTTTCTAGCCAACTCATCTTGGCTAAGAATAGACGGCTATGAGTTGGAAGGAGTTAGCTCTTACTCAATTAAGAGCAATATAATAAAGCATATAGGTTCGAACTATCTTTTTCTCAATAAAGGAAAATTGGAAAAGGATATAAAGAGCTTGGGCTATGTTGATTCTGTCTCTTTTAGATTCAGGGGCAATACATTGGTTTGTAATATAAAAGCACGTGAAAATGGAATCATCGCATATAGCAATGCTATTGCATTCTTTTTCGATGGAACCGATGTAAGCGTTATGGATCATAGAGATGCATATAGCCTAAGAGAAAACTATCTAATTGTTGAAATTGGAAAGGAATACTCCATTTATATGCAAAAATATGGATTTGACTCTGATTTTGTCGACGTTCTTCGTATCTTGTATAATACAGATGTCGCTAGAACCTTGATAACAAGAGCTCAATTTAACGATAATAAAAGTAATGTAACGAAAAGCTTGACGCTGGATCTTGAAGAGCTTTCATCTACTTTGATCATTAGTAATCTGTCAAAGTTGTCTGCTCTTCCTGATTGTTTGGATTACATATCTAGAGAGAATGAATCGAAACTATATGATACAATATTCTCCAAGAGTGTATATCAACTGAAGTCAAATGGATTAGTTAGGATAAAGAGGTAAAAAGTGGCAACTGACAAGGCTATTGTTGGATTGGATATAGGTACAAGCTGGACTAGGGTTGTAATCGGAGCTATCTCAAGAGATGGTCAGATTATGGTTGAGTCCATAGCTGAGCGTCCATCTGAAGGTGTTAAGAATGGTTCCATTGTTAATATGGAACAAACTGTTAAGGTAATTAACGCCGTAGTATCGGAAGCAGAGATCCAAGCAGGAACGGAAGTTAGTTCTGTAATGCTCGCAATAGAGGGTTCCCATATTCAAGCTATTCAATCAAATGGAGTAGTGGGAATCAATTCAAAGGATCAAGAGATCAAGACTGAGGATATCAGAAGATCAATTGATGTTGCAAAGAATAGGGAATTGCCACAGAACACTGAAGTAATCCACACTCTTGTTCAGGATTTCCAGGTTGATTCCAGAACTGGTATCAAGGATCCAATTGATATGCTAGCTCATAGACTTGATACCAGGGTCTTGCTTGTTATCGGTTCATCTCCAATTATCCAGAACCAGAAGAAATGTGTTCAAAAGTCTGGAATACAAGTGCAGAAAGTTGTTCTACAGACACTTGCAGATAGCGATGTTGTATTGTCACAAGAAGAGAAAGATATGGGCGCTATCTTGATCAATATCGGCTCTGGTAGCACCAATTGCATCGTCTACCAAAATGGTTCTCCTACATATGTATGTGGATTGGACCTTGGAGGAGAGGCTGTTACTTCAGATATTGCTTACATGCTACAGCTTCCAAAGGCAGCTGCAGAATCCATTAAGATATCTGATGGATCTTGCTATTCACCAACAATTTCTCCAAACGACATGATCGTGACTCCCGCTGTCGGAGGAAAGCCTGCGATCAGACTTCCTCGTAAAGAGATGGCTAAGGTTATCGAAGCAAGAATGGCAGAGCTATTTTCAATGCTAAAGCAGAAGTTTGAAGAGAATGATATCTCAGGAACATTTGGAGCAGGCATTGTTCTTGTAGGTGGAGGATCACTTTTGTCTGGAGTTACAGAGCTTGCGGCAGAAATCTTCAGATTGCCTGCAAGAATTGGTTTTCCTGAAGCTATCAATGGCTTGGATAGAATCTATATCGATCCAAGATATTCAACAGTTTTGGGCTTGTTGAAAAATGAAGCTAGGAAATATAAAGACAACAACAGTTATTCATCAAATAAGGAAAAGAGTGGATTTGGTGGAAAGATGAAGAGTTTTTTCGGGAAGTTATTCTAAGGAGCATATATGGGCTATAATATTTTTGATATCGAAGATACAACAACAGGAGAGCAAACTGCACCTACTATCATAAAGGTTGTTGGCGTTGGTGGTGGCGGTGGAAATGCCGTCAATAGAATGATTGCATCAGGCTTGAAGAAGGTGTCTTTCATTGCACTCAATACAGACGTTCAGGCTCTTCAGCGTTCCAATGCCCAAACAAGAATAGCTATTGGAAAGGAGCTCACTGGAGGCCTTGGTGCTGGAGGGCAACCTGAGATCGGAGAAAAGGCTGCCATTGAAAGCAAGGAAGAGATCAAGAAAGAGCTTGAGAATGTAGATATGGTATTCATCACAGCAGGAATGGGCGGTGGTACCGGAACCGGTGCTGCAAGCGTTGTTGCAGAGATAGCAAAGACTTGTAATGCTCTTACTGTTGCTGTTGTTACAACTCCTTTTGCTTTCGAGGGAAAGAAGAAGTTGATGCTTGCTCAGCAAGGTATCGAGAAGCTAAGAAAGAATGTAGATACCCTTATCTTGATTCCTAACCAACACCTATTGAATGTTGTAGATAACAACACTCCAATCAGACAAGCATTCTTGCTTGCTGATTCTGCGCTTTTGCAATCTGTTCAGGGTATTTCTGACTTGATCACAGAGCCAGGAGAAATCAACATCGACTTTGCAGACGTAAAGACTGTAATGAAAGGTAAGGGAGATGCTCTTATTGGTCTTGGATTTGGAGAAGGTGCTAATAGAGCTGTGGAAGCTGCTAAGCAGTCAATCAGCAATCCATTGTTGGAGAATGCTTCAATTGATGGCGCTAAGGCAGTTCTTGTAAATATTGCTGGTGGAGACAACCTAACACTCAAGGAATACCAAGATGTTGTTGAGCTTATAACCAACAATGTTGCAGAAGATGCTCTTATCACAGCAGGTCAGTCCTACAATCCAGCACTTGGCGATAGGCTAAAGGTAACTGTTGTCGCTACCGGCTTTGAAAAGAGAGATGTTACAACAGGAATCAACAATTCAGATTTGTATTCAAAGAAGAATGAAGCTGAAGAAGATCATAGATATGACAGCCATCGTCAGGATAGATATTCTTCATCATATAGCCAGAATCCATATCCTCAGCAGAATGCTCAATCTGGATATGGTCAGAGCCAAGAGAGTGCATATAGTGATAGAAATGCTTATGCTCGTCAGGATAATAACTATAACAATTCTTTCGAACAAGATAGAAAGAGACAGCCTGAGGTGCAGCAAGGTAGGGAAGATGCATCTGCTATTACCGTTAATAGATGGCAGGATTTGCAGAACCAGCTAGGAAAGCGTAACGCAAATCCAAATGATTTTTCAACACCTGCTATCATGCGCTTACATAGAAACGATGATGACGATAGATAGGATAATAAAGCAATTTGCTGATTATCTGATTTATGAACGACGCCTCTCTGATAAAACCAGAGAGGTTTATTGTCGTGAGATAGCACTCTATTTTGAGTTTTTGGAAAAAGAGAGTTTGGACTACTCCAAAATTACTCCTCTCGAGATGGAAGAATATCTTAAATCAAGGAGAGTCGATAGCGCTCTCGATAGTGCGACAATTTCAAGGATTATCTCAAGCTTGCGTACATTCTATAAATTTCTTGAGTCTAGAGAACAAGTGGACAATAATCCTGCGAAGCTATTGGATCTTCCGAAGAAAGACAATAAGCTTCCAAAGACTCTAAGCGAAGAGGATGTAGATAGAATTCTCGATAAAGCCAAGGAGAAGGAAGATCTTCTGTCTCTTAGAGATTGGTGCATATTTGAAGTAATTTACTCTTCTGGTTTAAGAATATCTGAAGCCGTTAGCTTGAATGTCTCATCGTACCTAAATGAAGACAATACGATGCGTATTATCGGAAAAAGAGGCAAGGAACGAGTTGTGTTTTTGGGCGAGTATGCTCAAAATGCTCTCTCTGTCTATCTTCAGGACGTTCGACCCAAATTACTCAATAGAAAGAACATGAAGGAGAGTGCGCTCTTTTTAAATAGGCGAGGAGAGCGCATGACAAGACAAGCGATTCATAAGCGATTTCACGAGATAGTAGAAAGCTTGGATGTTAATGCTACAGTCCATACGCTAAGACACTCATTTGCAACTCATATGATGATCAATGGAGCCGATGTGCGTTCTGTGCAGGAAATGCTTGGACATAGCGATGTAAAGACAACTCAGATATATACTCATTTCGATACCTCTTCACTTTTATCGCTTTTCGATAGATACTCTCCACTTGGAGAAGAAGATGATTGAGATAACTACAGCTAAAATCGTAATAATGTTTTTCTTATGTATCCTGGCAGGATTTGTTGATTCTGTTGCAGGTGGTGGTGGATTGATTTCACTAACAAGTTACTATGCAATAGGTCTTCCTCCTGTATATGCGCTTGGAAACAATAAATTCTCATCAACATTTGGAACATTGTTTGCAACTATCAACTATGCTCGTAAGGGTGATGTTTTATATAAAATAGCAATCTTTGCATCAATATTTGCAATTGCAGGTTCCTCTCTTGGCGCACAGCTTGCACTTCACTTTGCTGGAAGGATCTTCAAATATGTTCTTTTGGTTGTTCTTCCTATTTTGACATTCTTCACATTGAAGAAGAAAGGAAAGAAAAAAGAAAGAGAAGAGTTGGACCTAAGCAGAAAACTGGATGCCAAGGTATATCTATTTATAATGATGATAGCAATTCTTGTCGGTGTATATGATGGATTCTTCGGTCCTGGTACAGGTACATTCTATACTCTAGGATTGACCTTCATAGGGCTACCAATGCTACAGGCTTGCGGAACAACAAAGTTCATCAATCTTGCTTCCAATATTGCAGCACTCACTACTTTCATCTTGAATGGAAACATCGTATATAAGCTAGGCATTCCTTGTGTCTTTGCATCTATTATCGGAAATCTTCTCGGCTCTGAATTTGCAATGAAGAAGTAGGATGTACTTAAGTTCATGGTAACGATGTTATTCTAGTATTGGCGGATACTGGAGCCGGTGATTGAGCAAATCTCCTTAGCGGTGGATATGATCAATTTCATATACCCCAATGAAGAAAATTGTTATAGCCGGTCATCGAATACCTACTTGGGAGCTGCAGACCACCATAGAGTGGCTGCAGAACTCCAATAATAAAAGTGAAGGGCAACGTTGCTACTTCCAGGATAAAGCCTCCATGAACCGTACTCTCATAACTAGGAGGTACAGCCTATGTTGTACAGACCTAACCACAGGGATGCAGATCGTATTTTCGGTCTGGATCTATCCAAGAAGACCTTTAAGGGTTGTTGTCTCGACAGTGCCAGTAACTTTGAAAGGCACAAATCAATCCAAGGGCTTATGAACAGTGCCGGACAACTCAAGTTCATCTCCCAGCTCACGGAGCGAGACTGGGTGGCAATCGAGGGTGGAAGCTCTTCTTCCAACTTTGCTTTGTCCATCATCGAAAACTCCAAGGCTCAGATTTTCATGTTGAATCCGGGCAAGCTGCAAATCATTTTCAGAACGAGTTGCAAGACAGATTCCAAGGATGCTGTAAAGATTGCAGAGATCTTAAGGGATATGCATCCAAGCAAATGGCCTCTTATCCCTGTTCCTACAAGACAGGAAATAGAAGAGCGCTCTCTTGTTAACGAGCAGATATTTTACAAGAAGCAGAGGACATCTTACATAAACAGACTACACTCTATCTTCAACCTCCATGGGATATGCGATCTCAAGAAAAGCGACCTGAAAGAACACGAGGCCAGGATAGCCTTGATTGAAAAGCACTTTGCGGAGTCTTCTGCTGCATATAGGACAGCCATGATCGAAAACGACATGATCAATTCCGTAGAACTGGCTCTTGAAACAATAGAGGATCGCATCAGGGAAGAGATTATCCTTGCCCATCCACAGGAAGCACTTGCTTGGCTTTCCATACCGAGCGTAGGACTTCTTACCGCAGCTGCCTGCATCGCCTATATCGGCAATGGTGACAGATTTGACAGCGCTGCCCAGCTGAGGAACTATGTTGGTCTGCTACCTTATATTAGCCAAAGTGGTGAATCGTTCAAATCAGGAGGTGTCACTTCATATGGATGCATGCCAATACGACGCAACATCATGCAAGCGGCATGGAACTGTGCCAATGCAAGTTATGCCAATTCGTTGACTGATTCCTGGAATGAGCTGAAGGCCAGGAACAAGAAGGGACAGAAAGCAGCTGTAGCGATAGCCAACAAGATGCTTACAATAGGTTATGCACTATTGAAAACAGGAACCATCTATCACGGCTGCGACAACTACGAGTACCTGGAGCGAAAGCTAAAGGCAAACAAAATAACAGCCATCATTTCATGCATGAACCAGATGCTTGGAAGATGACTGTTCTTAAATTGTTTTAACCAGCAATTTAAGTAAACATCTATACTTCAAAATTTGCAACCTCTTTTTAGAGGTATTTGAGTATGTGCCAGTATTCAGGGATTCTACTCTATGATATTTACAAACTTTATTATTGTTGAATTTCAATATTGACAACTTAAGTCAAATAAAA
>CAKQTE010000002.1 GCA_934276485.1 uncultured Spirochaetales bacterium | reverse complement strand
CCGCCGCTTCCCCGGGAACCGAGGCTCCCGGATTCGCTCGACTTGCATGCTTAAGACGCGCCGCCAGCGTTCGTTCTGAGCCAGGATCGAACTCTCCGTTATCGATCCCCCACGGCAAGCCGCGGGGGTGCTTTTAACTTCGTTCATATCCTGTCATTCATTCCTGAAACGAATCGCGACAGTCAATTTGCTTTTCTGTTTGCGTTCTAATCATCGAATTGACAGAAGCTCCTTATTAACAAGCTTCTATTTCTTCTCTTCCCTTCTCTAATATATCTGTAAAAATCATCGTGCTCGCTTAAGATTTGTTATCTCTTGCGTGCTCCATTAACTTAGCAAATAACTGCATGGTTTGTCAACAAAATTTTTAAAATTTATTTGTTTTTTATTTTGCATTTCTCTAATTGATTATCAGGCATACAATTAGCCTAAATTAGAATTTCCGACGCTTCGAAAAACCCATAGCCGCCATATCCCTCTGTAATGTATTTAGGGAGTATTTCGAACTTGGACCTATTCTCTTCGACACTTTGCATACCTATAGATATAGGAAACAGAGAGAACATAATCTGGTCGTTGAAGGAATCTCCTAGATATACAGAATGATCTATAAACGATGAAATGTCTTCATCTGTAATATATGGCAGAAATTCTTTGATTCCTTTTGCTTTGTCATAATCACCAATCCAAACATTCAAATGTATTGAACTTTCTGCATAGTTCGCACCACAAGACTTGACGATATCCTTCAAGAGTTCAACGTCTTTTGCATCAAGAGTGCGCTTGTCGTATGCAATATCATATATGCGAGCGTATTGATCGGAGGAAAGTGGATAGTCTTTCGTTAGCTTTATCAACTCTCTTCTTTTTTTGTTAACACTTCTCTGATTGATCCTTGGATTTGTTATATATGCAATATCGCCATCATCCTTCTTATATAGAAGAAGTGCGCCAGACTCTGTAATTACATAATCTATTGGCCATTGACGGATATATACATCTGCCCAGCCGGCAGATCCTCCGGTAACAAGAATGATGTGCTTTCCACTCTCTTTTAAATCATAGAGTGCCTGTAAAGATAAAGGGAGCAACCTCCCTTTATGTGTTATAGTGTCATCCACATCAGACACTATATACATAATTCTCTCTTTCTCGTCTTTTTTCAAAAGAGAAATCGGTGCTCCCAATTCTGTATTCATAATGTTTTATCTTGTCATTCCACTTAGAACTTTGGATTTCATAACATCCTTTAGGTAGATGCAGAAGCTCATAAGGGATGCCAATGCTGATAGTGAGAACAATACATAAAGAACAGTCTCAAATGCTCCACCTCTTACAACTGCAGAAGAGAATGTAATGACAGTGATGAATATGATTGTCAAAAGAGTTGTGATTGCATATAGAACAGTCTTACTCTTGCCAAAGATATTTGCTGGCATTGCCTTTCCGCCCTGCTTTATGATCAACATACGCATAAAGAGAATTGCGAATTCTCTCCACATGATGATTACAAATGTCCAAACTGGCATGACTCCGAAAGATAGGAAACAAACGAAGAATGTCAGATGGGAAAGAGTATCAGCAAATGGATCCAGGACCTTTCCTAAATCTGTTACAAGATTGTGCTTTCTCGCAATTTTTCCATCCAACAGGTCAGATATCTCTGCAACTAAATAGCAAACAACCATCAAAACAGTGCTTACAATTGGTGCACTTTCAAAGTGTAGGTTCCTTAATAGATATGATAGAAAGAAGATTGGAACAAAGACCAATCTGGTAACTGTTAGTTTATTTGGAAGATTCATATACACTCCTAATTCAAATACAAGTCTGAAAACTTGGTTACAAGGTACTCCTTAAAAGGTGTAACGTCAACTTTTTGTCCAGTTACGCTCTCCACGAGTGAGCTTGGAGACACCATCATTCCCTTTGACCAAATATTCTTTCCTTGCCAAGAAGTAATCTGCGAGTAGTCTCCAGAGCGAAGCATCTGATCAACCTTTTCCTTTCCGCCTAAATCTGCACACATCTTCTTATAGAATGCTGCTGAATATATGTTTCCTATGGAATATGTTGGGAAATAGCCAATGCTTCCCTGGGACCAATGGACATCCTGCAAAGCACCCTCTCTATCAGATTTGACTTCATAGCGGATCAAGCTTTTGGACATTTCGTTCCAACGTGCTGGCACATCGCTAACTTTCAAGTCTCCGTTTACAAGCTCCTTTTCAAGTCTATAACGCAGTATTATATGAAGGTTATATGTAAGCTCATCTGCATTCACTCTTATAGCAGAAGGCTTTGACTTGTTGATAGCTTTCATAAAGCTTTCAAGCGATATCTCCTTCAAGCTCGGGACAGCCTTTTGAAGTCTTGGATACTGGAATTCCCAGAATGGAAGACTTCTTCCCATGATATTCTCCCAGAATCTTGATTGTGATTCATGTAGTCCCATAGAGCATCCTTGAGCAAGGCTTGTTCCTCTAATAAGAGGATTTGCTGTTGCACACATCTCATATAGAGCATGTCCGGATTCGTGAACAATTGAACCAATTGGATCAAAAAGCCCATCATCTGTATATCGTGTGGATATCCTATGATCATCCATTCCCAATGATGTTGTATATGGGTGTGGTGTGATTCCAACCATTCCTCGGTCAAAATCAAATCCCATACGAGTTGTAAGATCCATGCAAAATGAGTGAAGAGCTTTCTCATCGTAGCCAGAGAACAGGAATGAATCATCAATATCAATGCCTTCAAGCTTATCCATCATCTCGTGAGTCGTAGTCTCCAGATCCGTAAATAGCATATCAACTGTTTTTTGATCCATGCCCTCTTCATACAAATCCAGAAGCGTATCATACAAGTCTCTTCCATCTGAAAGAAGACTCGCCTCTTCTCGCGTTAGATCTACAACACGTTCAAGCGCTGGCTCAAATGTTTTCCAAGAGTTGTTCTTTCTCCCCTCTCTCCACGCTGCATTAGCCTCGTTTGTTGCAAGGCTCTTTGCTTGGACAAGGGATGATGGGATACGGGAAGCTCTATCGAGCTCTTTCTTCCAGTACCTTACCAAAGCTGCATCAGCCTCTTCAAGATTATTCTCATCCAATTCACTTAGTGCATTTTTCAGAGCCTCCGATGTTGAATAATCGTGAATCAAAGAAGAAAGGAGAGCATATTGCTCCCCTCTCTCTTCTCCGGCTTTAGGTGGCATGACGGTATCTTGGTCCCAACCAAGAATTGCCATCGTATGATTGAGATAGCCTATCTTTCTATCTATATCTTTTAGCACTGACAAAGCCTTATCCATAACTTAGATCTGCTCCTTGTTGTCAACTGTCTCATGAACACTCTTAACAAATTCATCGATGGAAACACCATTAACCTGCTTTCCATTTCTGTATCTGATAGAAACAAGACCTGAGTTCATTTCCTTTTCACCAATGATCAACATATAAGGAATCTTCATCTTCTGAGCCTTTCTGATCTTAGCGTTCATTCTATCATCAGAAAGATCGGTTACGACTCTAAAGCCTTCCTGTCTGAACTGTTTCTCAAGGTTCTTTGCATAGTCATAAGCAACTTCTGCAACAGGAATGATAGCAATCTGATCTGGAGATAGCCATGGTGGGAATGCTCCAGCATAGTGCTCGATAAGAACTCCAAAGAATCTTTCGATTGAGCCAAGAAGTGCTCTATGGATCATATATGGTCTCTTTTCAACTCCATCCTTATCGACAAATGTCAGGTTGAATCTCTCTGGGAGGTTGAAGTCGAACTGTACTGTTGAAAGCTGCCACTCTCTTCCGATAGCGTCCTTGATCTTGAGGTCAATCTTTGGACCATAGAATGCGCCACCACCTTCATCGATATCGTATGCAAGGCCTTCCTTCTCAACAGCGCGCTTTAAAGCTTCTGTTGCAGCATCCCATCTTTCCTTCTCACCTACAGACTTCTCTGGCTGAGTTGAGATATATGCATGGATATCCTGGAATCCGAAGCTATGAAGCATATAGAGGGAGAATCTTAGAACTTCCATGATCTCCTCATCCATCTGATCTGGAGTTACGAATAGGTGTGCATCGTCCTGAGTGAATCCTCTTACTCTCATCAAGCCATGTAGAGCACCTGCTTTCTCATATCTGTAAACAGTTCCAAGCTCAGCCCATCTGCAAGGAAGATCTCTATAGCTCTTCTTGTCATTCTGATAGATCATGATATGGAATGGGCAGTTCATTGGCTTGGTGTAGTAGTCAACATTATCCATCTCCATTGGTGGATACATTGAATCCTTATAGAAACCAAGGTGACCTGATGTTTCCCATAGCCAAGACTTTCCTACATGAGGAGTATATACCATCTCATAACCATTCTTGTAGTGCTCCTGGCGCCAGAAATCCTCAATTACCTGTCTGATTCTTGCTCCCCTTGGGTGCCAATATACTAGACCTGGGCCTGCTTCTTCATGAAGTGAAAAGAGATCAAGTTCCTTGCCAAGCTTTCTGTGGTCTCTCTTCTCGATATCTGCAAGGTGATCCATGTAAGCTCTTAGATCCTTTCCACTTGCCCAAGCAGTGCCATAGATTCTTGTGAGCATCTGGTTCTTTTCAGAGCCTCTCCAATATGCACCTGCAATATTCAAGAGCTTGAATCCATCTGGAGCGAGGTCCTTTGTAGACTCTACATGCGGTCCTCTACATAGATCTGTGAAAGCTCCTTGATTGTATGTTGTTACAGTCTCTCCCTCTGGAATTGCATCCAAAAGCTCGAGCTTATATTTCTGATCCTTGAAGATCTTTCTAGCTTCGTCTCTAGTTACTTCGGTTCTTACAAATGGTTTACCTTGCTTCATTATGGCTTTCATGCGCTCTGTAATCTCAGCAAGATCCTCCTCCGTAAGTGGCCTAGGTAGTTCAAAATCGTAATAAAAGCCATTCTCGATAGCAGGGCCTATTGCAATCTGAGCAGTAGGAAACAATTCCAATACAGCTTCTGCCATAACATGGGCTGTTGAATGTCTCAATGTCTCTAGATCAATGTCTTTTTTAGCCATATCTCTTTCTCCTTATATAAATAAAAAAGCCTTTACAGTTTCATCCTTACACATAGGCAAGGACGAAGCTATAAAGGCTCCGCGGTTCCACCTTGCTTCCCCGTCTAGTCAGAAGGGACGCTCATTTTTCCATTAACGCTGGGTACGGCATACCATACTTGTTTCCTTTGAGGCATGCAGCTCGGAAGGGGTTTTCATATTCTAGCTCCAGATGTCTCTCACCCACTCTCGTGGACATCCTCTCAGAGGCAGCATCAAATATTACTCGTCTTCGTCAATGCTATTGAAAAAAGAATACTCAATTACGATTAACTAATCAAGAGAAAACAAAGAGCTATCTTTGAATTAAGATATCTGAAACAAGGGATGCAATACGCTCGATCAAGGATGCATCAAGGGATGTGAATCTATCTAACAAAGGACTGTCGATATCGATCACGCCGATCAGCTTATCCTCTTTCAAGATAGGAACAACTAGTTCACTGCGAGATTTTCCACTGCAAGCAATGTGACAAGGGAACACACTTACATCTGGAACAATCAATGTCTTCTTTTCTGTGGCAGATGCACCGCAAACACCCCTATCAAGAGAGATTGTTGAACATGCAGGCTCTCCTTGAAAAGGACCTAATACAAGCTTTTCTCCATCAAATAGATAGAATCCTGCCCAGTTTATATCTTCCATGTAGCTATAGATCATCGCTGATATATTTGCGAGATTTCCGAACTGTGCATACATAGATGAGCAATCGATCATATATGAAGAGATAGCTTCCAAAAAGAAGCTATCATCTTCAACACGATTTCCAGTTTTAGAAAAACCAAGAAACATTATTTTGCCTGAGCACTCTTTCTAGCCTGATCACGAAGCTTAAGAGCAAGCTGAGGCTTTGCAATTGTTCCAGGACCTGCGATACATCCGCCTTCACAGCACATAACCTCAATCAGGTCTGCCTCCGGTGCACGTTTTTCCCAAGTCTTCATGATTCTTACTGTCTTTTTATCAATTCCATTGATAGACATAAGTCTTATATTCTTGTCTTTCTTCTCGAATCTGGACATTACACAACCAGCAACACCTGATGTAACAGCAAACTCTCTGCAATCTTCAAATGAAGAAACATCTCCAAGATCATCTGCTTCCATCTCTCTGACATCGATATCCTTTGCAAGGAATATTGATGCTAGCTCACTGAATGTGATAACGCCATCAATGCAATCCCTATATTTCTTAGCAGCCTCAACACGCTTAGCAAGACATGGTCCGATGAATACAGTCTTTGCATCTGGATACTTTTCCTTGCATAGCTTTGCAGTGTAACCCATAGGAGAAAGAGTACTGGAGTATCTTTCTCTCATTGCTGTGATGTGGTTATCAACAAGCTCCATCCAAGCTGGGCAGCAAGAAGTAGTCATGAAGCCCTCTCCTGCTTCAATCTTCTCTGTAAGCTCCTCTGCTTCCTTCTCTGCTGTAATCTTCGCACCTTCTGCAACTTCAACAACATCAGCAAAACCTGCGCACTTCAAAGCGGCCTTAATCTGAGCAAGAGAGCCTGGGAACTGACCTTCGATTGCAGGAGCAATCATTGCAATTACCTTTTCATTGTTCTTGAGCATCTTTGCAACAGGGAATAGGCCAGAGCGCTCAACAATAGCACCAAATGGGCAAGAGCGTACGCACTTTCCACATCCGATACACTTCTTGTGATCGATCTCTGCAACACCTTCCTCGTTCTTCTTGATAGCATCAACAGGACATGCTTCCTCACAAGGAACAGGGATATGTACAACTGCGTGGAATGGACAAACTTCCATACACTTTCCGCACTTGATACATCTCTCCTCCTGGATATGAGCTCTTCCATTCAAGAATACGATAGCATCCTTTGGACAGTTTGATGTACAAGGACGAGCAAAACATCCACGGCAACCATCAGAGATTCTGAAAACTGACTTAGGACATCCTGAACATCCTGTAGGGATTGTTGTCAGGATAGGAAGAGCTGGCTTATCCTCTTCAATAACTTCTTCAATATAAGAGCTAAGTGATTTGTACTCATCGTCATCTTTTTCAACATTGACTCCTGCAAGAGCCATGATTCTGTATCTGACAAGAGCTCTCTCCTTGTAGATACAGCAACGATTTGGAACTCTGTTGCTTGGAATTATATCGATTGGAAGCCTATCAGCATCTTTGACCAAAGTATCATTAAAGAAGTGCTTCATTACCTCTGTATCGATCTTACGCTTCATCAAAGTATACTGGTTATTAATCTCAAGCATTCTTTACCGCCTCTGCAAGTAGTTTACAGAACTTGTCCTGATTAACGCCATCATAGACTTTTCCATCAATTTCTACGTATGGTGCAACACCGTTGCCAACCTTACACTCATTAAGGCAAGGGCAACCTTCGATTTCGCAACCAGCTAGAACTTCAGGATCTAAAAAGTCATTATATAGGAGTAAATCAGCACCGCCCTGAACGAAACAAGCTGTTCCTAAACAAATCCTTACCTTAACCTTTGACTTCTTCATATTTATCCTCCTATAGATATTCTTGTGAAGTTTCTTTTAAGTATATTTCTTCCAAGGCCTTTCTAAGTCTTCCGATAATCGTTCTGCGGATTCCTATTTCCACAGGAATATTCGGATCTTGATGAGCCTCGTTTATTTTTGTTCCAACTATGAAATGCACCTGATCGCTATCGAGAAGAATCTCTACAAACCTCTTTGCAGGGTTATCTGACAAATCGGTAGGATTTATCTTCTTCTCAAGAATTGTAGCAACTTGAGATAACGTTAGCATTCCCTCCGTTACTAGATCTATACCTTCCATCTTTGATGCTGGAGGTACATCCTTTGACCAACATTTCATATCCAAAGTCAATTTCTTACCAAATAGTCTTGCAACAATTTGAGCAGTTGTTCCACCAGAGACAATCTTCTTTCCGTCGAATGCTGCAATCTTCTCGCCCAAGATCTTGTCTGCTTCCTTTGTAAAAGGAGGGCCTGTGACAATCAATGTTCTTCTTGGACGTCTGATATAAACAACAACGCATGTGATATCGTCCTTGGAACATAGGCCATCCAAGCTGTTTGCCTTCTGCACAATAGCTCTCGATAGCTCACGAGATGAGATATCTGGATTGGCTTCAATTTCCTTTTGTACAAAAGCCCTTACTCCATCAAGTCTCCAACCAAGAGGAAGGCTCTTTCCCAATCCTGATTGAGTAACCCCATCAGAGAACATCACCAAACGCTCTCCAATAGCAAGCTTGAATTGAGATGCTGCAACAACTTCTTTTTTGAACGCACCTTCTCTCTGCAACTCAGTCTTATCTCTCTCCCACTTTATTGTAGTGGAACCTGAAAAACGCAGAGAAGGAGGATTGTCATATTCAACCAAGTTAACTTCAATGTCCTCGTTGTTTTCCTTGTATCGGATATCAGCAATCGTGAACGTTGAATAACTTATCTTCCTTTCCTTACAAACAGGAAGAGTGTCCATGATGATCTTCGCAGAATGGTTCAAATCAATTGGCGAGAACGACAATTTATGAGCCATATGTGCAGTCAAGGATGCAAGAACATTTGCCTTGACGCCAGAACCCAATCCATCAGATAGCGTTGCAACTATCTGATTGTTGTCAGGATTTCTGGAGAGCAAGAACACATCGCCCCCTATCTTCTGCCCATGCTTGTAGATCTGGGCATAATCAACATCAATGAAGACATTGTTCATGCTAAATCTCCATCATCTGTAAATCCAACATCATCGCCCGAGCCATGGACGCTGAACGCCTCGATTAGAGAGTTGAGCATAATCTCTGTATCTGCAGCATTTTCTCCAAGAAGAGATGCAATTTGCTGAACTGTCTCAAGAGACTTCTGGATTACATCCTCAGCCTTCTTTACAACAGTCTCTCTTCTTACAGTTGGATTTGTAATATCTTCAAACATAGCACCCAAGAGATTTTTCTTATCAACAGCGAAGAATGTAACCCTTAGGAACTTATCCTTATAGTGCAATCTATATTGACCTGTTTTGGTCATATAGAATTGATCCTTGAACTTGTCTGCAAAAGGAACAAAGCGTTCTATTGGAAGACCTCTGACCATATTAAGTACATTTTGATCAACAAAGCCTTCTTCCATATCACCAAAGATATCCAAGAAACGAGTGTTACAATCTGCAATCCTGAGTTCGCTGTCTACAATTACAATGCCATTTGGAATTGTTCTCAAGAGCACGTCGACCTTGCTTTCAGCTTCCTTGCGCATTCTCGTAACGCACATTTCAACCTCTGCCATTCCCGATAGGTATGCAATGGCAAAGTCTCGGCATGTAGAATATCCACAACCACCGCAATTAAGTTCATCAGCCTTGGTGACCTTTCCAAGCTCTACAAGAGCACGCCTGATGTCGGCTTCTGCAAACTTCTTCTTGAACTGGTCTTCGCGCGCAGGTCCTCCGCTTTGAAGCATGCCATATCCACGGCGCAAAAGCTCTTCTGAAAAAGCTCTGTCTCCAAGGAAAAGATCCTTTTCCTCTAGGCGTGAAAGAGTATATGAAGATGAGATCCTCTTTCGTTTTGCAATTGAAGATGATTTATCACATCCTGGGCCATTGATGCATCCTCCATCACAGCCTAATAGCTCAAGAAAGACTCCATCTTCTGGCTCGCCTAGAGATAACGCGGATTGTACTTGATCCATTCCTGATAGAGGGATTGCTTTTGGATTCAAACCCTTATTTGCCCACTCTTTTGAGCTCTGGATCTGACCACCTTCTATTGGATAAATGGTAGTAAGTCCTGCCTTAGCAGGGATAAAGCCCTTGCTAAGAGAGAGATCTATAGAATCAAGCTCAATTTTGTCCCTATCCAGCCACTCTTTGAATTCCTTGAATGTAAGAGCAAAGTCTGGATATCCAGGAGTTGTATCTGATTCAACTTTCTTGGCAACACAAGGGCCAATGAATACAACTAGGATATCTTCTCCATATAGATGCCTGAGGTATGCACTATGGCTCTGCAATGGAGATGGAACTGGTGCAAGACGCTTTACATCGTCTGGATAGTACTTCTTTACAAGTTCCACAACCGATGGACACGCTGTTCCAATGAAAGGAACTTCCCCATTATGGCTCTCTGCATAAATGTCGAGGGCATCTGTTACAAGTTTTGCACCGATAGCTGTCTCTGATACCCCATCAAAGCCCATCTTGTACAAAGCTGCAACAACATTCTTTTCCTGTCCTGGAAATTCAGATACAAAAGAAGGAGCAAGGGAACATATTGCCTTTCGCCCTGATGCAATAGCAAGCTTTACTCTATCGACATCATCTCTTATGATTTTTGCATTATTAGGACAAACACTTACGCACTTGCCACAATATATACATCTATCTTTTAAAATGAATGCGTTTCCATCCCTGATCTGAATTGCTTTGACAGGGCATTGTCTAACGCATTTATAACAGTCACGACAGTTTGTCGTCTCTGTATAAATTGGATTTAGCATTTTTTGTTCAATGCCTCCTGAATCAAATCAATCAAGCAATCAGAACTCATTGCAGAGTACTCAACTCCGTCGATCATTACATGAGGACCACTGTTACATTTTCCTAAACAAAGATGGCCCTGTAGCTCTACTCTGTCAGATAAATCATTCTCTTCGAGAAAAGTTTCCAACTCTGAGAGCGCACTGCTATTACCTCGAGCAAAACAACTTGAGCCCATACACAACTCAACTGTCACTTTTTTATCGTTATCCATTCTACACTTCCTCTGCTCTTGTAGCGTAACGCATGAAGGTTCTCAAGTCAATAAAACTTGAAAATGCCTAGAAATAACATGAAAAAATGATGCAAAAAACGCTCCTAAAATAGCATAGAAGCGGTTTAATGTGAAAGCTGTAATATTATTTTAAATTACCCTTATTTAAATTTCCTCATCGCTATATTCATTCTCTGCCAAAGCACCATATTTTTTTCTTAATTTGATAGAAAGAACAGCAAAAGAAGTTGCAAGGTCTGTTCTTTGCATTACAACTTCCTCTGGAAGCTTCAAATCTTTTGGAGCGAAGTTCCAGATAGCTCTGATGCCACACTTAACAAGAAGATCTGCGACGCTTTGAGCACTGGATGCAGGAACGGTTATTACAGCAATAGCGATTCTGTGCATCTTAATGTATTGGTTGATGCTATCGATTGGCAAGATAGTAAGATTTCCGCACTTTTGGCCTATCTTTTCAGGATTCTTGTCGAATATTGCAACTATCTTCAATCCATAGTTTTCAAAGCCTTGGTATTGAGCAAGGGCCTTTCCCATGTTACCAGCACCAACTATGAGTGCATCTGAGCTATTGTCCCACCCAAGTACATGTGTAATTGAATCAATGAGCTCAACTATTTCGAATCCAACCTTAGGCTTTCCTTCAATGCCTGTGCAAGAAATATCCTTTCTGACCTGGATTGGCTTCAAGCCTAGCTCTTCTGCGAGTGTTGTTGCACTTATATATGTCATTCCTGCAGCTTTGTTCTGCTTGAGAATTCTCAAATAAGAAGGAAATCTCTTAACAGTAGGAATAGGAATCAAAGGTCTGTTATCAATTTCGTCCATCTATACACCTCAAAAAGTCTTCAACTTCATCATATATATTTTTTGGCGTTGACGCACCCGCCGTCAATCCTATTTTATTATAAGCGGTGATTTCTGTACTTATTCCGTCCACATTTTCCACAAGAATGCCTTTCGTGCCACATTCATTGGCAACTGTAACAAGTTCATTTGTATTGGTACTATGCCTATCTCCTACAACAAGAATAGCATCAACCTTTCCTTGAAGCTCCCTCACTCCATTTCGTCTGAGTTTGGATGCATTGCAAATGGCATTCATCAACTCCACATCCATCCCTAGCTCTTTGACCCTAGCGATAATCTTCTCCAAGCGCTGGGATGAGAATGTTGTTTGGACAATTGCTCCATAGGACAAAGAAGGATCCAATTTATCTACATCCTCAACGGCATTGATCACCAAACACTTTTCACGCGCAGCTCCTAGAAGGCTATCGACTTCAGAGTGACCCTCGTATCCTATGATCAAAGGATGCTTATCTGTTTCTCGGATTCGCTTTTGATTTCGTAGAACCTCAGGGCACGTTGCATCTACAACAATAAATCCTTTTGATACAAATGATGCCTTTATATCATCTGCAATGCCATGAGTTCGAATGATCAATACACCCACAGGAACATCTTCCTCCGGACTCATGATTTTCTTGATTCCAGAGGCTTCAAATTGTTCCATGACAAAGCGATTATGAACAATATCCCCATAAATATAGCATGGTAGGTTTCGTGCCTTGGAAAGCATGAAGGCATTTTCAACTGTCTCCATGGCTTTCTTGACACCTGCACAAAATCCTAGGTTCTTTGCCCTAACAACTTCCATTAGCCCTGCATAAGGAGATCTGAGTTCTCCTTCTCCTCTTCTCTATCGATTGGAGAGAATCTATTGAAGAAATTCAAGAATGCTGGAGCCAAGAAGTTGGAAGAATAAGTTCCAATCAAGATTCCCCATGTAAGATTGATAGCAAAGTTCTTGATATCTCCAGAGCTGAAGATTGCAAGTGGAAGAATCGCAAATAGGGTTGTCAAACTTGTGATTACAGTTCTTGAAAGGGATTGTCTTACTGACTTGTTGATAGCGCTTGAGACTCCAAACTTAGCTCCACCCTTAACATTCTCCCTGACTCTATCGAATATAACGATAGTGTTGTTCAGCGAGTATCCAATGATAGTCAAAACGGCAGCAATCGTTGTTGCAGACACTTCCAATCTGAAGATAAGAATGAAAGCAAGCATTGCAGCAACGTCATGAGACAATGCAATGATTGCAGAGAGAGCATATGCAAGTCTGAATCTGAATGAGATGTAGATCAAGATCAATACAATTGCCAACAAGATGGCCCAAACAGAAGATTTCAATAGGTCAGCACTGAACTTTGGTCCTACGAAATCTGATTGCATGATTACAACGTTCTCTTCACCGAAGTAGTTGTATAGTGCACTGTTTACCTTCGTTTCAACTTCATGCTGAGTCTCGCCATCCTTAACGTTGATCTTTACCTGGAATCCACCTTCAGCAACCTTGCCCAATGTCTGAACATTTACCTCTCCAAGAGATGCAAGGGAGGCACGAATATCATCAATATTTACATCTCTTGTATCTGTTGAATAGTTGAGACGAACAGGAGTAGTAGCTACTGTTGTTGGAAATCCAAATCCTGGAGCAAAGTTTCTAACACTCAAGGATGCGTCTGCTACTCTGCACTTAACACCAAGACTCTCAAGAGCTTTGGCAAGATCTCCAACTGTCTCGCACCTAGTTGAAGGGAATGAATAATCACGCACACCGCTAGCATCCCTGAACTCTAGATTCAATACAGATCCAGATACCGTTGCATATACACTAGATTCTCCGTCGTAACTCATCGCAAGGCCCAGAGGCGCAATCTGAATTCTTTCAGAAAAACCAGAACCAAAGTCAATTCCAGTATTGAATCCACCAAAGATAATTGCAAATACAACTCCTAGAACCAAGATAAGAAGAGAAAACCCATAAGCAAAATATTTATATCTTAAAACGTCAAAACTTCCTTTACTCATTTTCCTTCCTCCAAGAAAGCTTGATTCTCTTCATGTTCTTCTCATTGATGCAATAGTCGAAGATCAAGTGAGAAACAAATAGAGAAGTAAACAAGGAACAAACAATTCCAATTGCAAGAGTATTTGCAAAGCCCTTCACAGAGCTTGATCCGAAGATTGAAAGGACAACGGCTGCAATGATTGTTGTTATATTTGAGTCCATGATTGTCCAGAATGCATGTGCAAATCCTGACTTTACGATCTTATAACCAAGCACTAGTTCATCTCTCTCTTCCTTCATACGCTCATAGATGATTACGTTTGCATCAATTGCCATACCAAGAGTAAGTACAATACCTGCAATTGAAGACAGGGTCAGTGTGAAGTTCAATGCCGATAACAGTGCAATCATCATATATAGATTCATCAAGAGAACCAAATCCGCGATCAAGCCAGCAGGTCCATAGTAAACAAGAACAAATACCAATACCAGCAAAAGACCTACAAGAATTGACTTCAGCGCAAGATTAACAGAATCATCACCGAGGGATGCTCCTACGGATTGTTGTGATATTACCTTCAAGTCAATTGGAAGGGATGCTGTCTTTAGCATTACAGCAAGAGACTGCGCCTCTTCTTCTGTAAAACCACCTGAAAGCTGAACGTTATCCCTAATTGCTGTGCTGATTCTTGCAACGCTCTTTACGTCTCCATCCATAACTACAGCAAGGGAAGCTCCTACGTTACCACTTGTTAGCTTGTAGAAGATATCGCCACCTTCCAAATCCAGTGAGAAACTTACTGCAGGACGTCTGGTTTGAGAGTCCTGTGTTACGCTTGCGCTCTTAAGGTGTGAGCCATCAAGACCAACTTCACGTCTTAGGACGACCAAGCTCTCTAGTCTATCGAGGCCATAGTCATCCTCGATATAGTACCCTGCAACCATTCTATCTGATGGAATGAAATCTGGAGTGATCACCTTGCCTTCTATATCGAAGAAAATGCTAGGATTTCTTGAATACTCATCCATTACACGAGATGTAAGGGAAGTATCTACTAGCTGGAATGTCAAAGAGCCTCTGCTCCTTAAGAATGAATTGACTCTCTCCGGGTCTGTTTCTCCTGGAATCTCTATCAAGATCTGGCTTCCACCCTGCAGTCTGATGTCAGGCTCTGTGACGCCAAATTGGTCAATTCTGGAGTTGAGGATCAATATATCTTCATTTAGAAGTGCTGTCAGCTCTGTCTCGCTAGGAGTAGTACCATTCTTCTCTACATATCCTTCGACATCTGCTTCGAGAAGGACAGACATACCACCTCTTAAGTCCAGTCCGAGTTGAAGAATATAGTTTGAGTTTTCTTTTACACTCAAAAGCCAATCCCTATAATGAGATTCAACCGCTTCATACAAAGCACTCTCCGATGGAAATGAAGACAAGAGACTATAAACAGTCCACTTATCTGGCTTACTTACATGGCGCTCATCAAGAGATGCCTTTGCGTCCTTAATAAGATATCTATATTCCTTTGCTATCTCACTATCAGGAGATGAAAGAGCAATGGCTTTGAGAGCATCAACATCCTCTCTAGCCTTGTTTTGGGCATAATCCCTTATCTGAACCTTTGATCCTGCTGCAAGCTGCTTGGTGCTCTCTGGAGTGAGAACATACCACTTGAATGTTGGATACAACAAAGCAGTTGCTACAACAAGAACAAGCAATACAAGTAATAATCGACCTGTCTTTTTCATAAAAAACCAAAGGCACTACCCTCTGCATATGCTTAGGACAGTGCCCTCCTCCTTAATTAAATCCCCAAAACTCTGGGCTATTAGTTCTTCTTCTCTTCGTTTGAAGCATCTTCAATCTGCTCAGCCTTAGCTTCCTTCTCTTCCTTCTTCTTTGAATCAGCAGGATTAGTCTTTACAGCATCTTTGCTTGTAACAGTTGAGATAGCGCTCTTTGAGAACTCGATTCTAGCAGAGTCATCAACCTTGATGATTACAGTTGAATCCTTAACTGTGACAACAGTTCCGTGGATTCCTCCGATTGTAACTACCTTGTCGCCCTTCTTGATAGCATCGATCATAGCCTTTGCTTCTTTGTCTCTCTTTTTCTGAGGACGAATGATCAAGAAATAGAAGATCAAGATGATAAGAACGAAAGTAATCATAGTTGTGATCATGGATCCTGTTGTAGAACCTGTTGGATCAGCTGCCATTAATGCTAATAATGAATTCATTTAATACCTCTTTAACAATAGAAAAACCTTACACGCAATTTTTCCATAGGTCAACACTACCACAAATTCGTGATAATGTGAAAACATATTTTTTACATAGACCAACTCAACTTTCTCAATTGGAATTGAATCGATTACATATTGAATATAGTTTGAGACCAAAGTCGAGTTGATATATTGTTAATTGAAATAAAAAGACCTTCAGAGATATAAATCCCCAAAGGTCTGTGATCGTGTAATTATTCAATTACATCATGCCCATGCCAGCATTTGGATTCATAGCTGGAGCTGGTTCTGGTGCTGGAATATCTGTAACAGCACACTCTGTTGTAAGAATCAAAGCAGCAATTGAAGCAGCATTCTGAAGTGCACTTCTTGTTACCTTAACTGGGTCGATGATTCCAGCCTCAACCATGTTAACCCATCTCATCGAATTAGCATCAAAGCCTACACCTTCCTTCTCATTCTTACACTTATCAGCAACGATTGAACCATCAACGCCTGCATTCTCTGCAATCTGTCTGATAGGCTCTTCTAGAGCTCTCTTAACGATTCTGTATCCAACTTTCTCTTCTTCTGTGAGAGCATCAAGATTCTTAGCATCAAGAACACGTGATGCCTGAACAAGAGCAACACCGCCGCCAGGGATTACGCCCTCTTCGATAGCAGCACGAGTTGCGCTTAGAGCATCTTCTACTCTGTGCTTCTTCTCCTTAAGCTCAACCTCAGTCGCAGCACCAACGTTAACAACAGCAACGCCACCAGCAAGCTTGGCAAGCCTCTCCTGCAATTTCTCCCTGTCGTAGTCTGATGTGCAATCAGAGATCTGAGCCTTGATCTGAGCGATTCTGTCCTTGATAGCTTCTGCTGTTCCTGCACCATTGATGATAGTTGTGTTTTCCTTATCAACAGTGACTCTCTTAGCTCTACCAAGCATTGACAAGTCTGCATTCTCAAGCTTCATTCCAAGCTCTTCTGTGATCACCTGACCACCTGTTAGAACTGCAATATCTTCAAGCATTGCCTTTCTTCTGTCACCAAATCCAGGTGCCTTTACAGCAACTACATTCAAAGTTCCTCTAACTGCGTTCAAAACGAGAGTTGCAAGAGCCTCTCCATCAACATCCTCTGCGATCATCAACAAAGGCTTACCTGATTGAGCAACCTTCTCAAGTAGTGGAAGAAGATCCTTCATGTTAGAAATCTTCTTGTCATAGATAAGAATGTATGGAGTATCGAGAACTGCTGTCATGGTATCTCTATTGTTACAGAAATATGCTGATAGATATCCTCTGTCGAACTGCATACCTTCAACAAAGTCTACAGTTGTCTCGATTGTCTTTGATTCTTCTACTGTAATAACGCCATCCTTACCGACTTTGTCCATTGCGTTTGCAATCTCGTCTCCGATAGCTCTATCATTGTTTGCAGAAATGGAAGCAACCTGTGCGATCTCTTCCTTATCCTGGATCATCTTAGCTTCTTTCTTGATGCATTCAACTGCATCCTGGACAGCCTTATCGATACCTCTTCTGATGCCCATTGGATTAACACCAGCTGCAACACTCTTCATACCTTCCTTGGTAATTGACCAAGCAAGAACAGTTGCTGTTGTAGTACCGTCTCCTGCTACATCGTTAGTCTTAGCTGCGACTTCCTTCAATAGCTGAGCTCCCATATTCTCAAATGGATCTTCTAGCTCAATTTCCCTTGCTACTGATACACCGTCTTTAGTGACAGTTGGTGCGCCATACTTCTTATCGAGAAGTACCAAGCGACCCTTTGGACCAAGAGTGGTCATAACTGCCTTGGAAATCTTCTCAACGCCATTTACCAAGGACTTTCTAGCTTCTTCATTGAATTGTAGCTGTTTAGCCATTTTATATATCTCCTAACCTAAGTATGCATTTTATGCACTTCAAAAGATAATAATTAAAAGCTAAAGCGACAAGTCATATATGATATATAAAAGAAGAGAATAAGAATGCAAAGGCCATGGAAAACAGTCCTGATAGGAAATTTACTGCATCATTATCTATAAAGGGGATTCCTCTTATCCTCTCGTTCTTCTTTCCATTTGTATATTCTTTCTCTGTTAATCTTCCTTCTCCATCCCTGTAATGTACCTGTATTGTCGCTCCCAATACAGAGTCAAAAACAGAACCCAAAAAGCCGAATCCAAGAACAATCAAAAACCCCCAGAGGCTGAAATTGAATGTCCCTAGATATAACAAAGAAACCAAGAAAGATGCAAACAAGCCTCCCATAAAGCCTAATGCTGTGACTCCTCCGGATATTCCTCTTGGCACACGCGTGAACGTTATAATTGAAACAGGATCCTTATGAGACAATCTTCCGATGTCTCCCGACCAAGTATCAGCAAGAGCTTCTGCAATGGCCGATGAGAATGCTATCAGTCCAGCATCCTTATATGGAGTGAACTTGAAGATAAATAGTCCCAAGAGAGCAGGAAACCCATTTGCAAGCACCTGAAAACAATCCCGCGCTCCAGATTTCCTCTCTAGGTCATTGAAACTTTTCGATATCTTTCCCAGTACCGATCCCGCAAGAAAGAAAAAAAACAGCAAGAAGAAAGAAGAAAACCCTCCTAGATATAGAATGAAAAGTCCCAACATGAACGCTGCCACATTTCCAGATAGTGTTAGCCAACGTCTCCAAATTGCAATACCAACTATTACAGATAGTATTGCAACATAGATCAGCAATATTGCCCATGAAGGCAACAAAGCAACCTTAACATCAATTATTCCAGCTAAAGATGACATATAGCCTCCAATGCAAATGCGCTAATGATTGGAACAGTTAGATTATCAATTCCTAGTGGAGTGAAGTTCTCCAAGATAGATGCTAGCACAGCAACTACTACAGCCCAATACCAAGGAACAGATGAGAAGAGTAAAATCACTAACAATGAAACAACGAACATAGTAAGAGTTCCTTCCACACTCTTTTTGTAACGTGAAAAGACCTTATATCCATGACGCCCAAATAGCGTTCCAACAAGGGCCGCCATTCCGTCTCCCCATCCCATGATCAATATGCCAACTATGACATTGCACCTATTGATCCAGCCAAGTAGCGATGCTCCAACAAGAACTAATATCGATATAGGATAGTAGATAAGACCATTGTCCCTCTTTCTATCCCCCATACCAAGATACTTTCCAAATCCACCATATACAAAGACAGCATTTATGATAATAAAACAAAACGGACCAAGAAGCATACAAAAAGGATCATCCATCCCATAATAGACCAAGAATATCCAATTGGATGTCAGGATATGTATGAACTTTCTTACGCTTTCGCTTCCGATTTTCGTATATCTATATAAAATGAAGCCGATTAAAACCAATAAACATATATAAATAAATGATATCGCTAAAAATAGAATGTTATTGTTCATCATTTATACAATAGATTTTACCAACATTTATCGCAACAGCTATGAGCAAACTATTTTTCAAACAGGAACTTCGATATGTTCAATCTTCTTGACTTTACACATCTTAGAAAGAAGTCTTACTGATGGATTGAATACCTTTGCATTAAACACATCGATGCTATTGTTGTATTCATCAACCTTTGTCGCTATCTCCTTCTTAAGCATATCGTATTCAACAAAAGAGCCAGGATTAAGAGAAAGAGATGTCATGAATACTGATAAAGAAGAATGAGCAATAAGGCATTCTTTCAAGTTCTCTGTATTTCTCAATGCACTTGATATCATCACAAGTTTCTCTTTTTTGTTCCCTGTTTCCTCTTCAGAAAGCCCCAAAATGAAATTGGCTTCCCTAATTAATGATTTTTTGAGAATATATTCAACACTTTCTACTCTTGTTCTGCATTTCAATATGTAAGAAAGTGCAAATACAAGATATATAAGGACTATCAGAAACAAAATAAGACAAATCAAAAATGAAATCATGTCTATATATTATTAGAAGATAAAAAGGATTGCAAAACATCTCTTGCGGAAATGGCTTTTTATGCTGTAATGTATAGATTATGCATATTTATGCATTTCAAAAGGAATTAATATGAAAGAAAGACACAACAGATTATCTACTGTTAAGGAATTGATCAAAAATAACAGAATAGACAGTCAGGACGCTCTTTTGGAAATGCTTGCAAAAGAGGGTTACAATGTAACGCAAGCAACATTGTCAAGAGACCTTAAGATGCTTAAGGTCGGAAAGATCTCAGATGGCTGGTCAGGCTACTATTATGCTCTTCCAGAAAAAGATTTGATATCAGAATCTGAAAAAAGCTACATACAAGACGTAAGAAGGGGTATTCTATCTATAGAGTTCTCAGGAACTTTCGGAGTAATCAAGACACGTCCAGGACATGCCAACAGCGTTGGCTTTGCTCTTGATGTGCTAGCACTACCTGAAATTCTGGGTTCTCTTGCTGGAGATGATACAATCTTCATTATATTACGAGAAGGAATGACAAAGGAGGATCTGCTGGAGTCCTTTAATGCTAGGATTCCAGAGATAAACGAATAATGGATTACAAGAATCTAGATGAAATGACAAGCTTTCAAAATCTCAGAAAGTGCTCAAAGGTTAATGTTAAGGACATCCTAACAAGTAAGAGAATCAAGGAATGCAACATAAAGCTCGGTGGTGGCTTAGCATACAATTGGGCTTCCAAGCCAGTTACAGACGAAATCCTCACTTCCCTTCAAGCTCTTTCTGATGAGATGAATCTTGTTGAGAAATATAAAGCTATTCTATCAGGAGAGATGATGAACCCTGGAGAGAAGCGTCTTGTTCTACACCACCTCACAAGAGGCAATGTTCTTGGCAAGGAAATCGTTGCAGATGGAGAAGACAAGGACGCATTCTACAAGGGTGAGTTGAAGAAAATCGAAGAGTTCTCATCATCTGTCAGAAGTGGAGAAATCGTTGGTTCCACAGGCATGAGGTTCACAACTGTTTGCCAAATTGGAATCGGAGGATCAGACCTCGGACCAAGAGCCTTGTATCTTGCTCTAAAGGGCTGGGCTAAAGGCAGTGGCGTTCAGACTCTAGAAGGAAAGTTCATATCCAACGTAGACCCAGATGATGCTGCAGACGTAATCTCAACATTGGACCTGGAATCAACACTATTCATTCTTGTTTCCAAGTCAGGAACAACACAGGAAACTCTTACAAACAGAGACCTTGTACTTGAGACTTTGAAGAACACACCTATCGATGGTTTTGATGCTTCTAAGCACATGGTAGCAGTAACATCAAAGACAAGTCCTCTTGCTAGCGACAAGTCAATGCTTGCTTCCTTCTTCATCGATGACTACATCGGCGGAAGATATTCATCTACATCTGCAGTCGGAGGTGTAGTTCTTTCTCTCGCATTTGGTTTTGATACTTTCAAACGTCTATTAGATGGTGCACACGATGAAGACGTAAAATCCACAGAGTGTGATATCAGAAAGAATGGTGCACTACTAGATGCCCTAATCGGAATGTATGAACGTAACGTCCTGGATATGCCATCAACAGCCATCTTGCCATATTCACAGGCTCTATCTAGATTCCCTGCTCACCTTCAGCAGCTAGACATGGAATCAAATGGTAAGCATGTAAATAGATTTGGCAAGGCGTGCACATACCCTACCGGACCAGTAATCTTTGGCGAGCCTGGAACAAATGGTCAACACAGTTTCTATCAGCTTCTACACCAGGGAACAGATATCATTCCATTGCAATTCATTGGATTCAAGAATTGCCAATACAAGAAAGACATCATCACTGCAGATTCCTATAGCCAGACAAAGCTAAATGCAAACCTGACAGCTCAAATTGTCGCATTTGCTCTTGGAAAGAATGATGAGAATCCTAACAAGCAGTTCGATGGTAATAGACCATCTTCATTGATCTATGGGGATGAACTTACACCAGAGGCTCTAGGAGCTCTTCTTGCTCACTTTGAAAACAAGGTCATGTTCCAAGGTTTCTTGTGGAATCTTAACTCTTTTGACCAAGAAGGAGTTCAGCTAGGAAAGGTTCTAGCCAAGAAAGTTCTTGCAGGATGCCAGGGAGACGATGTTCTTGCTTCTTATGCAGAGCTATTGATCTGATGATAGCCTAGCGCCATTAGCCTTCTTTCAATACGGACAGAAGGCTTTTCTTTGTCATCATAAGATGAAAAATACAATTATTCTGTTAATGCAATAGAGCCCTCGATAATTGAATCTTAGGCTCATGGTTTTCTTATTCTCTTATCGCAGAGATTCTATTGTCTTAGTATCGAGAGCGGTCGCCTGCGCAATGATATTCAAGTCAAGGTTCATTTCAAGCATACGCTTTGCAGTTGCAATCTTTTCAGCATCGATGCCTTCAGCTCTGCCTTCTACTTTGCCTTCAGCTCTACCTTCTACAACACCAGCTTCTTTACCTTCTTTTATGTACTCGGAGATCTCCTTCTCGTGGAGATGCTTGTACTCTTCATGCAGCTTGTCGTACATAGGGCCACCTTCCTTGTACAATGATAGCACGTTGAAAGCCTCCTTGTGTATGATCTTTTTCAGGTGTGACTGGTTCATGTCGTTCAGGTATTCCATCAAGGCGCTCTCGCCATCCGTGAGCTCACGCTCCTCCATTAGCCTGTCCCAGTCGTACTGGGCATTGATGAATATGAGCGTGACCCCATCCTCGAGCTCGAAGCTCTCCTCGGTCCCCACTATCCCTTCCTTCTTCCTGTACATCTGCTCGAACGTGTAGTAGGGAAGCTCCGGAATCCCCTTTTTGGAGAGCGGGTTGAAGTTGCATATCCATATGGAGAATAGCGAGTATGGCGGAATAACCTTCACCCCCTTGTTTATGTCAAACAGCAGCCCTCCAAGGTAGAAAAGAGACCTTGGGATGTCATCCTCCCTGCTTATGTTCTGGATCTCGATGTGGATCTTCCTCGAGGGGAACTCGATCACGGCATCAAGCCTTGCATCCCTCTTGTCCAGGCCGGAAAGTGGGTTCTCTGCTGTTACGACCATCTCCCTCTTCATCTCCTCCGTAACCTTCTGCCCAAGGAGCGTCTCCACAGAGTATGCTGCATAGTCCTTGTCCCGGTATGCAACGGTCATTGGGTTTGAGAACAACGTCATGTTCTCGATCGACATGGTTGCCTTCAGCTCGATGTCCTTGGCGAAGGCTTCACTTTTCAAGTACATAGTTTTCCTCCTTTTTATAAAAGCTATGTACTCTTAAAAGTCAA
>CAKQTE010000001.1 GCA_934276485.1 uncultured Spirochaetales bacterium | reverse complement strand
TTATCTACATCTATTGCTCTTGCAACATCCTTCGATATATCGAATCTAACCTTCTTAGCAACATCCATCAATAGCTTCATGTTACCAGTGTCTATCCAGTAGTTCTTGAAAAGCTTTCCACCATCAGAGAAGAACGATCCGATTGACACAGGATTATATACTGCAATATCGGACTCGGGAGAGAATCTATATCCATCATATTTGTTCGCAAGCTTTGGCATGTATTCCTCACGAGACATGCCAGTGGCTTTCAAGCCCTTTTCTATATACTCTGCAAAGTATAAGCCAATCTCCTCATCTGTATATCCAAAGAGCGTCGCATAGTCTTCATTCATCGATATATCATTAAGATTGTTCATTGATGAGAAGATACTTACCTTTGCAAACTTAGTAACACCTGTGATGAATGCGAATCTAATAAGTTCATATTGAGCCTTTATTACCTCAAAGAAACCTCTCAAGACATCCCTCATCTTCTCTACTTCTGGATTGTAGATGTTTGAGGAAAGAATCTTGTCGTATTCATCAATTAGAATGACAACCTTTGAGTTCTTTGCTACTTTTTTTATTAAATCGGACCATGCATCGTAATACTCTGCTTCTTTGTCAAATTCAACAGCGTATTCGATGGATAGATTCTTAACCGCCTTCTTAAGGCTCTTCTTTAGCATTTCCGCATCTGTTGCATTGATTTGCCCAAAATCTATATGAATTACAGGGTATTCCTTCCAGTCATAATCCTTCTCATATATCTTTAAGCCCTTGAATAAATCTTTCTTACCTTTGAAGATTGCTTCCAATGTTGATACAGTCAACGTCTTTCCAAATCTTCGTGGACGAGAGCAGAAGAAATATGTGCTTCCACATGTCATAAGATTGTAAATAATATCAGTTTTATCGACATAGATATTATTATCTTCGATAAGTTTACAAAAAGAGCTTATTCCAACGTCAATGCTTTTCATATAATTAATTATAACACAGAAGAAGATAGCGACAAACATCTTGCAAATTTCATGCATGCTTTTGAATCAAAATCTTCTTCTTGATTACTCCTATCTTATTCAATCTAATGCAAAGTAGCACTTTGCAAGTATTGTATACACACTACCCTTCATATGGTTATCTAAAGGATGTGTGAGTAAATCATTGAGCTCTGTTATAGCTTTATCCAGCATGCCTGCTTTTTGATGCGTTTCAGCAATCTCAAATCTGACAGAGAGAATTTCTTCCTCTGTATCGCTCCTGTTCTCTAGAAGCCTTATCTCTTCTTTGAATATCTTGATCGCCTTTTGATAATCAGAGACAAGAACATGTGCCTCCGCAAGTGCATTGAGAGACGATAGCATCACCATGTCTGTTGGCCCTTTGAGCTTATATAGGCTTCTTGTCACATCCTCTAGTTGCTTTATCCCCTCTTCTTGTTCTAGCTCATCATTCATCAATGCAATTCCGAGACCTTCTTTGGCAATCAAGACTTCCTCTTCTGATAAAAATGGATGCATATCATGCGCAAGCAAAACTCGCCTAAAGAGCTTTGCTGCATTATCAAATTCACACAAAGAAAGAGCATCCATTGCACTTTCAAATAAAGAATGCCCCTCTCTCTGATCCTTTATGCGCTCATCTTCTCTATCTATAAAGTATTCCATATAAAAGAAGATACGCGCTTATATTAAGGACCAACAGGGGCAATATCGGTCAAGAATGTAGCTTTAGTGTCTTTTCTTTGTTTCCTTATTCAATGTTTCAACCATCTTTGATGCTGCACAGGAGCCTGTACAGCAACTTGAGGAAGAACAACCAGAGCACTTCTTGCCACTCTTTCTATCCTTGATGATTGTTCTAGATGCAAGAACAACTATCAAGATAACTATCGCTAAAACAATAATTGTTCCAAGATTCATCTTTACGCCTCCTAGACTTTAGATGTTGCAAGAGTTCTATTTAAGTTCTCTTTTGGCTCTCTTCTAAACAAAAGATATAGAAGAACAGCAAGTAGAACAAGTGCGAAGATAAATCCAAATACGCTTCCAACACCTATTGAGAATGTCCAGATCTGGTAGCAGATCAAGGAAATTGCATATGCAAATACTGTTTGGTAGCCGATAGCGAACCATGTCCACTTTGCACTGTTCATCTCTCTCTTGATAGCGCCGATTGCTGCAAAGCATGGTGCTGATAGCAAGTTGAAGATCAAGAATGAATATGCAGATGCTGCTGTAAAGTGCATTGCTAGCGCAGGATATAGCTCAACTCCACCTTCGCTTAGTTCTGCAACTCCATATAGAATACCAAGAGTACTTACAACATTTTCCTTTGCAATGAGTCCTGTGATAGTTGCAACTGTTGCTTGCCATGTTCCAAATCCAAGTGGAATGAAGATCCAGGATAGAGCTCTTCCGATGTAAGCAAGAATTGAATTGTCCAAGTCTTCAACAGCACCGAATCCATTTTCAAATCCGAAGTATTGCAATGCCCATAGAACAATTGCAGAAATTAGAATGATGGTTCCTGCTTTCTTGATAAATGACATTGCTCTCTCTTTCATGCTCTTTAGAATTACTGCAGGTGTTGGCATGTGGTATTGTGGCAACTCCATTACAAATGGAGCTGGATCGCCAGCAAACATACGGGTCTTCTTTAGAATAATTCCGGAGACAACAATTGCGCCAATTCCAATGAAGTATGCAGAAGGTGCAACCCACCAAGCTCCACCGAACAATGCTCCTGCAATGAGTGCAATGATAGGAAGCTTTGCGCCACATGGAATGAATGTTGTTGTCATGATAGTCATACGTCTATCTTTCTCGTTCTCGATAGTACGAGAAGCCATGATTCCAGGAACACCACAACCAGAACCTATAAGCATTGGAATGAATGACTTTCCAGAAAGTCCAAACTTCCTGAAGATTCTATCAAGGACAAATGCAACTCTAGCCATATATCCGCAGGACTCGAGGAATGCCAAGAAGAAGAACAATACAAGCATCTGAGGAACAAAGCCCAATACAGCGCCGACGCCTCCTACGATTCCATCAACAACAAGGCCTTGTAGCCAGGAAGCAACACCCATTGCTTCAAATAGTGTATTTAGGCCACCAGTGATCCATGTTCCAAAGAAGACATCGTTGGTCCAATCTGTAACCCAACCACCTACTGTTGTTACAGAGATGTAGTAAACAAGGAACATAACAAGTGCAAAGATAGGTAGTCCTAGATATCTGTTGGTTACAATTCTATCGATCTTGTCTGATGTTGTTAGAGTTTCCTGACTACCCTTCTTGTAGCACTTCTTCATTAGAGCTGCTATATATGTATAACGTTCATTTGTGATAATGGACTCTGCATCATCATCCAATGTCTTTTCAACATATGTAACATGGTTTTCAATGTCAGCAAGTGCATCTGAAGAAAGCTTTAGTCTCTGTAAAACAAGACTGTCACGCTCAAATAACTTTACAGCTGTCCAGCGAGAAGAAGAGGAAACATAGTTATCCTTTATATATTCAACAGCTTTCTCAACTTCACCTGAAAACTCAGGGCAATACTGTCCTTTGTGCTCTTTGCTTGCTCGAATGGCAGCATCCTGCACCTCTTTCATACCATCTTCTTTTAATGCAGAGATACAAACGATATCAGCACCAAGACTCTTCTTAAGTTTTTCTACATCAATCTTGTCACCACGCTTGGATACAACATCCATCATGTTGATTGCAATGACAACAGGGATATCAAGCTCCAAAAGCTGTGTTGTTAGATATAGATTTCTTTCGAGGTTTGAACCATCTACGATGTTGATAATGACATTTGGCTTGTTATCAACAAGAAAGTTTCTTGTGATAATCTCCTCAGTTGTATATGGAGAAAGAGAATAGATTCCAGGAAGATCTACAAGTGTTACATCCTTGTCTCTCTTTAACTTTCCTTCTTTCTTCTCAACAGTTACCCCTGGCCAGTTTCCAACATATTGGTTGGATCCTGTGAGTGCATTGAAAAGAGTTGTCTTTCCACTATTTGGATTTCCAGCAAGTGCAATTGTAATTCCCATATCTCAATCTCCCTATTCGACTTCGACGCTCTCAGCATCACTCTTTCTCAGTGATAGCTCATAGCCTCTGACAGTAAGCTCAACAGGATCTCCAAGCGGAGCAACCTTTCTTACATACACTTCGACTCCCTTGGTAATTCCCATATCCATGATTCTTCTTTTGACAGGACCTTCTCCATATAAGCGAACAATCCTACAACTCTCTCCAGGTTTTACATCCCTTAGCGTTTTCATATCTTTCCTCCACCTAAACAACCATGATCCTAGATGCCATGTCAGATCCAAGAGCAATCCTAGATCCCTTGATATCGACAATGACATTTCCTCCAAGAGAGGAAACAACAGAGATCTCGCTTCCAGAGACAAAACCAATATCTTCCAAGTGTCCCTTTACTTTTGCAGATCCCCCAATACGCATAATTCGAACAGCGCTACCATTTGAAACTAGTGTCAATGGAATCATAAGCCATACCTTCTTTGGTTAGCCCTATCTAACCAGCCTTAGTGTTAGCATAAACTAACTTAGTTAGTCAAGACTTATTGCTATTCTTGTTAACCATTCTTTTGTGTGTTATATTTTCATTTAGGTACAATCATGAAAATACAAGAATCAGCAGAAAACTATCTAGAAACTATCTTGATGCTTGAACAGTCACAGGATGTTGTAAGATCTATCGATATCGCAAACAAGATGAGCTTTTCAAAGCCATCTGTTTCAATTGCAATGAAGAATCTTAGAGAATCTGGCTACATCAATATGGATGATGATGGCCATATTACCCTACTTCCTCCAGGACGAGAGATTGCAAACAAGATCTATGCACGCCACATAATGATGACCAATTGGCTTGTAAGACTTGGAGTGCCAAAAGACATTGCAGCAGAAGACGCTTGCAAGATCGAACACGTCTTGTCACAAGAATCATTTGACGCTATCAAAAAGCATATCGAAGGCTAGCGCTAAAAATATTTCTTTACGGTATCTCAGTTTAATTTTATAATTCAAGAACTCTTAAAATTAAAACGGAGGTAGTCAATGAAGAAAGCATTATTGATTGCTTTGGCTGCATTGCTCGTGCTCGCATCTTGTGTTTCAACTCAAGAAGTGCTTGTGACTCGTGAAAAGGGTGCTCCATATGAATTGGAAATACTCTGCACTTCTGACATGCATGGTAACATTTGGGGTTTTTCTTATGAAGACGGAAAGGAGACAACGAACAATGGTATGGTTCGTCTCTATTCCTACATAAAAGCTGAACGCGAAACACATCCAAATCTTATCTTGATCGATGCGGGTGACGATATCCAAGGAACCATCATGACAGATGACCTTGCAAATAAGAATCCAAAAGAACTTCATCCTGTAATTGCGGCTATGAACTACATGAAATATGATGCCATGACTCTTGGCAACCACGAATTCAACTGGGGAATCAAGAACATGAAGTCCATCCTAAAGCCTGCAGAATTCCCAGTACTAGCTGCAAACGTAAAGGATTCAAAAGGCAAACACGTAACTGGTGCAGGAACTACAATCATCAACAGAGATGGCGTAAAAGTTGCTATCATAGGTGTCACTACACCTAATGTTCCTATTTGGGATGGCACAAAGGAAGGCATCGAAGACACTACATTCGAAAGTGCTCCATATGCTGTAAAGGCTGAGATTCAGAAACTACCTAAAGATGTCGATATCATCATCGTATCTGCTCACATGGGAACCTATGGAGAGTTCGATGAGGAAGGAGGCTCAGATGCTGGTTTGAAGATCTTGGAAGTCAATCCAGAAGTAGACGTGCTTCAAGTTGCACACAACCATACAGTAGTTAAAGAAGAGTACAATGGCGTTCCTGTCGTAGGCGTTAGAAACGGTGGTCGTGATATCGCTAAGGTCGTACTCTCTCTAGATGGTGAGAACAACATCGTAGCAAAGAGCTATGAAGTCATTGACATGAAGGACACAGAACCTGCTGTTGAGCTTAGAGAGATTCCTGCAGTAAAAGAACTACATACAAAAGCAGTTAACTATGTAGCTGGAGTTGGCGAAGATGGCGAAAAAGGTACACCTCTTGGCACAACAACAACAGCATTCCAGCCTGTAAATGAGATCAAGGGTCTTCCTGAAGGAAAACTCAGAGACACTGCTGTAATAGAGCTCATCAACAGAATCCAGCTAGAGGAATCTGGAGCTGATATCTCAGCATGTGCTCTCTTTAAGGACACATCGGATCTTCCTCAAGGAGACATCACATATGGCAATATTTTTGACATCTACAAGTTCGACAATACCCTTTATCGAGTTCCAATGTCCGGCAAGGAAGTCAAGAACTATATGGAATGGTCAGCTGCATGCTACAACCAGTGGTCAGAAGGCGATATCAACATCTCTTTCGACCCAGACCATCCTGGATACCTGTATGATATGTTTGCAGGCATCGATTATGAGATCGACCTATCAGAGCCAGCAGGCTCTAGAATCAAGAATGTCATGTTCAAGGGAGAACCACTTACAGATGACATGATGCTCACAGTAGCTGTAAACAACTATCGCTATTCATCTGCTCTCAAAGCTCAAGGGCTTGCTTCCCAGAAGAAAGAATGGGAATCTTCAAATGCTATCAGAGATATGATCGTTGAGTATTTTGCCAAGAATTCTCCTGTAGAGCCAACAGTTGACAACAACTGGAAGATAGTAGGTGTTGATCTTAGTCTTGATGATCCAAGAAGGGCTGAACTCATTACCTTGATCAATGAAGGAAAGCTCCCTACTCCTTATAACAAGAGCTATAACCTAAAGGACTATGATGCTCTTATAAAACAAGCATCTGAGAATACTTCCAAAATAACAGAGAACGATTTCTCTCATTAACGCTTTTAGGCTCCAGGGCTTTTGTCTTGGAGCCTAAACATAATTCATTCCAAGCAAAACAAGCATATATAGGTTAATCTTTCATCCTATTTACAAGAACCATTCTTTTGAGTAACATTCTTGTGTTCAACTTATTGGAGAGATGTCCGAGTGGTCGAAGGTGCACGATTGGAAGTCGTGTTCGGTCAAAAGCCGACGAGAGTTCGAATCTCTCTCTCTCCGAATTCTAGCCTCCAGCAAAATCTGGAGGTTTTTTCATTTATAATATGAAAATCCCTTATTTTACTTTAGAAAAATGCTGCAAGCAGCAAAAATCTAAAACGCTCTCTAGTATTTTCGCAAATCTATTGTATACTTTAGAAAAATGCTACATGTAGCAAAAATCTAAAATAAGATAAAAAAGAGAAAGCAATGCAGATCAAGAGAGATAAATATCTATCAAGACTAATAAAGAGAAAGAACAATGGTATGATCAAGGTCATTACAGGAATCAGACGCTCTGGAAAATCCTATTTATTGTTCCATATCTACCATGATTATCTGATTTCCATTGGGGTTGCGGAAAGCAATATCATTTCAATTGCTCTCGATGATGAAAAATTCTTTTCTCTCTCAGACCCTCACAAACTATATGAATACATACTAGAAAGGATTTCGGATTCTTCTCAAGAATATTATGTATTCATAGATGAAGCTCAATATGCAATTTCAAAAGAAGAAATAAAAAACAAAGACATTTCTCCTATTGGGCTCTATGGAGTATTGAATGGCCTTTTGAGGAAACAAAATGTCGATGTTTATATCACTGGAAGCAATTCCAAATTCCTATCTTCCGACGTAATGACTGAATTTAGAGGACGAGGAGATGAAGTTCACATATCTCCTCTATCTTTTTCTGAATACTATCCAGCAACAGGAAAAGACAAGTTCGATGCATTCAATGACTATCTATATTATGGAGGACTTCCTCATATATTGGCTGAGCCAAATAATGAGCAGAAAAGCAATTATCTTAATAGATTGAATACCGAAATTTATCTCCGAGATATTTCCGAACGATATAACATAGACAACAAAGATAATATCGAGACTATAATGAAGGTGATTGCATCATCTGTTGGCTCTCTGACTAATGCTCAACGTATATCAGATACATTCATCAGTAGTGGACTCAAGAATATTTCAATGCCGACAATCTCAAAATATCTGAAATATCTAGAAGAAAGCTTTATTATCAAGAAGGCAGAGCGTTTTGACATTAAAGGTCGAAGATACATAAGCACTCCTGTTAAATACTACTATTCAGATCTAGGACTTAGAAATGCACTATTGAACTTCCGACAATTTGAACAGACTCATTTAATGGAAAATGCCATATACAATGAACTTATATATAGAGGATATAATGTCGATGTGGGAGTCGTAGAAACACAAAGAAGAGAAAACGGAAAAAACATACGTAAGCTCTTAGAAGTGGATTTTGTTGTAAACGATGCAAGCAGAAGATACTACATTCAATCTGCATATGCCATCCCCGACAGGGAGAAACTTAAACAAGAGCAAGCATCTCTGGTGAAGATTCCTGACTCTTTCAAGAAAATCATTATTGTAAATAGCTATAGTCCTATTTGGAGGGACGAAGAAGGCGTCACTATAATGAGTATTTTCGATTTTCTTCTGAATGAGAACAGCCTTGATTTATAATCAAAGAGCCTTCTTTTTCATCTCTTCGATTACAGCAATGTCTGCAGGAAGCCAATCGACGGTATCTATATCTATAGCAGAAAGCCAGCGCGCATCTTCATGTACAGAAAGAGATATCTCCCCGGAGACTATGGAACAAAGATAGACATCCATAACAAGAAAGAACTCTGGGTATTGGTATTCGACTGTTGTTAGATAGCTATCGACTGCGATATCGACATTCAGTTCTTCTTTTATCTCTCTTATGATAGCATCCTCGCCACTCTCGCCATCTTCTCTTTTGCCGCCAGGAAACTCCCAATAATCCTTATATTGGCCATAGCCTCGTTGAGTTGCGAATATCTTTCCATCGTGTGCAATGACTGCAGCACTAACTCTAATGTTCTTCATTTGTATCCTTACAATAATGAACCCCTCAAAGAGGGGCTCGGAATAATCTTGTATTAGTTCTTCATCGAGAATGGCTGTCTGGTGTTCTCAAGAACATCTCTCCACAAGGATCCTTCTGGATCTACATGGCTTCTCTTTGATACTGCTACCTTGATAGGAAGATATACATATTGGTTGTTAACACGAGATGCGATGCACTGTGTCTTTCCTGCCATAGCAGCATGAACAGCGTGAGCGCCCAAACGTGCACAATATATGGAATCATAGCTATCTGCTGGTGCTGAACGAATGATATACGAAGGGTCTATATACTTGATTGAGGTTGCAATACCTTGCTCTGCAAAGTACTCCTTTATTTTATTCTTCAAGAATATACCGATATCATGGTATTTGATGTTTCCAGAAGCATCTGTCTCACCTGTAGGAGGTGCAAACTCCTGTCCTGCCCCTTCTGCAACCAATATAACTGCGTGTCCACGCTCAAGGATTCTTCTCTTTAGGTTTTCCAATAGGCCATTTGGACCCTCGAGGTCAAATGGACACTCTGGGATAAGACAGAAGTTAACATCGGACTGCGCAAGAGATGTGTGAGCTGCAATATATCCAGACTCTCTTCCCATTACCTTTACCAGTCCAATTCCATTAATTGAGCCCTTTGCCTCAACATGCGCACCGCGCACTGAAGGAACAGCTTGAGTAACTGCTGTGTCAAAACCAAAAGAGGAATCAATGAAGCACAAATCGTTATCGATGGTTTTAGGAACTCCTATAGTTGCTATCTTCAAGCCTCTTCTCTTTATCTCCTCTCCAATGTCGTAAGCACCCCTAAGTGTGCCGTCTCCACCGATTGTGATCAGGATGTTTATATTGAGGCGCTCAAGAGAATCAACGATTTCCTCGACTTGCTTTCCGCCTCCACGAGCAGAACCAAGAATTGTTCCGCCCTTTTCCTGGATATCATCAACAAGATCTGGGTCCAGTGGGATCAATGGCCATGGAGAATTCTCCAATAGGCCCAGATATCCATATTGGATTCCTGAGATTCTTCTGACTCCATATCTATACCAAAAGCATCTAACAACTGCTCTTATGACATTGTTAAGGCCTGGACAAAGACCGCCACATGTACAGATAGCTGCATGAACATGTGATGGATTGAAATATATCTTCTCTCTAGGACCAGCGAGCTCCAATACATCAGAGTGTAGTGGTCTTACTTCCCCATTAACAGTCTCTGTTTCGATGGAATAAAGAATCTGATCCGTATCCTTTACATAGTTTGCAACACCATCGCCTTTAGCGCCGGACATTCTGATAGGAGAATTGAGTTTTGCTTCTCCTAGTCTGTCAATTGTAAAATCGAACTCATCTCTTGTTCTCATTCTTGCACCTCCATCTTTCGATATTCCTGTAGGAATTTCTCATAGAGAATTTGACTTGATGACTTAACTTCATCCTGGAAAGACCTATATAGAGAGATAAATTCCTTTGCAAAGGGTGTCAACTGCACTCCTTCTCTCATGTGGCCTCCCTTATGTCTATCAACAATAGGCTTTCCAAGTTCTTTTTCCAGATTGGAAAGCATGGTATAAGCCTTTGAATACGATAGTCCCATCTTTGCTGCAGCCTGTCTTAAAGAAGAACACTCCTCAATAGCTTCCAGCAGCCATAGGACTCCTATTCCCATGAACTTCTCACCATTATCATTGAGTAGGTATATCTTAGTACTTAGTTCCATAGCTCCTCAGCCGCATTATACACCAAGTCAACTAATTCTTTAATGCCCTCTTTTTCAACAGAACAGTACGCTAGGCGTAATGTTTTGCCCATGATATTGATGGTTCCGACATGGTATTTATCTAATAGATAGAGTCTTAGCTCCTCTGCGTCATGTCCATTTGTATCAAATGCCATGAAATATCCAGAATTGAAAGGATAAGGTGTTAACACTTTGCTGTCTTTGTGGCTATTAAGTGCATCCCTTAGAGTGTTATAGCGATCAGAGATAGTATCAAAAAGGTACTTTTTGTCTTCTTGGTATCTCTTTCCTTCAGTCATTGCCTTCAGTAGCAGAGACTGACCAGGGCGATCGCAGTTTGATACTGTGCATCTGATAGCACCCAATGTCTTCTTTGTAAGTGCATCCAAGACATCAGGAGTAAAGTTCTTTGATGCATAGGATATAAATCCAATTCTGAATCCCCAAACCATCTCTTCCTTTGTTGCCGCATCTCCCTTGATCGCAAAGATATTCTCGTGAGCGTCTGCCATATATGCAAACAGGGATTCTTTCTCAGTCTCTTCTTCGTAAAAGAGTCCGAAGTATGCATCATCTGATATGACCATGATCTTCTTGCCAGTGTCAGCAACATCAACAAGAGCTTTCAGAATCTCCATAGCCTCGCTCTTTGATGGAGTGTAGCCAGTTGGGTTATTTGGGAAATTAAGGATTATCCTTGCAGTTTCTCCCTTTGTCTCCAACAAAGCTTTCTTCATTCCTTCGGTATTGAATCTCCCCTCTGGAGTGAAAGACTTGAATAGTTTCATCACACCACCAGCGTTATCGGAGAAGATCAACTCGTAGTTGTCCCAAAACAAATCAGGTGAAACAATTTCATCTCCGGGAGAGACGAACATATTTGCTATCAAGCTAATTGTATGGGTCAAACCTGCAGTAACAAGAGGTTCAGAAAACAGCCTATCCTTAAGTCTTGGATTCTTTCTGATAATCTCTTTCTTCCACAGTGCTCTTAGTGTTTTATCTCCACCGCCTGGAGCATATGAGAAAACCTGACTCTTTTTCAAAGAGCCCGGAACAAATTGTGAATAGATATCCTCAAGGCAGAATGGCTCGCCATGTTGAGTTGCAAGTCCTACTGTTGCGTTATATCTACTAGCCTTCTCCCCAGCCTCAGCGCTCTGTGCAACAATTCCCTTTGGAAAGAACATTCTCTTTCCTCTTTCTGAAAGAAAGGGGTATACAACAGAGTTCTCAAGCACTTTATTCAATTCAATAGCTAATTCGTTCATCGAGAATCTCCAAATTGAATAAAGAATATACAAAAGAGGTTATCTAGAAAAGCATTCCTTGTACTGTATTTTCATCTTTTTTCTCATTAATATCCCCAATGAGTGTAAGGAATTCCTCTTCTGTTACTATTGTCACACCAAGCTTCTCTGCCTCAGCTCTTTTTCCGCCTCCACCCTTACCCACCAAGAGGTGTGTTGTTTTGCTTGTTACAGAGGATGCTGTGCGTCCTCCTCTCTTCTCGATCTCCTTAAGAGCCTTGGATCTAGGATTGAAATGTTCAAAAGATCCTGTTGCAACCCAAACTTGCCCGGAAAAGATAGAATCCTTCGCTTCCTCTACCTCATCCAGAGCTGCATTTGTATGTAGGCCATGGGCTGTGAGTGAAGATATTGTCTTCAACAAATTTGGATCCTTGAATGCTTTTATTAGAATCTCAGCAGTGCTTTCTCCTATTCCCTTGATAGAAGTAAACACACTCTTGTCGTCCTTGTTTGATGCCAGGATAAGCATATCGAGAGATGTGAATCCTGCGTCTGCCAAGAAAGATGCTCCCTTAGCACCAATTTCCTGTATACCCAAGGAAGCAAGCACTGTCTTATATGGTCTATTCTTGGACTCTGCTATACCTTTCTTGAGGTTTTCAACTGTCTTTGCACCAATTCCAGGCTTGCCGATCAACGAGTCATAATCTGCGCTGTAGATATCTTCAATTGAAGAAAGAAGTCCCTCGTTATAGAGAATCTCAACTGTCTTAGGACCCAACGATTCGATATCCATCTGATCTCTGCCTGCAAAATATGCAATGCGTCCCTTAACTTGGTCTGGGCACTCATGATTTGGACAGAATTCATGCGCACCTTCCTTAACAAGCTTAGCACCGCATGTAGGACACTCGTCTGGCATATGGTATGTAGTCTTTCCTTTCTCGTTCTTCTCAACAACTTCCTCAACAGCAGGAATGACATCCCCTCTTTTTGTAATCGATACTCTGTCTCCAATTGCAAGCTCTAGCTCGTCAATGTATTCCTGATTATGTAGTGTTGCTCTAGAAACCGTTGAACCACCAAGCTTGGTTGGACTTAACTCCGCAACAGGAGTTACACGTCCTGTTCTTCCAACTTGGCAAGTGATCCCAAGGAGCTCTGCCTCTGCCTGTGGAGATTCGAACTTATATGCAATTGCCCATCTAGGATGATGCTCTGTATAGCCAAAGTGCTCTCTGGTATCAAGTTCATTGATCTTAAAAACAAGTCCGTCGATATCATAAGCAAGCTTAGGTCTCTCTTCTGTCTTTTGATCTAGGTATTGTTGCAATTCATCAAAAGAGAATGCATCCCCCTCCAAGCCAGCATCCTCAAGCCTGGCTTTAGCTTCCTCTTTTGTTTTATCGAAAAATGCAAAGTGAGGATTTGTTCTAAATCCAAGTTCCTTTAACTTTGCAAGGATATGCAAATGGTCTTTGGGCGTTTCTTGTTTATCACTCCAGAATCCTTCATAGCAGAACATATCCAAAGGCACAGCTGCTGCTTCGTTTGATTTCTGACGCCTTACTGTTCCAGCAGCTAGATTTCGTGGATTTGCAGCTCTTTCGCTTTCGTCCAGCTCTGAATTGAATAGATTGAATGCAGCTTTCGATAGGTATACTTCTCCTCTTACTGCAATATCAATTGGCTCATTGATACGTAATGGAACACTCTTGATGGTCTTGATGTTTGCAGTAACATCGTTACCAACTTCCCCATTGCCTCTGGTAACAGCTCTTACCAAGAGTCCATCTTCATAATATAGAACCATGGAAATACCATCTATCTTCTCTTCTGCAGCAAAAGAAAGAGCCGAGCCTTCCTTTGCTATGGCTTTATCAAAGAAGCTATGAACTTCGTCTTTTGAATATGCCTTATCTAGAGATAGCACTGGAATTGTATGCTTAACTTCAGGAAAGTCATTTGTAAGGTCAGATCCAACTCTTTGAGTAGGGGAATCTGGCAATGCATACTCTGGATACTCTTCTTCAAAGACCTTCAATTTATCCCAAAGTCTATCGTATTCAAAGTCCGAAACCAAAGGTTTTCCTGTCTTATAATATGCATCTTGATACTCTCTAAGCGTATTAGAAAGCTCTAGTATTTCCTTCTGAATGTCCATGGCTAGATATTACTACAATCTCTTTGTTTTTCCACTCCTCATTTGAAGTTTTCGAGAATCGACAATACTGGTTTTCCATTAATAGACACCTAAAAAGTCTGGCTAAACGAAAATCGTATTTTAGTTTGGCCGAATTTTATTAACAAAAACCTAAAAACTCGGCTATAATAAAACTATAGTTTGGTTTAGTCGTAAATTATTTTTTTACGAGAGCACTTAGGAGGTAAAATATGTCCTACATAAAAAGAGCTGCAGAAGAAACGATTGCTCGCTTTTCAAAGATGTTTCCTGTACTTCTTGTCACAGGTCCTAGGCAAATTGGCAAAACAACATTGCTTCAAAGACTTCTAGAAGAACAAAAACAAGATGGAATAATGCGAAAATATGTCACATTAGATGATCCCAATGCTAGATATCTTGCAAAACATGATCCTGCTCTTTTTTTGCAGCGTTATTCACCTCCCGTTTTGATCGATGAGATCCAATATGCAACCGAGCTATTTCCATACATCAAGATGAGCGTCGACAAATCTAAAAAGAAAGGAGACTTTTGGATTACTGGCTCCCAAGTTTTTAAGCTGATGCAAAATGTTAGTGAGAGCCTTGCTGGACGAGTTGGAATAGTCAACCTTCTAGGTCTATCGGATTCAGAAATCTACAACGAGCCAAGCGAGCCTTTCACTACAGACTCCGAGAGACTGATTGAGTGCTTACAATTCAAAAGACCTAGGAATATAAATGAAATCTATAAAAGGATCTTCAAGGGCTCAATGCCAGAATTATATGCAGAGGAGAATATCGATTGGGAAATATACTATCGCTCCTATGTAGATACTTATCTTCAGAGAGATATACGGGACATAGCTCAAGTTGCAGACGAAATGCAGTTCTATAATTTTATGATCATAGTAGCATCACACACAGCTAAACCTATTGTATATGAAGAACTTGCAAAAGATGCAGGTATTTCTGCACCTACTGCAAAAAAGTGGCTATCCATATTGGTATCATCGCATATTGTAGCACTTGTAGAGCCATATCATAACAATGCCCTTACACGTGTTGTAAAGATGCCACTTCTTCATTTTCTTGACACAGGACTCGCTGCGTATCTTTTGAAATGGGGAAACCCCGATGCTCTAGAGCGCGGTGCTGCATCAGGAGCATTCTTCGAAAGTTATGTTTTTTCTGAAATATATAAGAGCTACATCAACGCAGGAAAAGAACCACCTATCTATTATTATAGAGATAAAGACAAGAAAGAAATTGATTTAATTATCTACCAGAATGGAACCATCTATCCAATTGAGATAAAGAAATCAGCATCTCCAGGAAAGTCTGCCATTAAGAATTTTGATGTTCTGAAAGCCACAACAAGATCTCTTGACTCTTTGAAAGTTGAAATCGGAACAGGAAGCGTCATCTGCATGGCGAACGATTTATTGCCTATTGATGATAAGAATTGGTATGTTCCAGTCTGGTTAATTTGAAATACATGTGTGATATCACATTTATATCCTGTGATATCTATATTTGATATTTCTTCCATCTATGATCTTTTCTACCGTTTTATTCATCACCAGATCATCAAGCGTTGTGCGCAATTTCTTTGAAATAGCCTTATACCCCAAAGCTTTGCTAAGCTCTGTTATCGTTAGCATATTGTCCTTAAGAACAGATATTATCTGTTTAGTATAGGCATCCTCTCTATTTGTTTGTGTTTTCTTCTCAACAAAATAACTATGTATAGGAATAATCACAGATAAGAAAGAGCGGCCCTCATCCATTTGAAAAACAGGAAGATCAGAACCATTTGCTCGCAATGCATTAAATGCGTTTGGAAATCCTGTATTTCGCCCTTCTGTCAGATCCAATTCTTTCAAGAACTCCCCGATTCTTCTATTTCTGTATGCTCGGGATCTAATGTTATATGCCTTAATATCTGCATCGCTAATACTACAATCAAAGCCGGGTATACTGGTTATTTCTATTTGATTGCGTTCGATTCGTACGGTAATAGGTTCATTCACCTGATAAGACCTATGCAGAACAGCATTTGCAAGAATCTCTTCTATAGCACCATATGGATAGTTGAATATTCTTGTCGCCTCTTCCCTGTCACCATGCTTGATAACAACTTCTTTTATCAAATAATTCTTGATATATGCCAAGGCATCCTTTAATTGTCTTTGAATCGGACCAGTGAAGATTTTTTCAACCATATTGGTTCCTGTTGGATCAGGAATATCTACTACTTCTATGCGTGCATATTTGAAGTATTCATTAATTTTCTCACTGAACATCAAAATCCCAACATTCAGTGGTTTTATGTATTCTCTAGGTCCTGCGACTAAATGCATATCCTTTGCTATTTCTAACTTGTCAGCTTTTAGCGAATAATTATATAGGTCACTTCCTACTGCTTTTAAATAATCTCGCATCAAGCCTAAATCTAGATCTTCAACATCTGCAATCAAGCACTCTCTATCATCAAAAGGTATATACGATGAAATATAGAATAGCTCTTTTTCTTCTTCATTGGATGCAATAACTGTAGAGCTGTACTTTCTTATGAAATAATAACTTTGGCTTTCGCGTTTTGTAACACTTTTGGGAGCTTTATATGGTCGATTATGTCCACCAGGAACCCAAATAACAATAAGGTATTTTTCTCCATTGGCAATAGCAAAAGGTTCTACCACAGGATCATATAATGGGGAGATACGTCGACAATACTCATGGAGTTTCTTTAGAATATCATCAACACTTTCTTTCTCTATTCCTTTCAAAGGCAGTTTAGGTATTCCATTTTCTTCCTCTACACCAATGATAATATAGCCACCGCCAGTATTGTCGATATCATTAGCAAAAGCACATACAGTTCTTATAACAGCATCTGGATTGAAGCTTGTTTTATACTCAATTCGAGTAGATTCTACTCTTTTTGCATACAGAATATCATCAAGATTAATTGGAATACCCACAGTTCGACATCTCCTTTTTCTATAGCATATAAGCAAATATCAATTTTGTCGAGTACGCGACAAAAAAAATTCGTCGAAGACTCGACGTCGAGTCTGTCGAGTCTGTCGAGTTATATTTTATATGCAGAAAGATCCATCTTCTCACGAGAAGCCTGTTCTTCTTGCAAGAGGCCGACCATATAGATTGGCAAATATATGATATTTTTATCTATTGAAACATTGGATTCTGAAAAAACAATAGCAGACTTCAAATGATAGTTTTCACAAGAAAGAAGTTTATTCAGAGCAGCATGCTTTTTAACTCCTTTCCCCGATTTGACCTCAATTGGCAACACCTCTCCATTATGTTCAATAAGAAAATCAACTTCTCCTATCGCAGTTGTCTTGAAATAATATGGAATAATTCCATTAGCAACAAGTTCCTCAGCAACAAAGTTCTCATAAAGAGCTCCATTGTTGCTTTCGTTTTTTCCCATCATTATTTGGTTTCTTATGGAAGAAGGGAAATATGATGAAAGAAGGCCAACGTCTGACAGAAAGAGCTTGAACGTATGTTTATCCTTTGAAATCACCAAAGGGGCTAAAGCCTCATTTGCAATATATACAGGAATCGCAACATTGGCATCCTTAAGCCACAAAAATGAGTTTTCATAACGATCAAACTTCATTTCCTTATTCAGAAGAGTGAATACAAATCGCATGTTTTGCTTGTTTAGCTGCGATGGAATATTATCGTATATTGAAATAATCCGCAGTTTGCGATCTAACGTTTCATACTTGATAAAATCAGATTTGTAGAATTGTATGATATTCTTCTGTTCTGATTCCGCAGATAGAAGTGTTTTATGCTCAAGAAATACTTGGACAACAGCAGGCATGCCACCAATGACCAAATACAGATGAAAGAGGTTCATCATTTTTGTATGGATGATATCATCCACAGGTACTTTATTGCAAAAACAACTATGGATATGATTTATTGCATTTTCAGATATTTCCATAGCAAAAAGAAATTCAAAAAAACTCATAGGATACATCACGATTTCTTCTAGGTACCCTATAGGAACAGACCTTATCTGCTTAATCTCTATGCCCAACATAGAGCCACTTAAGATATAACGAAACTGTCCACCATCTACAAGAAACTTAATCTTTGTCACGATTTCTGGATATTCCTGTATCTCATCTAGAAATACGATTGGCTTTCTCTCATCAGCTTCCACAGCTAGATACAAAGAAAGTTTATCTTCGAACTCCTGAAAATCTGAAGAACTTTTGAGAGATGAAAGAATATCTGGTCTCTCTATGAAGTTCACCTCATAAAGAGGAAAACCTGCCTCTTTTAACACTTTTCTAACAATATATGTCTTTCCTACCTGACGAGCACCCGATATCAACAATGCTTTATTCGAATAATTGATCCACTCTCTTATTTTGACTTCTACAAATCTCTTCATACCCATATATTATCATGTTTTCCAGCAACAAACATCAAAAACGGGGCAAAACGCCCCGAAACATGTATCTAAAACGGGGCAAAACGCCCCGAAATAGCTTTTAGCGCAAAATCAAAGCACTGATTAAAACCAATAATCTAAGTGTGAGGAAAATTCACCTATTCTTGCGTTTTGGCCCTGTAGATGATAGTCTTGTAACTATGTCGGATCGCAAGACTTTTTCTAGATATAATATGCGTTGTGGCCTAATTTTGAGGTCGAATGTTGCTGGAGTAAAACTTACAGGCTTCGACATACCACAGCTCGACCAAAGGTTCTTGGTTATTACAGGCAAGGACATATCACCAAAGTGCCAATTATCGATGTTTGGAGGCTCTATGCCTCTACTTGCAATCAACAAGATAGATTACGTTGGGCAACCATTATTGGCCCTTTTTGGTCCAGATACAGAATCAGTAGAACTATTGATAGAGAAGATCTCTGTTAAGACAGAACCTCTTGATAAGCTAAATCTTGAAAGAAGCCAAGATATTCCTTCCCTTTCTTTTTCTTGGGGACAGGAAGAAGCTCCAACGGAAGAAAGCCTTAAGGAATTAAAGCGTGTCGATAGCACATTCAAGTTTGAACATACCACTTACACAACATCCCTTCGCTACAATGTGCTGGTTTGGCAAGAGGGTGCTAACCTACATATACAAGCACCAATGCAATGGCCAGAACTTGTAAAGAATACAGTTGAAACAGTAACAGGAATCGGCAAGCAAAACATCGTCACTCATCAATTGGAATATTGTTCGAAGCATGATGAATATCTAATGTATCCAGCTCTCTATGCTGCCCTTGCATCCATTGCAACGATTGCCACGAATCTTCCTGTCGAGATCCGCGCAGTGGGAGAATCTTCAAGAGCAGGTATTGTTGTCACAAGAACAACATACCTTAACGAAGAGAACAAACCATGTGCAGAGAATGTAAAGATGGTCATAGATCAAGGTGCTTTTGGCTTTGCAACCGAAGAGTTCCAGCGCCAAGCAATGGCAGGATTGCTACCAATATATTCACTTAAGAGTTTCTCTGCAGACATTGAAGTAATACTATCAAACAAAGCTCCTGCATCATTCTGTAGCTCTCTTGGATACTCAGAGGCTCTTGCTGCGGCTGAATACCATACATCCAAGATTGCAGAAAAAGCTGGCTTCACGCCTCTTCTTCTTAGGGATGTAATCGAAAGAGGAAAGACACGTTTTACAGACTATGCTCCTCCTTATTCATTAGAGGGAAAAGATAGAGTAACAGCAATTGCCGAAAAAGCAGTCTTCAATAGAAAGTGGGCTTCAAACACTTTCCACAAAGGTGACTTCGGTCTATTGGGAATAATCAAGGGTATAGGACTCGCATCCGGCCTTGGAATCTCAGGGTTCTCAACAACAATGCTACAGCAAAACGATTTCTTCTCGATCATGAGCTATACATTGAAGAAGAACATCACAGTCAATTCTTCTGCTGTCTATACTCCTAATATCACAAGATATTGGAGAAATATCATCAACACAAGAATCCAGGATCCATCACTCGTTGATTCAATCCTGTTTCTTGAACACAATATCGAAACTCCAGACAGTGGTCCTGATGTACTATCCAGATTCCCATTCTGCTTTACAAAGCAACTTATTACAGCAACAAAGTCAATCAATCCGCTTCTCAAGCAAAGCAAGGGGCCTTTGCAATTGAAGTTCAAAGCAGAAGGAGGCGCATCTCCTTGTGAGTTTGAATATTCTGGCTTTGGTGCTCTGATCATAGAGTTGGAGATATCAAAAAAGGATTACATACCTATCGTAAAGGAAGCTTGTGGCAATTTCTCTCTTCCAAGCAAGCAACTTGAGATGGAAACAAGGGACGCTGCAAGAAGGACAATCCTGAATACAATAAAGGAATGTGGAGGAACGCTTTCAAATCAATTCAAGTTGAACCTTTCGTTTGTTCAATCAATTGATCCAGTGGACCAATTCGCATCGATAATCTCCATATCAAAGGCATTGACAATGAGTGCGTTTGCAAATGCACTTTGTCAGGCAACAGGCGAAGATATTGCAACATTGCCAACATCTGCATTTGATATAGAGAGAATACTAAATGGAGGTAAGTGATGAGAATAGAATTTACAATCGACGGAAAGATGCTTACTCTTTCCTTGAATTCAAATAAGCCATTGTCACTTATCTTGAATGAAAATCTGGACTCAGAGAGTGTAAATGTTCATTGCAAAGGCAATATGTGTGGTCTCTGTGCAGTACTGATCGATGGAAAAGCAACACTATCGTGCATGGTTCCAGCTTTTGAGTTACAGGGTAAAGAGGTAACGACATTCGACTCTCTGTCCAAAACAAGAGAAATGCGTGATATCGAGAGAGCATATGAGATGGTAGGTGTAACACCTTGCTCAGACTGCTATGCATCACGCTCTATAATGATAGAATCCCTTGTTTCCCAAGGAGAGACAAGAGCAGATGTAATTATAAGGGAAATGTCTGTTCTGGACTGTTCTTGTCTGGATTCAGATGACAATATCGACATTGTCACGAAAGCTGTTGAACTAAGGAGGAAGAGACGTGTACGAAGGTCTTAGCTCACCCACAATATATAACGTAAAGACTCTGACAGAGTATGCTTCTGCAATCCAAAGTCATCCAGATGCAATAATCTGGGCAGGAGGCTCATTCATTCTTACTCGCCCGGATGCATATCCTTCAAGAGTTAACAATCAAGACATCATATACCTAGGTGATATGGAGGAGTTAAAGCGTACTCAAAGAAATGACAGACTTCTTGAGTATGGTGCAATGGTTTCATTGGACAATATCCTCAACTTCAACAAAAGTGGACTACCTCACCTATTGGAAGACAATATCACCGAAATTGGAAGCTCAATGGTCACATCTCGTGCAACCATCGGGGGAGCCATCTGCACACAAGGCTTGGTTACAAGCATCCCTGGCACACTGATTGCACTTGGAGCCAATATCGAAATCAGATATGCAAAGAAGAAGCGTATGCACTCTAGGTGGCTTCCTCTTGCGCGTGCATTGGATAAAAATGGAAAGATATCCCTTCCTCCAAGAAGCCTTCTAACAAGAGTAAGAGTTGCATTAAACAATCCAGACATTCAGCGTTACTTTACAATAGGATCCTTGATGAAAGAACCCAAACATGCTGTTGTCGTGGCATTTGCATCTGATTGGAATCAGGATATTCTGGTAAATCCACACTTGGTTATCACATGCCCATCGTTGGGAATATGTTATTCTAGGGATATAGACACTATCTTCTCTTCCCTGCGTTTTCCTTTGGACAATGAAGAATATAGCTCACTAGAGACAATTGTATTTACATTCATAGATGCAACATTCTCATCTATTACAGATTTGCAAAGAGCTCGCATCAAGGGAATCCTTGAAGATATCGTAAATGATTTGAATAACAAGACTTTGACTATTTCACAGGATTTGGCTCTAGAACAGAGCTCATTTAGAAAGGGACTTTAATTTTTCATGAGTAATTTTGTTCATCTACACAACCACTCTGACTTTTCGCTTTTGGATGGAGCTGCGTCCATTCCAAAGTACATAGCAAAAGCCAAGGCATGCAACATGACATCCTTGGCTCTTACAGACCATGGAAATATGTATGGTGCTGTCACATTCTACAAAGCATGCAAGGAAAATGGCATCAATCCAATCGTTGGATGTGAGCTATATATCGCACCTGGAGACAGAAGAGATAAAACAAGCCACCCTAACCTAGAGAACTACTACCACCTCATTCTCCTAGCAATGAGTGACAAGGGCTATCATAACCTGATGGAGCTAAACTCCATTGGTTGGAAGGAAGGCTATTACTATAAACCTAGAATCGACAAAGAGGTTCTAAAGACACATTCAGAAGATCTAATATGTCTATCAGCATGTATTGCTGGTGAAATTCCAAGAATGATTCTTGGATCCAAGAAAGAAGGTTCCTCAAGAGCTCCAAATGTTGAAAAAGCAAAGGAAGTTGCAGCTTGGTACAAGGATGTCTTTGGCGATAGATTCTATCTGGAGATCCAGGACCATGGACTTGCAGAAGAGAAAAAATCCAATGCAGAGCTTGTAAAGATTGCTCATGAGCTAGACATACCTCTTGTATGTACAAATGATATTCACTACATCGAGAAAGATGACTGGAATGCCCATGACACCCTTCTTTGTATTGGAACAGGCAGAAAAAAAGCAGACAAAGATAGACTAAGATACAAGGAAGGAGAATTCTATTTCAGAACTCCAGAAGAGATGGAAGAGCTATTTTCATGGTGCCCTGAGGCTATTGAAAATACAACAAGGATTGCAGAGCGCTGTCAGCTTACAATCGAGTTTCCAGGTCCTGTTCTTCCTAAATGTACTATCCCGGAACCATACAAAACAGATGCTGAATACCTAACAGCACTTGCTTACGATGGACTCGCAGATAGATACCCAGATGCAACAGAAGAAGAGATGGAAGCTCTAAAGAAGAGACTACAGTACGAGCTCGATATCATCATCAAGATGGACTTCCCTGCATACTTTTTAATCGTTCGTGACTACATCCACTGGGCAAAGACCCATGATGTTCCAGTAGGACCTGGAAGAGGATCCGGAGCAGGTTCCCTTGTTGCATACTCAACAACAATCACAGACGTTGATCCAATCAAGTACAATCTCCTTTTTGAGAGATTCCTGAATCCAGAAAGAGTATCACTACCGGATTTCGATATTGACTTCTGCTTCGAAGGACGTGAAAAGGTAATCAACTACGTAACCGAGCACTATGGCCACGATTCTGTAGGACAGATCACTACATTTGGAACACTAAAGCCAAAAGCTGTAATCAAGGACGTTGCTAGAGTTCTGGATATTCCTTTTGAGGAATCAAACAAGATCTGTGCTCTTGTTCCAGAGGAAATCCCCGGAATCAAGAAATGGCACCTTCCTGATGCTCTTGCTTACGAGCCTAAGCTACAGGCTGTAAGAGACAGAGGTGGCGTCTATGAAGAGCTTTTCGACACAGCAATAAAACTAGAAGGACTATCAAGGCACTCATCCTTGCACGCAGCGGGAGTTGTAATTGGACGAGAGCCTCTAGATCACTATGTACCTCTATGTGCAGATCCTAAGACAGGGGCTCTTGCAAGCCAATACACAATGCTTCAGATCGAAGAGTGTGGACTTGTAAAGATGGACTTCTTGGGTTTAAAGACACTAACGCTGATCAAGCATACAGTAGAGCTTATTCACAAGAAAGAACCAACTTTTGATATTTCAAAGATCTCGGACACCGATGAAAAGACCTTCAAGATGCTATGCGAAGGAGACTCTGCTCTTGTATTCCAGTTCGAATCTGCAGGTATGCAGGACATTCTAAAGCAGGCACAGCCTAGCAACATCGAAGAGCTTGTTGCGTTGAACGCTCTCTATAGACCTGGTCCTATGCAGTTCATTCCTCAATACATCAATGCAAAATGGGGTCGTGAACCTATTCAATACCCAGACCCATCCCTCGAGGAATTACTAAAGCCTACATATGGCGTTATCGTATACCAAGAGCAGGTTATGAAAGTAGCTCAGATCATCGCAGGATACACGCTTGGAGAAGCTGACATCCTAAGACGTATCATGGGTAAGAAAAAGGTTGAAGCACTCGCGAAAGAGCTTGTCAAATTCAAGGCTGGAGCTGTCAAGAATGGACACACAGAGGAACATGCAGAGAAAATATTCCATATTCTAGAGCCATTTGCAGGCTATGGATTCAACAAGTCCCATGCTGTTGCCTACTCTGTTGTTGCATACCAGACAGCATACCTCAAAGCTAACTATAGAGCAGAGTTCTTGGCTGCAAACCTCACAAATGAAATGGGCAACCCTGACAAGTTCAAGGAATACCTTAACCTTGCTCCAAGGTATGGCTTGAAGATAGTCCCTCCTTCAATCAACAGATCCACTAGCCAGTTCAATGTAGATAAGGGAGACATCATATATGGTCTTGCTGGAATCAAGAACGTTGGCGCGGGTGTTGTAGACATAATAATCGAGGAAAGAGAGAAAAATGGTCCATATAAGTCTTTCATGGAGTTCTTGGATAGACAGGGTGACAATACCCTAAATACAAGACTGCTTGAATCGTTGATAAAAGCTGGTGCTTTCGACGAGCTAGGAACAGATAGAGCAACTCTTCTTGCGAACCTTGATGATGCTTTGAAATTCGACAAAGCAAACAAGGCCAATTCTGCATTTGGTCAGATGTCTCTCTTCGGAGGCGAAGAAGACACAATGCTTGCAGGATTTGAGATGAAAGAAGCTGATCCTCTTCCTCTTACTGAAAGACTAAGAATGGAAAAAGAGATGCTAGGATTCTTTATCTCCGGCCACCCTTTGGATGTCTATTCAGATATCATTCAGGAGTGTGTTAGAGAGAAGCTTGATGATATGGAAACCATCATCTTTGATCGTCCGACACAAATAGTTGCTATGGTTCTTAGTCAAAGAACAGTAGTTACAAAGGAAAAGAAGACAAAGATGGGAATATACACGATCCAGACTCGAGAAGGAGACTTGGATGCAGTTGCTTTCCCTCGTGCATATGAAGAGCTACAAGATAAGACAGAGGTAGATGGAATCTATGGCTTTATCGGTAGTTTCAAAAAGCGTGATGACAAGATTTCATTCGTGCTCGATAAAATCGTATCTCCTACAGAGCTAAAGCCTGAGGCTGTACAGGAAGTACATATAAAGCTGAAGGCAAATACCAAGATCTCTCGTGATGCGCTGTCGACTCTTCTTAACTTACTAGCAGAGAACGCAGGAGAGACTCGTATCGTGCTATCGATCGATGGATGCCCTGGTGAGGAGCTAATCCCTGCACCTACCTATTTCGTCTCGTACTCAAGAGGTATGCTTGCACAAATAAACTCTTTGGATATAGTCGATAAAGCCTGGGTTAGTTAACTTATATATTGGAGTGTGATTTATTTTATGAAAATATTAATGCTTTTATCACTTATATTAGCAAGAACACTGACAGTATATTCTTTCTTGATCTGGATTAGGATCATGGTATCTTGGTTTATGCCATACCCTAAACCATATGGCTTTATATACTATATCGGAAAGGTTGTAGATCCATATCTAGGATTATTTAGGTCTAAGAAAGCACAACTTGGGATGCTGGACTTCTCTCCTATCATTGCTATCGGACTGTTGGAGGTTGTCAAAGCAATCCTTTCATTCTTTGGCCAAACTGGCGTTTTAACCCTTGGCTATATCCTATCGTTGTTCATAAGGGCATTCTGGAGTTATGGAATATCGTTGTTTCTGTTTCTTGCTGGCATTATGCTTCTATTTAAGACAATTGGCTCTTTTTCATCCAATATGATGTTTTCAAATATGGCAAACAGAATGGCTATGGCAGCAACTCCTATAACGGACTTTGTCAGAAGTCTCTTTGGTCCAAGAAGCAGAGTCAAGGAAACAACAATAAACGTATTGAGTCTGGTATTGGTAATCGTGTTGTATTTCGTTCTTCAATATCTATGTAACTACTTAGCTATCCAAGCTATAAAGCTTCCATTCTAGCATATGAAAACACATAGGCTCACAGATGTTCCAGGAGTTGGAAAGGTACTTGCAGAAGAGGCCAAGAAAATTGGCCTATTTTCTCTTGAGGATGCACCTCTTCTTTCTCCTAGAGCCTATGAAGATAGACGATTCGAGCGTCTATTGAGAGATACTTCAATAGACAATCCAACGATAACCTGCAAGATCACAATCATTGCACACTCTTCTTTTGCTGGCAAAAAAGGACGCGTTGTCAAAGTCACTGGAGAAGATGACAATGGCGATACGTTGGATATCCTGTGCTTTAACAGGGACTTTCTTGAGAAGATGCTAAAACTTGGCACAGAGTGGTACATTACAGCAACTGTTCAACGAAATAGATATCAATATCAGACAGCATCATTTGAAATAAAGAGAACTCGAGAAGAAGTAGGACTTGGAAAGATCCTTCCTATCTACCCCCTTGCAGGCTCTCTTACACAGAAAACAGTACGGAATATCGTCTCTTATGCTCTAAGCGTCTTGTCTCTTCCAGATCCCCTTCCATACTCGATATATGAAAGAAACGATCTAATGCACTATAAAGAGGCACTGGACAATTTGCATTTTCCTACTAGCGATGCACTCCTTGCTAAGTCACGCTATTCTCTAGCATTCACAGAGCTTTTCTTGATGGAGATGCGAATGCTAAGAACAAAGCCAAAGATTGGAAAGCCTAAGAAAAGTCTTCCCTCAAAACTAGAGAAGGACTTTCTCTCCTCTCTTCCTTTTTCTCTAACAGAAGATCAGATCAAATCCATAGAGGAAATTAGAGCTGACCTGGATGCTCCAGAGCCTATGAATAGACTTTTACAGGGAGACGTAGGCGCGGGAAAGACTCTCATTGCATGGCTCTCGAGCCTTCATATAATTGCAAAGTCCGGACAAGTTGCATTCATGGCACCCACAGAGCTTCTTGCGCGTCAGCATGCAGAGAAAGCTGCCGAGCTACTTTCTCCACTAGGTGTGCGAATTGCATTTTTGACAGGAGACGTGAAAGGAAAAGGAAGAGGACTACTTCTTGATTCACTAAAGAAAGGAGAGATCGATCTAGTTATAGGCACTCATGCCCTATTCTCTTCTGATGTTAGTTTCAAGAATCTCGAGTACGTAATCATCGACGAACAACATAGATTCGGAGTAAACCAAAGAGAGGCTCTTAGACACAAAGGACATGAGCCTAATGTTCTATCGATGACAGCAACACCAATTCCTAGAACACTAGGATTGACTATCTTTTCTGATCTAGATATCTCAACTATCAAAACACTACCTCTAGGAAGAATTCCTATAAAGACACATATTGTTAGCGAACAAAACAGAAGCGAGATGTTCAAGGCAATTGCTGTTGAATTCCAGCGTGGTCACCAAGCATATTTTGTCTATCCTAGAATCGACGACGAAGGCTCTTCTGACTTGAAAGACGTTACAACGATGTTCGAAAAGCTTCAATCAATATACCCAAATGTTCCATCTAGGTTGATCCACTCAAAGCTTGAAGAGGAAGAAAAGATTGAAATCCTGACTTCTTTCAGGGAAAAGAAACTTCAATACCTAGTATCAACATCTGTAGTTGAAGTTGGTATCGATATACCGGAAGCCACATGTATGGTAATTGAACATGCAGATAGATTTGGACTTGCGGCTCTCCATCAGCTAAGAGGAAGAGTCGGAAGATCTTCCCTTCCTTCATATTGTTTCCTGGTTTGTGACCCTAAAAGGATTTCTGAAGATGGAAAGGAAAGACTTAAGGTCATGCGCGACACCACAGATGGATTTATCATAGCAGAAAAGGATCTCGCTATAAGAGGTCCTGGAGACTTTGTTGGAAAGGAACAATCAGGATTCTTGACTATGCACTTTGCATCCCTTACTGGTGATTTGACCATTGTTGAGAAAGCAAAGACCGAAGCAGAGAGAATCCTAATTGAAGATAGAGGACTACTGAAAGCAGAAAATGCAATCTTGAGAGAAAATCTAAGGAATAATTATCTATGAATAGAAATGACGCCGTGAATTTGTGGCATAAATACAACAAATCAGAAAGCCTATGGCATCACGCTCTTGAAGTTGAAGCAGTGATGAGGGAATTTGCACTCAAAGAAGGTGAAGACATTGAATATTGGGGCCTTGTAGGACTCCTGCATGATATCGACTGGGAGATGTTCCCAGAAGAACATTGCAAGAAAGCACCAGAGCTATTGAAGGAAATTGGTGCAGATGAGGAGTTTATCCATGCAGTCTGTAGCCATGGCTATGGAATCTGCACAAGCATAAAGCCAGAAAAGACAATGGAAAGGGTTCTCTTTGCAATCGATGAGCTTTGTGGACTTGTGAACGCAACAGCTTTAATGCGTCCTGAGAAAATGAAGGGTATGACAGTTAAATCTGTAAAGAAAAAGTGGTCAAGCAAGGGCTTTGCAGCAGGTGTCAATCGCTCAATTATCGAGGAAGGAGCAAAGATGCTTGATATCGATATTCCAACATTGATCCAAACAACAATTGATGGTATCACAAGAATTGCTCCAGAGCTTGGTCTTTGGCCAGAAGAGTAATTGAAGATAAAGCATAACAGTTCGTAACTATTCAGTCGCATAGCGTCTAAAATCTTCCTCTATGGTTTTTAATTGATCCAAATTACTTCAAAATCCGGAACATAAATCAAATAATTTCTTTAAATATAAAGAAATAATCCAATTTATACT